>RFRL01000144.1 GCA_009924545.1 Planctomycetia bacterium | reverse complement strand
GCCCGAAAGCGGCGCTACACTTGGGGGTATTGGTTGCCGGCGCCCGGCCGACCCTCCACGGCGGAAGTGACATGCCCCGGTTCCTCACGGCCCTGCCGGGCGTGGTTTGCCTGACCAGTCGTGCCGACTGCGATCCGCTCACCTGGGTGGCTGACCGGGTCTGAAATGATTGCCCGGCCCGAAAGCGGCGCTACACTTGGGGGTATTGGTTGCCGGCGCCCGGCCGACCCTCCACGGCGGAAGTGACATGCCCCGGTTCCTCACGGCCCTGCCGGTGTTCAACGAGGTGTCCCACGTCGACGGCGTGCTCGACGAGGTCCTCCGCTTCACCCCCGACGTGCTGGTCGTCGACGACGGTTCGACTGACGGCACGTCGTGGCGCTTGGCAACGCGGAACGAGTCCCGCGGCGATGTGCGCGTCGTCCGCCACCCGACCAACCTCGGCTACGGTGCGGCTCTGGCCACGGCCTTCCGGGAAACCCTCGCCGGGGGCTGGGACGGACTGGTGACGATCGACTGCGACGGGCAGCACCAGCCGCGGCTGATCCCCGAGTTTCTCGCCGCGCTCACCGATCCCGCCGTGGGCGCCGACATCATCAGCGGCAGTCGCTATCTGCGGCGCTTCCCCGGCGACAGCCAGCCCCCCGAGGCCCGACGGCGGATCAATGCCACGATCACGTCCGAGATCAACGAGCGCCTCGGCCTGCGGATCACCGACGCCTTCTGCGGCTTCAAGGCCTACTCACGGCGGGCCCTGGCGGCATTGACCGTGACGGAAACCGGCTACGCGATGCCGCTCGAGGTGTGGGTCCAGGCCGCGGCGGCGGGGCTGGTCATCGAGGAATTGCCGGTGCCGCTGTTGTACCTCGACCTGACGCGGAGTTTCGGTGGGGCCCTCGACGACGCCGAAACGCGTCTGGCCCATTACCGCGTGGTCCTCGATCGGGCCCAGACCGCCGTGCGCGGCGCGGCAGCCGTCCCGACCCCGGCGATGAGCGAGGCGGCCCCGCACCCCGCCGCGTCGAGCGCTGTCACTTCCAAAGACGCCGTCGTGGCGGCACACTGCTGACTCGGTGCCCGACCTCCTGGGTGGTCCGTGACCTCGGCACCCGTTCATGCCCATCCCACGAACCGCCCACCGCGCCCCCGAGGCCAATGGCGCCCGGCTCATCGACCCACCGGTCGTGCCAGCCGCGAACGGCGCCCCGGCCAGTATCCAGGCACTGGTCGACAACAACCGCCTCCTCCGCGCGGCCTTCGACACGCGCATCGGCGACCTCCGGCTGTGGGAGTTGATCGCGGCGACGCGGCGCGAGGTACTCACCGTCGCCGCCACCTACACCGCCAGCTACCGCGATGCCGAGCGTCCTACCGACGTGGCCGACTGGATCGCCCGGCCGATCATCATGGGAGGGCACCAACCGGAACTGTTCCATCCCGGCGTGTGGCTGAAGAACGTGCTCCTCGATGCCTATGCCCGCGAGGTGGGGGGCACGGCGATCAATCTCGTCGTCGATACCGACCGCTGCACGCATGCCACCGTCGGCATCCCGGTGGGCACCCCCGACGAGGCCCACCTGGAGAGCCTTCCATTCGACGGGCCCGCCGACGAGATGGCCTGGGAGGAGCGCCCCGTCGTCGACGGCGCCACCTTCACGAGCTTCGGCCGCCGCGCCACCGACCTCCTCCGCCCGCTCGTGCCCGATCCGATCCTCACCCGGTGGTGGCCGCTGGTGGTGGAGCGCTCCGCCGCGTGCCACCGTCTCGGCCTGGCCATCGCCCAGGCCCGGCACGCCCTCGAGGGGCACATGGGCCTCGAGACGCTGGAACTGCCGGTCAGCGAACTGGTGCGCCTCCCCACGGTGATGGTGCTGATGGGCTGGCTCTTGTCGCGGTCGCGGGAGGTGCACGAGGCCTACAACGCCTCCCTCACCGCCCACCGCCGGCGCCACCGGATCCGCGGCCGGGGCCGGCCGGTGCCCGATCTCGCGGTGCGCGACAGTGGCACCGGCGAGGGTCCGTGGTTCGAGGTTCCCTGGTGGATCTGGTCGCGCGACGAGCCGCGGCGCCGGCGCGTGTTCGCCAACGTCGGCACGGCGGGCACGTTGCTCCTCTCCGACATGCATTCGCTGCGGGTGGAACTCCCCATCGCCCCGGAGACGTCGCCGTCGAAATGGGTCGATGCCCTGGCGCGCCTGGAGGAGCACCGGCTCTGCCTGCGCCCCCGGGCACTGGTGACGACCCTCGTGGCCCGGCTGCTGGTGGCCGACGTCTTCGTGCACGGCGCCGCCTACGACCAGCTCACCGACGATCTCGTCGAGCGACTCACCGGCTGTGAGCCTCCCCGGTATGCCGTCGTCACCGGCACGCTCCGCATGCCCGTGGAGCATGTCTTTCCCGGGCTCGCCGCCAGCGACCCGCAAGGGGAACTGGCCGGGATCCACCGGCAACTCCGCGACCTCGAGTTCCACCCCGAACGCCATCTGCCCACGTCGCCCGCGATCGAGGAACTGGTCGAGCGCAAGCGGCGCTGGATCGAGACCCATCCGACGGTGACGTTGGCCCGGCGCCGCTGCCACGAGATCCGCGCCGTCAACGCGGCCCTCTGCATGCACGCCGCACCCCTCCGCAGCACTCTCCTGGCGCGCGCGGGACCGCTGGCAGCCCGGCAGCGCGCGCGGAAGCTGCTCGTGGCGCGGGACTATCCATGGTGTTTTTTTCCGGAAAACGAACTGCGCCGCTTCCTGCTACTGGAAAAGGGTTGAATCGCGACGTATCTTGTCCGCCAACGGATTGGGGATCGCACTCCAGGGAGCGGAGGAGCCATGGCGCGGGCGGACCGGACGGGGAAACAGGCGGACCGTGGATCGGGCGGTGGCCCGGTCGGTGGCCGGGTCGGGCGCTCTGCCAACCGTGCGGCCGGCCGCCAACTCGTGGTCGCCGTGTCTGTCGCCAAGGCCGAGTCGCGGCGGCAAAACCGGCAGAAAGCCGCGCGGGGTGACGGGCTGGTGCGCCCGGAAGGTGGCCCCGCGGCCACCGCGTGTTCCCGGTCAGCCGCTACCGGAGCTGAGGTGACGGAAGGGAGCATCGCCTCGATCGACATCCGCCCGACCGCCACCCTGTTCCGCACCCGCACGCCGAAGCGGCGACAGGCGATCCGGCATCTTCCCGAACACCCCGTCGTCAGGACGGCCCCGCCGGCCTGGATGCTCGAGGAGTGCCAGGTCGCGCCGGCGCGGGCGACCGATCAGGTGGAGATCCTCCAGCTCCTCGGGGCGCTGCCGCACCCGCCCACGAAGGCGGAGTTCCATGCCGCGGTCGACCATCCGGAGCATGACGCCGCCAACCGGCTCGTGGCCCGACTGGCCGGACGGATCGTCGGTCACGTGGAGATCCATCCGCGGACGCTGCTGGTGGGTGGGGTGCCGCTGCGGGGCGCGGTGGTGGATCGGGTGATGGTGCTGCCGGAATGCCGCGGCGCTGGCCACGGGCAGCGCCTCGTGCGCGCCGCGGAAGCGCGCCTGGCGGCGGTACGGGCGGTCATCGCCTTCGCCCGGACACGGGTCCCGGCCTCGTTCCAGGAATTGGGCTGGTCGGTGCTGGGGCGCGACCGGGCCACGCCCGGGCGCCCGGCCGAGATCCTCGCCCGCCTCCTCGACGCCCCCCAGCGCGAGGGCGAGGTGGTGACGATGCGGCAATGGCGCCACGTCGAACTCCCGGCGATCCTGCGGATCTACGGGCAGAATTCCGGCCGCTTCGCCGGCCCGGTCGAGCGTGGCGAGGCCTACTCCCGGTGGTTGGTCAGCCGCGGGGGATTCGATTCGCTGCTGGTGGCCCTGGTGGGGCAGGATCGTTACGACCTCCACGAAACCAGCGCGCGGATCGTCGGCTACTGCATCCAGTCGGGGAATCGTGTGCTCGAACTGCTCGCCGATCCGGAGTTTCCCGGCGTGGAGCGCGAGATCCTCGCCCGGGTGTGTGCCGAGGCGATCGAGAACGACCGTCAGGAGATCACCTTCGAATCGGCCGCCGCCGATCCGCTCCATGCAGCGGTGGCCGGCGGCGAGCCTACCGCTGTCCAGGGTGAGCGGATGATCGTGGCCCGGATCCAGGATCCGCAGGCGGTCCTCGAGGCGCTCGTGCCGTCCATGGGCCCGCGGCTGTCCGCCGGTGGCGTCGCCGATCCGGTCGAACTGGGCCTCGATTGCCCGGCGGCTTCCGGGCAGCCGGGCTTCCGCGGTTCGATCGTCGTCGCCGACGGCCGGGCGAGCCTCCAGGTGGGGCGGATCGGTCGCAGCTACCTCAAGCTCTCGGCCGACGAACTGACCCGGCTGGTGCTCGGTCAGTGCGATCCGCTCGACGCGGTCGCCCGTGGTTCGATGGTGCCCTCCACGCAGGCGGCGGTGCGCTTCGCGACCTGGCTGTTCCCCCGGCTGCCCCTGTGGTGTCCGATATGGGATGATGTTCCGGCGTGAGGCGGACGCACCCTGGCGGCCCGCGTGGCGGGTGCGTCGCGGGTGGTACCGGTGGCCCCGACTCCCCGCGGAGGCCTGTGATGCGTTTCCCGATCCTGATTCTCGTGCCGGCCCTGTCCCTGGCACTGCATGGCGCGCAGGGTTGGAGCCAGTCGCCGGCTGCAGGGCCGCAGTCGCCCGTGGCCGCTGTGCCACCGGCGGCTGTGGCCGCGGGAGCACCGAGCCACGGCGACACGATCGCGGCCTTGCAGTGGCGTGCCGAAACCGAAGGCAGCGCCGCGTGGGGCTTCTGGGGCGATCAACCCGACCGCTACGTGTCCTGGTCAAACCACTCCAACCGCCTCATCCCGGTCTACTCGTTCGGCGTGACGTTGGCGGCAGTCGGCGGCACCAACAGCGTCTACCGCGACGCCGCCCGCCTCGAGACCCTCTACGGTCGCCTCCCGGAGGCCACGCTCGATCCCGCGGCCACATGGTTCGACCAGACCGACGTCCATCGCCTCCAGGAACAGGCCGTGGCCCGGGGGGCGAAGCGCGTGGTGCTGTTCGTCTTCGACGGCATGGACTGGACCCTCACCCGCTGTGCCGCGATCGCCAAGACCGGTACCGTGGCCTATGCTGAGGGCCGCGGCCAGGGGCTGTCGTTCCAGGACTACGCCGGCACGGTCACCGATTTCGGCCTTTGCGTCACCAGCCCCGCCAACGACGGCACGAAAGTCGACGCCGACGCCCAGGCGGTGACCATCCCGGGCGGCAAGACCCCCGGGGGCTACGACCCCGGCCGTGGTGGCCGTACGCCGTGGGATGCCGCCGCCACCCCCACCTACCTCATCGGCAAGGACCGCGATCGCCCCCATGCGATCACCGATTCGGCCGCCTCGGCCACCGCGCTGTGCACCGGTCGGAAGACCTACAACGACGCCATCAACGTCGATCCCGCCGGCGGCCAGATCGAGCCCATCGCCCGGCGCCTGCAGCGCGAGGGCTTCGCCGTGGGCATCGTGTCGAGCGTGCCGATCCCGCACGCCACACCCGCCTGCGCCTACGCCAACAACGTCTCGCGCGACGACTATCAGGACATCTCCCGCGACATGCTCGGTGAGCGCTCGATCGCGCACCGCGGTACCGCGCTCCCCGGTCTCGACGTGGCCATCGGCGGTGGCTGGGGGGTCGATGTCGCGGCCGCCGAGCAGGAGAAGGAGAGGCAGCAGCAGGGCACGAACTTCGAGCCGGGCAACAAGTACATCGCCGAGAGCACGCTGGCCGCGATCGACGCGCGGTCCGGCGGCCGCTACCGGCTGGCGCTGCGCACGGCCGGCCGCGACGGCACGGAGGTGCTCACCGCGGCGGCGCGGGCGTGCGTGGCCGACGGCCGGCGGCTGTGCGGGTTCTTCGGCACGGCCGAGGGCAATCTCCCGTTCGCCACCGCCGACGGAGGCTTCGACCCGGTGTTCCTCCCCGAGGCCGAGCGTGAGCGCCTCGACGGACTGAAGCGGAAATACTCCAAACCGATCCGCTACACACCCGCCGACATCGCCGAGAACCCCACCCTCGCCGAGATGACGGTGGCGGCCCTCGACGTGCTCGCCGCCCGCGGCCGCTTCTGGCTCATGGTCGAGGCGGGGGACGTCGACTGGGCGGCCCACGGCAACAATCTCGACGGCGCCATCGGCGCGGCGCTGTCCGGCGACGAGGCCTTCCGGGCCCTCGTCGGCTGGATCGAGGCCCACGGCGGCTGGGACGGCACGGTGGTGATCGTGACGAGCGACCACGGCCACATGTTCGTGCTCACCAGGCCTGAAGCGCTCACGGGCCGCTGACCGGCCGTGGGTGAAGTCCAGCCGCGGCGTCAGCCTCGGCGAGGCGCTTGATGTGGTCGAGGACGCGGCGGTGGATCCGATGGATGGAGAAATCGCTCCACAGCGTCCAGTAGATCTGGGGATGCATGTCGAAGGTGTACCAGGTGCGTCCCTCGAGCCGGGTCCGCCCGTCCCCCAGATCGATCAACCGGAATTCCCCCCGCTGGCTCTCGAGCGAGCGATCCTCGAGATGCGGAGGATGGACGTGCCGCCAGGGGGTCAGCTCCACCATCGGGTCGGGCTGATCGACCACGTCGAAGGCGAGCCGCACCGGCTCTTCCCAGGCGGTGATCGGCTCGACGAAGTCGCCGGTGGAGAACTCGCAGTGCCGCACCGCCCCGACCCCCGTCCCCTCGATCCGGGCGCGCATCGGACAGGCGATCCCGCAGCGGAAGAACCAGTCGGTGGGCGCCGGGAGATCGGGAAACTCGACGATCCGCTGCCACACCACCTCCGGCGGGGCATCGACCTCGACCGTCGTGAGCACGACCCGCTCGGGGATCTGCCGCGTGAGCGCCTCGGCACCGGCGAGGAACGGGATCGCCAGCACGACCCCCACGAGTTGACTCATGACGGCGGACGTGCAATCGGCCACCCACTTGCCGAGGATCGCCCCGGCGAGGGCCATCGGCATGACGATCGGCACGGCCATCACCAGGCAGATGATCCCCTCGAGGGCGAAGACGAGGAGCACTCCGCCGGCCAGCAGCATGACGAGGAGCCCGATTTTGAGCGTTGCCCCGATCGATCGTGACACAGGGCGGTTGAACACGTATCCGGACACCATCCCCATCACGAGCGGCGTCCCGAAAAACAGCACCCCTCCGTACGAGTGGAAAACGTACAGACCCGAGGCCAACGACACGGCTCCCACCGCAAGACTGGCCATCACGGCAAACATACCCGGCTGGGTGCTTCCCAGCGGCCCCGGGAGGCGATCGCCCTTCACCGGATCGGTCGCCGAGCCGGCGGTCGGCCGGGCGTCGGGCAAAAACGCGAGGATCGCCATGACGACGAAATTGACCGGCGCCAAGAGCACGAGCGTTCCCAGCCAGGGGGACAGCCCCGCGGCGTAGGCCCGCCGCAAGCTCATCGACAGCGCGATCCACACGAAGGGGACCGTCCACAGCGCCAGCGCGAGCCCGAGCCACTGCGGGGCCTGCTCCAGGATCGACATCCGGGTGACGATCGACGGACTGACGAACTCCAGCGGCGTGAGCCTGTGGCCAGTCGTCACGCCGATGACGAGCGCCTCCACGGCGTACTTGAAAACCGCCAGGCCCAGGCCGCTGGCCGCGTAGGTGGCACGGTCGACCGGCTCATCGAGCCCGAACCAGATCCGTCCCCAGCGTCGCATGGCATCACCCCGGTTGAGGCACGGTCCACCGCGCCCCGGCGGTGACTCGCTCCGGGAGCATACCACCCACAAGTGGTGCTCGCCCACCCGCCAGGCGGTCTTCGGCCCGCCGGTTCACCCCGTGGCGATCACCCGTGGCCCCGGGCGCCGGCGAGCCACTCGTCGGCCCACGTGCGCACCCCCTCGATCCCCTTGCGATGGCAGAAGTCGCCGAGGGTCTCCCCGCCGTGCCGCTCCGCCTTGTAGCAAGCGAGCACCGCGGTGATCTCCCGGCACAACTCCTCGAACGGCACCACGTCCTTGTACTGCTCGTTGAGCCGGTCGCCGAGGAGCCGGCCGCCGAGGAACAGGGTGTACTTCCCCGCCGTCCGCCCGACGATGCCGATGTCGGAGTTGTAGGGGCGGGCACAGGCGTTGGGGCAGCCGGTCATGCGAACGGTGAAGGCCTCGTGCGAGAGCCCGAGCTTCGCCACCTCCGGTTCGAGGCTGTCGATGAGCCCGGGCAGCACGCGCTCGCTCTCGGCGACGGCGAGGCCGCACGTGGGGAGCGCCACGCAGGCCATGCTCCAGCGCCGTAGCGTCGAGATCTCCTCCGAGGTCTTCACCCCATGGGCATGGAGAATTTCGGCGATCCGGTCGCGGTCGCTGGCCGCAAGCCCCGTGAACAACAGGCTCTGGTGGGCCGTGATCCGCACCCCCGGTGAGAGCTCGCGGAGAATCTTGCGGATGGCCGTCTTCAACTGAAAGCCGTCGCGGTCGACGATCCGGCCGTTCTCGACGTTGAAGCCGTAGAAGTATTTTCCATCCCCCTGCTCGAACCAGCCGATGTGGTCGTCGAAGCCGTGGACGTCGGCCGGGTGGCAGGGGGCGAGCGGCTTCCCGAAATACTCCTCGACCTTGGCCCGGAAGTTGTCCAGCCCCATCGTGTGGATCGTGTACTTGAGACGGGCCACCTTCCGGTCGGAGCGGTTGCCGAAGTCGCGTTGCACCTTGACGATCGCCTCGGCGATCCCGAGGACATCCTCGGGGGGCACGAATCCCAACCGCTTGGCCAAGGCAGGGAAGGTTTTGGCGGCGCTCGGCGTCACCCCCATCCCACCGCCGGCGACGACGTTGTAGCCGAGGATCCGCCCCTCGTCGTGGACGACGATGAAGCCGAGGTCGTTGGCGTAGACGTCGGTGCAGTTGTCCTCGGGGAGCGCGAAGGCCGTCTTGAACTTCCGTGGCAGGTAGGTGGGGCCGTAGATCGGCTCGATGACCTCCGGGCCGCCGGCCACGCGTTCCTTCTCACCGGTCTCCGGGTCGGTGAGCCAGATCTCGTAGTAGGCCCGCGTCCGCGGGGCGAGATGGATGGCAAGCTCGTCGAGCTTGGCCTGCATCTGGTCGCGGACGGAATCGCCGTGGATCGGCGCCGGGCAGCACATGATGTTGCGCTCGACGTCGCCGCAGGCGGCGAGCGTGGTCATCTGGTTGGTGTGGACCTTCTGCATGAACTCCTTCAGATCCCCCTTCACCACGCCATGGTGCTGGATCGACTGCCGCGTCGTCAGCCGGATCGTACCGTTGCCGATCTCGTCCCCCATGTCGATGGCGGCGAGGAGCTGCGCGGCGGTGAGCTTCCCCCCCGGCACGCAGGTGCGGATCATGAAGCTGATCTCGCGGATGCTCTTGGCCCCCTCCCGGCTCTTCCGCTGCTCGCGGTCGTCCTGCTGGTAGGTGCCGAAGTTCTTCAGCAGCTGGATGCTCCCCTTCCCGAAGCCGGGGGCCCCGTCGACGAGCTCCTTGGCGATGTCACCGCGGAGGTAGTTGCTCGCGGTCTTGGCGACCTCCACCGCACTGGGCTTGGGGCCGCCGCCATCCTGCTCGTCTGCCATGGTGATTCGCTCCGCGGCATGGGATCCACACCACCAGGATAGCCAGTTGCCACCCCCCGGGGCACCCGCAATTCCACACCGATCCCGCCCCATCCGCGCCCTTCTCCGGGCGCATGCCCATCGGGCGAGCGAGCCGCGGATCGGCGGAAGCTCGACGAGCATTGGGCTATCCTGCCCACCCGCGCCAGCGGCCAAGCAACACAGCGGAGACTTCTGCCGTCCGCGGCGAGCGCCGCGTTCACTCAGGCGAGCGCCGCGTTCACGGCGCCGTCCACCGGGCCCTACTCGCCGAACGGCTCGAAGCGGAAGTTGCGGTACCAGACCTCGCTGCCGTGGCTGGTGAGCATGAACCGACCACGGGTATTTCGCGCGAAATCAGGCACGTCGTTGAACTTGCTCTCGGCGATCCGCCGCTCCCATTCCGGGTTGCCGACATCGGCGCTCACGATCCGCTGCCCGTTGAGCCAGTGCTCGACGTGGCCGGACTTCACGAGGATCCGCGCGCTGTTCCATTCCCCGGCTGGATGGAGCACCTTGTCGGCGGCCGGTTCGAACAGGTCGTAGAGGGCGCCGGAGCGGTTGCGGTCGGGGATGACTCGCGCCCCAACGTCGTCGTAGATCTGGTACTCGCAGCCGAGCCAGCGCGTGCCGTAGCGCCGCACGCGGTACTTGATCCCGCTGTTGCCGCCGGGGGCCACCTTCCACTCGAAGGCGAGTTGGAAGTCACCGAACGTCTCGCGCGTGACCAGGTGCCCCGCCTTGGCGCCGTTCTCCTTCCGCACCGCGTCGGAACGGAGGTGGAAGACGCCGTCGGTGATCTCCCAGCCGGCCGTCCCCTCACTCCCGTCGGCCGCCATCCAGCCGGCCAGCGACCGGCCGTCGAAGGGGTCTGCCGCCGGGGGGGCGGCGAGGGCGGCCGTGCCCCACAGGGCGAGCCCCCAGGCCGCGCACCGTGCCAGCGCGAATCGTCGGCAAAACGCGAATCGGTCCATCGGCACCTCCACGGCCCAGGGAGATCAGAATAGGGGGTGGAGCGGCTGAACAGAAGCCGGTGAACAGAAGCCGGATGGGCGGGTAGACAATTCCGCCGGTGGCGCGCCTCCATGAAGACGACGACCTCGCGGAGTGCCGCACGGTGAACGCCGACATCACGAGCCTCGTGGCGGGAGACCCGGCGGCCTACGCCCGGCTCTACGACCGGCTCGGGGGCCGGCTCCTGGCCGCCGCCCGGCTCCTCACCGGCAGCGATCACGAGGCGGAAGACGCGGTGCAGGACCTGTTCGTGGCACTCGCCCGGGGGCGCGACCGGCTCGGGGCGGTGAGTGATCTGGAGGGCTACATGTTCACCGCCCTGCGCCACACGGTGTTCCGGCGCCGGCGTCAGGCGACCGCGCGGCGCGCCACGCTCGACCGCCTCCGCGAGCGCACGGTCGAGGGGTCCGGCCCGCATGGACCGGTGGCCGGGCCGGCCCCGGCTCCCGACGACGAGCTGGCCGCCGCGGTGGCGGCGCTCCCGCAGGACCAGCGCGCGGTGGTGCTGCTGAAGACCGACGGCGGGCTCTCGCTGGCCGAGATCGCCGCGACGCTCGGCGTGAGCGTCAACACCGCCGCCAGTCGTTGGCGCTACGCGCTGGAAAAACTCCGCACCGCCCATCGTGGTTGGTGGTCATCGCTGCACCTCGGG
>RFRL01000143.1 GCA_009924545.1 Planctomycetia bacterium | reverse complement strand
CGGTGCGGATCCGCACCGCGGCCCGCGCCGGCGGCGGCCGCGGTGGCCCGCCCCGGTTCCCCGCGGAGCTTTCGCTCGACGGCCTCTGCGCCCTGCCCATCGCCGATGCCCGCGCGTTCCTCGCCGACCTGGTCCTCGACGACACCCAGGCCACGATCGCGGTCGAGCTCCTCAAGGAGATCCGCGGTCGGCTCGAGTTCCTCGACCAGGTGGGGCTCGGGTACCTGGCCCTCGAGCGCCGCGCCCCCACCCTCTCCGGTGGCGAAAGCCAGCGGATCCGCCTCGCGGCCCAGATCGGATCGGGGCTCTCCGGGGTCCTGTACGTCCTCGACGAGCCGTCGATCGGCCTCCACCCGCGCGACAACAGCCGGCTCCTCGGCGCCCTGGCGGCCCTCCGTGACAAGGGCAACACGGTCATCGTCGTCGAGCACGACGAGGAGACGATCCGGGCCGCCGACTGGGTGGTCGACTTCGGCCCCGGTCCGGGCAAGCGCGGCGGCGAGGTGGTGGCGGTGGGCACGCCCGACGAGGTCGCCGCCACGCCGGCGAGCCTCACCGGGGCGTTCCTCGCCGGGCGCGAGACGATCGCCGTACCCGCCCGCCGTCGCCGGCCCGTCGGGCCCTCGCTCGCCCTCCGTGGCGTGGAGCACAACAACCTCCGCGGCGTGGACGTGGAAATCCCACTGGGGCTACTCGTCTGTGTGACCGGCGTGTCGGGCAGTGGAAAGAGCTCGCTGGTGGGCGACGTGCTCGAGCCGGCGCTGCGGCAGGTGCTCGGCAGCGAGGCCGCCCGTCCCGGTCGGTTCGCCGCCCTCGAAGGCACCGAGCATGTCGACAAGGTGATCGTCATCGACCAGTCACCGATCGGGCGCACGCCGCGCAGCAATCCGGCGACCTACGTCAAGGTGTGGGACGACATCCGCGACCTGCTGACGATGCTGCCCGAAGCGAAGCAGCGCGGCTGGAAGGCGGGTCGCTTCAGCTTCAACGTGCCCGGCGGGCGCTGCGAGGCCTGCGAGGGCAACGGATCGGTGCGCCTCGACATGGACTTCCTCGCCGACGTGTGGGTGACCTGTGAGGTGTGCGGTGGGGCGCGCTTCGCCCGCGACACGCTCGAGGTGCGGTGGAAGGGGCGGCACGTCGCCGATCTCTTGGGGATGGAAATCGGCGAGGCCCGCGACCTGTTCGCCGACGCCCCCGACATCGCCCGCAAGCTCGGCACGCTGTGCGACGTGGGGCTCGACTACCTCCACCTCGGCCAGCCCTCGCCGACGCTCTCGGGCGGGGAGGCGCAGCGCGTCAAGCTGGCCCGTGAACTGGCCAAGCGGTCCACCGGCCGCACGCTCTACATTCTCGACGAGCCGACCACCGGCCTGCACATGGCCGACGTGCGGCAGCTCCTCACGGTGCTGGAGCGACTGGTCGACGGCGGCAACACCGTGCTGGTGGTGGAACACAACCTCGATGTGGTGAAGCGCGCCGACCACTGCATCGACCTCGGCCCGGAAGGGGGCGCCGGCGGAGGCCGGGTGGTGGCCACCGGCACGCCGGAGCGGATCGCCAAGGTGCGCGGCTCGGCCACGGGGCGGGCGCTGGCTCCCGTGCTCGCCGCGGCGGAGTCGCTCGCGGCGGCCACGCCGGTGTCCCGCCGGCGCAAGGCCCCCGCGGCCGACACCGACCGGCACGCGCTCGAGCGCGCGACCGCCGCGTCGATCGATCCCGGGCCACCGTCGATCACCATCCGCGGCGCCCGCCAGCACAACCTCCGCAATGTCGATGCCGACATCCCGCGCGGGGCGCTCACCGTGTGCTGTGGGCCGAGCGGCTCCGGCAAGACCTCCCTGGCCTTCGACACGCTCTACGCCGAGGGGCAGCGGCGCTACGTGGAAAGCCTCTCCCCCTACGCCCGGCAATTCGTCGGCCAGGTGCCCAAGCCGCTCTTCGAACGGATCGAGGGCCTTTCTCCAGCGGTGGCCATCGAGCAGCGCTCCACGGGGGGCACGCCACGTTCGACCGTGGGCACGCTCACCGAGATGTACGACCACTTCCGCGTCCTGGCGGCGCGGCTCGGTCAGCTCCACTGCCCCGACTGCCGGATCCCGGTCGGCGGCCGGAGCGTCGACCAGATCGTGGACGGGCTCGTCGCCCTGCCGGCGGGCACGCGCCTCCTCCTCCTGGCGCCGGTCGAGCCGCGACCGGGCCAGACACCCGAAGCTTTGTTTGCCTCCCTCCGCGCGGCCGGCCACGTGCGCGTGCGCATCGACGGCCGCACCGTGCGCCTCGACGAGTCGCCGCAGGTCGACAAGCGGCGCCGCAGCCGCATCGAGATCGTCATCGACCGGGTGACGGTCGATGCGGCGCGGAGCCGGTTGGCCCAATCGGTCGAGGCGGCCCTCGCCGCCGGCGGCGGGACGATGCTCGTGGCCCGCGCCGTGGAGGGGCGGGACGAGCCCGACTGGCCGGTCGAGGTCGCCAGCCGCCTGCTCGCCTGCCCACAGTGCGGGCGCGGCTTCCGGCCCCTGGAGCCGCGGCAGTTTTCCTTCAACAGCCCGCTCGGCTGGTGCCCGCAGTGCGACGGCCTGGGCACGCGCACCGGCGTCGAGCACGGGGCCCTGGTGCGCGATCCGTCGCGGAGCCTCGCCGACGGGGCTCTCGACCTGTGGCCGGGGCTCGCCGCTCCGGTGAGCCGGGCGCTGCTCGCGGCCCTGGCGAGCGCCACGGGATTGCCGCTCGACGTGCCCCTCGCGGAGCTCTCCGGCCTGCAGCAGCGCGTGCTCTTCGAGGGGACGGGTGACCGCTGGATCGAGGTCCCCCGGCCCCGCGGTGTGGCCGGCTCCGGCCCGTGGTTCGCCTTCCGCTTCAAGGGGCTGGAGGCAGCCTGCGAGGAGGCGGCCCGGCAGGTGGTGGGGTTGCGGGCGCGCGTCGATGCCGTGATGGGGGAGGTGCCCTGCAGCGGCTGCGGCGGCAGCCGGCTGGCCGACGTGGCCTCCGCGGTGACGCTGTGGGGCCGGCCCCTCGACGTGTGGTGCCGGATGCCGCTGGGGCGGCTTCTCGGGGAGCTGGAGGGGGTGGCGCTCTCCGCGGCGGAGCGCACCATCGCCGGCGACCTCCTCCGCGAGCTGGTGTCGCGCGTCCGGTTCCTCGTCGACGTGGGCCTCGAGTACCTCGATCTGGCCCGGCCCGCCGGCAGCCTCTCCGGCGGGGAGATGCAGCGGATCCGCCTGGCGGCCCAGGTGGGCAGCGGGCTGACAGGCGTGCTCTACGTGCTCGACGAGCCGACGATCGGCCTCCATCCGCGTGACACCCACCGGCTGATCCGCGCCCTGGGCACGCTCCGGGAACTGGGCAACACGCTGGTGGTCGTCGAACATGACCGCGACGTCGTGGCGGCGGCCGACCATGCCCTCGACTTCGGTCCGGGGAGTGGCCGCGAAGGTGGCCGGATCGTGGCCCGGGCCACGCCCGCGGCCCTGGTCGAGGAACCGGAGAGCGTCACCGGCCCGTACATCGGCCGGCGGCGGGCCTGTGACACGGCGCTTTCGCGCGTCGCCCGCGAGGGGCGCCGCGAGCCGACCGGCTGGATCGGCGTCCGTGACGCCACCCACCGGACCCTCAAGGGGATCGACGTCGACGTTCCCTTGGGCGTGCTCACGGCGGTCACCGGCCCGAGCGGATCGGGGAAGACGTCGCTGGTGCTCGAGGTCTTGTGGCGGGCGCTGGCGCGGCGGCTGCACGCGGCGCGCGAGCAACCCGGCCGGCACGGCTCGATCACCGGGCTCGACCTGGTCGACAAGGTGATCCTCGTCGACCAGGAGCCGATCGGCACCACCCCCGGCTCCACGCCCGCCACCTACACCGGCGTCTTCGACCACATCCGGCAGTTGTTCGCCAAGGTACCCGGGGCCAAGACCCGCGGGCTCACGCCGCGCTCGTTCAGCTTCAACGTGGCGGGGGGGCGCTGCGAGGCCTGCGAGGGCCTCGGGCAGCGGCGCGTGGAGATGCACTTCCTCCCCGACGTGTGGGTGGAGTGCGAGCACTGCCACGGCAGCCGCTACGCCGCCGAGACCCTCGCCGCCACGTGGCACGGCCGGTCGATCGCCGACGTGCTGCGGATGAGCGCGGCCGAGGCGGCGGCCTTCTTCGCCACCGTGCCGCAGGTGGCCCGGATCCTCGACACGCTCGTCGACGTCGGCCTCGGCTACGTGACCCTCGGCCAGCCCGCCCCGCAACTCTCCGGAGGCGAGGCGCAGCGCGTGAAGCTCTCCCGCGAACTGGCCAAACCGGGCACCGGCCGCACGCTCTACATCCTCGACGAGCCCACCACCGGCCTCCATTTCGCCGACATCGAGAAGCTCCTCGTCGTCCTCGACCGCCTCGTGGCCGCCGGCAACACCGTGCTCGTGGTGGAGCACAACCTGGAGGTGATCAGCGCCGCCGACTGGGTCATCGACATGGGCCCGGAGGCGGGCGACGGCGGGGGGCGCGTGGTGGTGACCGGGCCGCCGGAGGACGTCATCATCCACGCCACGCGGTGGGAAAAGCAGCAGGGCTCCGCCGGCGGCGCCGGAGCCCCCCAGCTCCGCAGCCACACCGGCGAAGCCCTGCGGGCGTTCACAGCCGCCTCACCGGCAGTGACCGGTGCCGCAGCAGGTCCGCCGCCGCCAGTCACCACCGCGCCTCGAGGCCGGTCGAAGCGCCGTTGAGGAGCACGCTGCCGTTGGTGTTGACGAGCACCGACGCCGGGCCCGCGGACAGGTTGGCGTTGGTGATCGAGAGCTGGTCGGAGGGGACAGCCACGCCGCTGAGCCAGAAGAAGTTGTAGCCGGCCCGCCAGCTCCACCACTTGTTGAGCCGCACCGTGCCCAGGATGCCGAGCTCGCCGAAGAACGACGTCTGGTCGGCGGCCGCGGCGAGCGGACCGACCGGTGCGCCGGCGAAGGTGACGGTCGTGCGCTGCAGCGCGGTGTTGTAGAACACGCCCGCCTTGCCGACCGCGCTGAGCTTCACCGGGCCACCGTCGTTCCACAGCACCACGTCCATGCCCGCCTGGCCGCCGTACAGGTCGTTGGCGACGCCGGTCACGAACTGGTCGGTGCCGACCGGCGGCGTGGCGGTGGTGTCGGTGTACTGGTCGTTGATGGTCAAGGTCTGGTTCCACTCCACCCAGCGGAAGCCGGCCAGCCAGGTGATCGGGCCGCAGGTCCGCCGGCGCCAGTTGAGCTCGGCCGACTGGATCTGGCCGCGGCTGATGACCTGGCCCCAGTTGATGTCGGCGAAGTTGTAGCCAGCGAGGTTGACCTGCTGATACCCGCCTTGGGTGTGCGGCGTCGACTGCTCGCCGGAGAAACTACGGACGGTGAAATAGTTGCCCTCGATCGCATACACCGGGTCGAGGTTCATGAGCACGCCGACGCGGGGGCCGACCGCCACGTCGTTGAGCGCCTGGTTGGCGTCGAGGGCCGTGCGGCCGGCGGGAGCGGTTTCCACGAACAATGGCCGGCTGTTGAGGTTGCTCTGCCAGAGCATGAGGGCGTCGACCTGGACCTGCCACCGCGGATCGGTGGGGAGGAACCAGCCGTTGACGACGCCGGTGGAGTCGATCACCTCACCGCCACCGATGCCGGAGGCGGGAAACCAGCCGCTGCCGCCGCCGGTCATCGGCCACACGCCGACGATCCGCCCCATCCCTGCGGCAAAACCCTCGGTGATCCCCCCGCTGCCGTCGACGACGACCGCCTCGGCTCCCTCGTCGCTGATCTCGTCGGCCGAGGGGGGCAGGACCACGGCCCCGTCGTCGGCCCCGACGTCGTCCGCGGGCACCATGATCGATGCATCACCCCCGACCGGCTCCCCGGGGCCGGTGGGGCCGAGCAGTTCGTCGAACCCCTGGGCACCGGCCGTCGCCGTCACCAAAGCGAGCCAGGCCAGGCCCACCGCGCCACACAGCCCGCGGCCACCCTGGCGGCGGGAGCGGAACCCGCCGATCAAGCCCCCGGTGCGACCGGCACGGACGGCACCCCTGCCGCGATCCAACCAAGCGTTCATGACGTGATGATCCTCCCAGGGGGAATTGTTCCCGGGAGATTTCGTCGTCCGGTCGCATCGGTCGTGACCGTGGTTCGTCGAATGACGGTCGCGCGGAGTGGGAAACGGGGGGGAGCTGTCATCGACCCTACGGGCAGCGACCACCCCCGAGACAGCGTAACCCCCCCAGCCTGCCAGCGTGACGACAACGGCGATCCGAAAACGTCGTGCGAGACAGGCCCGCTCAGCTCGAGAACGGATTGATCGGCCCGCCGATCGCCGACCAGGCGCTGGTCCCCTTGGCATTCACCGCCGCGACCCGGAACAAGTGGCCGGTCCGCACCGTGAACCCGCTGAGGATCGCCGACGTCGCCGTCGACGGGGCCCGCGACACCGTCACCCACTCCGTCCCGGTGAGGTTCACCCGGTACTGGATCACGTAGTCGGTGATCGCCGCCCCACCGTTGTCGGACGGCGCCACCCACTGCAGGGTCACCGAGCCACCGCGGCCGGTCCCCGTCACCCCTGACGGAGCCGTGGGCACCGCCAGCGGCGTAACCGCCGCCGACTGTGCCGACGGGGCACTGTTGCCCGCCACGTTCACCGCCGTGACGCGGAAGAAATAGCTGGCACCGTTGGTCAGACCGGGCACCACGGCACTGGTCGCCGTCGAGGCGGGCCGCACGAAGGTCGTCCACGCCGACTCGCTCGCCCGGCGGTACTCCACGATGTAGTTGGTGATCGCCATGCCGCCGTTGCTGCTCGGGGCGCTCCACGTGAGCGACACCTGGCGGTCGCCACTCACCCCCACCACCCCGGTCGGGGCCGACGGCGTGCCGTACACCGTCACACCGGCCGATTCGGCCGACGCCGGACCGAGGCCGACGACGTTCCGCGCCGTCACCCGGAACGCGTAGTTGTTGCCGTTGACCAGACCCGTCACCACGGCACTGGTCGCCGTCGAGGCGGGGCGCACCACCGGTGTCCACGTGGTGTTCCGCAGCAGGCGGTACTCCACGAGGTAGTCGGTGATCGCCGCACCGCCGTTGCTTCCAGGCGCCGTCCAGGTGACCGTCACCCGGCTGTCACCGCGGGTTCCCGTCACCCCCGTGGGCGCACCGGGCAGACCCCGCACGGTCACGCCGTTGCTCTTCGCCGACGGCGTCCCCAGCCCCTGGGCGTTCTTCGCCGTGACCCGGAACTCGTAGTTGAAGCCGTTGGTGAGCCCGGTCACGACGGCACCCGGCGTGGTCGACGGACTCCGCGTGAACGTCGTCCAGTTGGCGTCCGACAGCCGCTTGTACTCCACCACGTAGTCGGTGATCGGGCTGCCGCCGGTCGTCGCCGGCGGCGTCCAACTGAGCGTCGCCTGGCTGTCGCCCGCCGTGGCCACGAGCCCGGTCGGCACCCCCGGCACCGTCACCGGCGTGAACACGGCGCTGGCCGCGCTCGGCGTGCCGCTGCCGGCCCCGTTGATCGCCGTCACGCGGAACACGTACGACTGGCCGTTGACCAGCGGCGTCACCACGGCGCTCGTCGCCGTCGACGGACTCCGCGGGAACGACGTCCACGACGTGCTCCCCGCCGCGTTCAACCGGTACTCGACAAGATAGTCGGTCACCGGTGACCCACCCGTGGCGGCAGGCGCCGTCCAGGTGAGGTTCACCCGGCCATCACCCACGGTGCCCGTCACCCCGGTCGGGGCACCCGGCACCGTGAAGGGCGCGGTCGCCGCCGACTCGACGAACGGTCCGATGCCCACCGGATTGACAGCCGCCACGCGGACGATGTATCGCGTGCCGTTGGTGAGCCCCGTGATCGTCGTGCCCGGAACCGCCGAAGTGCCGTCGGTAAACGTGGTCCACACCGCGCCGGCCACGTCGGGCCGGTACTGGATCACGTAGTCGCTCACTGGCGCCCCGCCGGTGGTCAGCGGTGCGGCCCAGGTGACGGCCAACTGCCCGTTGCCCGGCACCACCGCCAGCCCCTGCACCGCCCCGGCCAGGGTCAGCGGCGTGACCGCCACCGACTCGCCGCTCGCCGCACTGTTGCCCGCAGCGTTGACCGCCAGCACGCGGAAGACGTAGCTCGTGCCGTTGGTCAGGCCGGTCACCGTGGCCGAGGTTCCCGCCGACACTCCGTCGGCGAACGTCTGCCACGTCGTCCCGGTCTGGTTCACGCGGTACTGCACCACGTAATCGGTCACGGGCGTGCCGCCGTCGTCGACCGGCGCCGTCCACGACAGCGACACCAGGCTGTCGCCGCGGACGCCGAACGGTGCGCCCGGCACCGTGGGCACCGTCACCGGGGTCACGGCCGCCGACACCAGCGACTGGGCGCCGGGGCCGTAGGCCGTGACCGGCGTGACCCGGAAGACGTAGCTCGTGCCGTTGACCAGGCCCGTCACCGTGGCGGTGGTCGTCGCCGACACGCCGTCGGCGAACGTCTGCCACCCGCCGCCCGACGCCAGGCGGTACTCGACTGTGTAGTCGGTGACCGGGGCGCCACCGTTGTCGGTGGGCGCGTTCCAGACGAGGACCACCTGCCGGTCACCCGGCGTGCCGGTCACGCCGGTGGGGGCCGTGGCCGGAGCCAGCGGGGTCACCGGTCCGGCATTGGCCGAGAACGGACTGGTACCCGTGGCGTTGGTGGCCGCCACGCGGAACACGTAGGCCTGGCCGTTGGTCAGGCCGCCGACGCGGATCGACGTCGCCCCGGAGGCGGGGTGCGGGTAGGTCGTCCAGTTGGTGCCACCGTCGGTGCTGTACTGGATCACGTGGTCGGTCACTGGCAGGCCACCGGTATCGATGTTGGCCCAGCGGAGATCGACGAACCGGTCGCCGATCGTGGCGGTGAGCCCGGCCGGCGCGGCCGGCGCCGCCGTCGGCGTCACGGCCGCCGACGGGGCCGAGTAGGCCCCCGGACCGATCTCGGTGATGGCGGCGACGCGGAACCGGTAGGTCGTGCCGTTGACCAGGCCCGGCACCGTGGCGGTGGTCGCCGTGGAGACGCCGTCGGCCACGGTCGTCCAAGTCAAGCCGTTGTCGATGCTCGACTCCACCCGGTAGTCGGTGATCGTGGAACCGCCGGCCGAGGCGGGCACGCCCCAGGTGAGCACCGCTTGCCCGGTGCCGAGCGTCACCTGGAGATTGGTCGGCGCCGAGGCGGGGGCGAGCGGCTTGACCGGTGCCGACGGATCCGACGGGCTGCCGACGCCGACCGCGTTCTGGGCGGTGACGCGGAACACGTAGTTCACGCCGTTGGTCAGGCCGGTGACGGTCGCGGTCGTCGCGGCCGACACCCCGTCGGCGAACGGCAGCCAGGTGACACCGCTGTCGGCGGAGTACTCGATCAGGTAGTCGGTCACCGGCGTGCCGCCGGGGTTGGCCGGGGCCTGCCACGAGAGACGCACCTGGGAATCGCCGCGCGTGCCGGTCACGCCGGTCGGCACCCCGGGGATGTCGGCCAGCGCGATCTGGAAGCTGGTCGAGCCGTCGGTCTTGTTGGGGAGGAGCGTGTTGTTGGCGAGATCCGTGAGCAACCCGACCGTGCTGCCGACCGTGGCCCGCGTGGTCGTACCGATCACGTAGGTGCCCAGTGGGTAGGTCGAGTTCGACTCGAACACCACGCGGTTGGTGTTCTCGATGTAGCGGAACAGGTAGTCGACGCCCTCGGTGAGGAGCACGCCGTCGCGCCGCAGTGTGAAGGCGTCCTTGGTGACCGTGGCCCGGTCGATCCCGACGCCGATGTCGGAAACCTGCAGCGCGAACGTGGTGATGTTGACCGCATCCTCGCGCTCCAGGCGCACGGCGTTGGGCGCCGGGTCGCGGTCCACGGGGCTGGTGTTGCGGTCGTCGAGCGGCTCGACGATCGCCAGCGAGGGCTGGAGGAAATCGACGCGGTCGATCGCCCCACGGTCCTTGAAGACGTTGCTCCCCAGGCCCGGCGGCGTGGGCTGCGACGGATCGTCGGTGCGGAGCTGGCCGTAGAGATCGCGGTCGGGGGCGAGTACCGGCGACTGCGGGATCCCCAGCGGCTCGGTGACGACGGTGTATTCCGGCCGGTCCTGCAGGCTGTTGAGCGCGCTGTCGATGGCCGCCGTGCCCGACACGAGATAGAAGTTGCCACCGTCGGCGTTGACGAACGGGTTGCTCGGCAGCGTCAGCGAGCTGCTCGCCGTGACGCCACCCGACACTTGCGTGCCCACGGCGAAGAACGCCGAACTGCCGATGACCGTCGTCCCGCGGGACCCGGAATCGACGCTCACGCCCGTGGCGAGGTTGGCGAACAGGTTGTTGATGATCGTCGGCCCGGCGCTGTCACTGACCTCGATGCCCACGCCCCGCGCCGTGCTGCCGCCGTAGATCGTGTTGTTGACGAGGCGCCCGTAGGGCACCACCGCCAGCGGACCGTTCCCGGTGTTGGGATCGCCGCTGAAGCGGATCCCGGCCGTGCCCGCTCCCGAGATGATGTTGTTGACCGCCACGGCGCCCGGGGCGAGACGCTGGGAGTTGAGGACCGGCAAGTTCCGGGCCACACCCGGATTGGGCTTGTTGGAGCCGGCATCGCGGGCTCCGGCGTCGAGGCTGATCCCGTAGCTGGCGGCCGCGGTGATGATGTTGTTCTCGACGAGGAACTGCCCCTGCGTCCGCGGGTGGTTGGAATCGCCGATCCCGCCGATCGCCGCCACCGGCGCCGCGGCCCACACACGGAAGGCGTCGAGCGCGATCCCACCGGCATTGGCCGGGGTGGGGTTGGGGATCAGCGAGAGGAACTGCCGGTCGCCCGACTGGAAGAACCCGATCACGGTCGTCGCGGACAGCGTTCCGACCGCAGCGACAAGGTCGACGGTCGCGGTCGACAGCGCGTTGCCGATACCGGCGAACGAAAACACCGTCGTCCAGGTGGTGCCGCCGTCCGTGCTCACCGCCACGCCGTCGCCGACGGGGAGGATCTTGTTGCCGCCGGGGAGCGCCGGCGTGGTGAACGTGGCGGGCAGCGGCGTCAGCACCTCGCGCGGCAGGACGGCGTAGGCGAACTCCAGGAACGCCGACGGCTGACCAGCGAGATCGACGCTCCACGACAGCAGGTTGTTGGCCACCGTGCCGTTGGCCGTCGACTGGAGGAGCACGAACGTGTCGCCGTCCACCGGCTCCACCCCCTGCGCCGCGAGGAGATTCAGCTCCAGCGTGCTCAAGAAGTGGACGTCGCCGTTGCCCGCCTTCGCGAGCACGCCGGTCTGGAGGGCATCGACCACGTTGGTCTCGAGCTGC
>RFRL01000142.1 GCA_009924545.1 Planctomycetia bacterium | reverse complement strand
CCTCGACCACCTCACCCGGTCGTTCATCGAGGGCGGGTTCGACATGCGGCGCGTGCTCACGGAAATCTGCACGTCGCGCACCTACGGCCTGTCGATCGCCGTCACGCCGTGGAACGCCGACGACCGCATCAATTTCTCGCGGGTCATCCCGCGCCGGCTCCCGGCGGAGACGCTGTTCGACGCCATGCACGCCGTCGTCGGGGCGCCGACGAAGTTCCCCGGCTACCCGGCCGGCACGCGCGCCGCGCAGCTCCCCGACGTGTCGGCGCAGCTCGGCGGCGGCTTCCTCCAGACGTTCGGCCGCCCGACGCGCGAAAGCGCCTGCGAATGCGAGCGGTCGGGGGGCCTGGCGCTGGGGCCGGTGATGGCCCTGGTCAGCGGCCCGGCGGTGGGCGACGTGCTCGCCGACCCGGCCAGCGACCTGGCGAAGCTGGTGGCCGCCGAAGGGGACGACGCCCGGCTCGTCGACGAGGTGTTCGTCCGGATCCTCAACCGGCCGAGCAAGCCGGTGGAGCTCGAGGCGGTGCGCGCGGCGATGGCGGCGATCGCCGACGACCACCAAGCAGTGTCGGCCGAGCTGGCGGCGGCCGAGGCGGCGTGGATGGTGAAGCGCGCGGAGCTCGAGCGGCAGCGGGCGGAGCGGATCGCCGCCGCGCGCGGGGCCCTCGACGCCGCGACGGCGGCCTACGAGCCGAAGCGCCTCGAGCTGGAGCGGCAGCGGGCCGACCGGATTGCGGGGGCGGTGGCCGGTATCGAAGCCCACCATGCCGATCCGCTGGCCCGGCTCGCGCGCTACGAGACGGAGGCCGCCGCGGCGCCGCAATGGCGCGTCGCCGAGCCGGTGAAGACGCGCTCGCGTGCCGGATCGACCCTCGTGCCCCAGGCCGACGGGTCGATCCTCGTGTCGGGCAAGCGGGCCGACGAGACCACGACCCTCACCTTCCGCCTCCCGGCGGGCGGGATCACCGGACTGCGGCTGGAGACGCTCGCCGACCCCTCCCTGCCCCGGGGCGGCGCCGGCCGGGCCGACGACGGCAATTTCGTCGTCACCGAGGTGAGCGTCGACGTGGCCCCGGCCGCCGATCCTGCCGCCAAGGTGCGGCTGGAACTCGCCGGCGCGAAAGCCGATTTCGAACAGGCCAACCTCGGGGCGGCCCTGGCCATCGACAAGGATGCCGGGAGCCGCGACAAGGGGTGGGCGGTGTCGCCGCGGACGGCGGAGTCGCACTGGGCGGTGTTCGAGACCAAGGAGCGGTTCGCGCTCGCCGAGCCGGCCATCGTCACCGTGACCATCGACCAGAAGTTCAACGGTGGCACCTTCCAGCTCGGCCGGTTCCGCATCAGCTTCACCGATTCGGCGGCCCCCCTCCAGCTCGGCCTGCCGGCGGCGCTGGCCGACCTGCTTTCGATCCCACAGGGCGAGCGGAGCGCGGGGGTGGCCGCCGAAATCGACCGCTTGCTCACCACCCTCGATCCGGAGCAGCGCCGGCTCTCGGCCGAGCTGGCCGCCGCTACCCGGCCGCTGCCCCCCGACGAGGGGCTGGTGGCCCTCGCCTCGGCGATCGGCGTGGCGGAGAAGCCGGTGCCCGACGACCCGGCGATCGTGCGCCTCCGTTCCGACGTCGAGGCGAGCACCCGGCAGGTGGCCGACCGCCGTCTCACGGCGATCCAGGACCTCGCCTGGGCCTTGATCAACTCACCGGCGTTCTTCTTCAACCACTAGTTCGGACAGGGGCCCGTTCCAGGTTCCCGTTCCAGGTTCTCAATCCCGGCCGCCGCGCGGCGACCCGTTTTCCGGAGGTAGTGCCATGCTCGTGATGCCCGGTCGGCCCGGCAAAGACCTGTGTGATGCCAACCTCGGTACGAGCCGCCGCGCCGTGCTCCGCGTCGGCGCCGCCGGCCTGTTCGGCGTGACGCTGCCCAACCTCCTTCGGCTGCGGGCCGCCAGCGCGACGCCGGCCGCCGGTGCCGGGGTGCCGGGGTGGAACCGCGCCAAGAGCGTGGTCCTCGTCTACCTCCAGGGAGGTCCGAGCCACCTCGACCTGTGGGATCCCAAGGAAAACGTCCCCGACAACGTGCGCAGCTCCTTCAAGCCGATCGCCACGAAGCTCCCCGGGGTGCAGTTCACCGAGATCCTCCCCAAGCTGGCCGCGGCCAACGACCGCTTCACCCTCATCCGCTCGATGGGCTACACGCCCAACGGCCTGTTCAACCACACCGCGGCGATCTACCAGATGATGACCGGCTACACCACCGACAAGGTGAGCCCGTCGGGTCAGCTCGAGCCCCCCAACGCCAAGGACTTCCCCAACTTCGGTGCCAACATCGTGCGGCTCAAGCCGTCGGAGGAGCCGATGCTCCCCTTCGTGATGCTGCCCCGGCCGCTCCAGGAGAGCAACGTCGTCGGCAAGGGGGGCACCGCCGGGTTCCTCGGCCGCGACTTCGACCCCTACACCCTCTATCCCGAGGGTGACGACATGGACATGGAGAAGATGGGACGGATCCGCATCGACGATCTCCAGCTCCGCACCGACGTCTTCGCCCGGCGCCTCGAGCGCCGCGCCAAGCTGCGCGAGATGATCGACCGGACGATGCCGGAGCTCGATCGGGCGGTGGCCGACTACAAGCTCGATGCCTACTACGAGCAGGCGCTGAACCTGGTGATTTCCGGCCGGGCTCGCGAGGCCTTCGCCCTCGACCGCGAGCCGGCGGCGCTGCGCGACGCGTACGGCCGCAACACCTTCGGCCAGAGCCTGCTCCTCGCCCGGCGCCTCGTCGAGGCGGGCACGCGCGTGGTGGAGGTGGTGTGGCCCAAGGTGGCCAACTCCGACAACCATTCGTGGGACCACCATGCTGGCCTCGATGCCCGGATGAAGAACCAGTCGGGGCCGATGCTCGATGCCGGCCTGGCGACGTTCATCACCGACATGGACGACCGCGGCCTCCTCGACGACACGCTCGTGGTGGCGGTGGGGGAGTTCGGCCGCTCCCCGCAGAAGGGGGTGAGCACCTCCGGCAACAGCAACACCCCCGACGGCCGCGACCACTGGCCCTACTGCTTCACGGCGCTGGCCGCCGGCGCGGGGATCCGCCGGGGCCACGTCCATGGCAAGAGCGACGCCACCGCCTCCGCCCCCCTCGAGGATCCGGTCCACCCCACGCAGTTGCTCGCCACGATCTACCACGCCTGCGGCATCGAGCCGGAGACGATCGTCTACAACCACCTGAACCAGCCGCGCGAGCTGGTGAAGGCCCAGGCGGTAACGGCGCTGTTCGGCTGAGTCGGGGCTGCCGGGGCGGCTCCGCGGTTTTCCGAGGCTCAGCGCCCTGCGGTCGGTGTCGGCCCGGTGGCCCGCCGCAGGCGCTGGTGATTGGTCGTCGGAGGATGCGCCGGGCCCTCCAGCGCCCTGACGTGGGCCACGAGGTCGGCCAGGTCGGATGGTGCCAGGCTGACCGCCGGGTGGGGCGAACCCGGCATGCCGAGCGCCAGCCGCGCGGCGACGTCGGCCGGCGCCCGGCCTCCCTTGAACGGCTCGTGGACCAGATCGCGCGGCAGGGTGGGGAGGCCGCGCTCTTCGAACAGCGCCGGCGCCGCCTCGGGCGACCCCGCCGGCCCGTGGCAGGTGGCACAGCCGCTGCGGGCATACACGCCGCGGCCGCGTTCGGCGTCGCCCGCAGCCAGTTGCTCGGCCCCAGGAAGCGACACGGGGGGCGGCGCGTGCACCGCGCGGGGCTGCCGCTGCCCGAGAACCGCCGCCACGATCTCGGCGACGACCTCGGCATCGAATTCGGGAAAGCCCGGCATCGACGTGCCGGGGATCCCCCGGCGGATGACGGCGGCGACGTCGGCCGCGGAGGGTTGGCCGTCGGGGCTCGTCACGAGCCGGAAGGCGTCGGTGCGGAAGTCGCGTGCCGCCGGGAACAGGTCGGGGGCCGCCGGGCCGCGTGGCTCGTGGCCGTCGCCATGGCAGGCGGCGCAGTGCCGGGCATAGTGGGTGGCGGCATCGGCGTCGGGTATGCCGGCCAGGGCCCGGGCCACGGCCCGCGTTTCGTCGAGGCGGGGCTGTGGGCTCGGAGATGTGTATAAGAGACAGGCGGCGGGCCGCCCCGTCTCCAGCTCGATCTCCGCCAGCTCCCGGACGACGAACCCCGCCGGCTGCGACACGCGCTCCAGCCGCGCGGCGATGGCGCCGGTCTCCGCCGCGCGGCCCGCGCGGCGCAGGAGCCGTGAGAGGGTCACCAGGGCCAGCGGATCGTCGGGCACGCGCGCGGCCCACACCTGCGCCTCCGTCAGGGCCTCGTCAACGCGGCCCGATTCGGCGAGGAGTTCCATGAGTGCCTCGCGGGCGCCGTCATGGTCGGGTCGGCGGGCGAGCACGCTCCCGAGCAGCGCTTCCGCCGCCGCGGTGTCGCCCGCGGCCGCCCTCACCCGGGCGGCGAGGAAGTCGGTGAGCACCGGGTCGTCGACGTCGGCCGCCGCGGTCCCGAGGAGGTGGTCGGCCTGCCGCCAGTCGCCCCGCGTCAGGCAGCCGGTCACCATGCCAGCCACGATCTCCGCCGGCGCCACCCCCGCGGCCGCCAGTTCGGTCAACAGCCGCTCGGTGCGGGCCGGATCGGCGCCCGACCACAGCGCGGCAAGCGCGCGCTCGCGGTCGATGGCGTTTGTCGGGGCCCCTCGGTCGCGCGCAGCGTCGATCTCCCGGGCCCACACGTCGGCATGCCCCTGGCGGCGCGCGACGGCAGCGCGGACGAGCGTTACCCGGGGATCACCGACAGCGAACCACGCCGCCCGGTCGAGCCACCGCGCCGCGGCCGCGAGGCGATCGTCGCCGACGCACGCCCGGGCCCGTGCCAGGCACACGGTGGTCCAACCCCCACCCGGCCCCAGCCACACGGCGCCCGCGGCAAGCGCCGCGCCGAGCGCGGCGGCCAGCCACCAGCGACGGGGCCACGTTCCGCGCGCTGGCACGGGAGCCGACCGCGGCGGGACTCGCTTCGTGCGGGGCAAGCCCAGGCTCCTCGGGGCGGGGTGAGCGTGGCGGGGTCGGTTGGGAAGTGCCGCCCCGGTGGGGAACCGTGAGCCCCTGTCGGCATGGTAGCCTCGTTGGCGTCCGGTCCGCAGGGGACCGGTGGAGATCGCTCCGATGCCCCGCCCTCCTCGCCGCCCGGTCGGCCGCCGCCCGACTGGCCCGGGGGCTGCCGTCGCGGCGGTGTCCTCATGCTCGCGCTTGGCGCCGGGGCCCCTGCCGCAACGCCGGACGCGACCGGGCCGGCGGCCGACGACGCCCTGACGGGGCGGATCGAGCGCTTCTGCGGCGACTGCCATGCCCTGCCCCGCCCGGCGAGCTACCGCGCCGGCGACTGGCACGGCCGCATCCGCCTGGCCTACGAATACCACGCGGCTTCCGGCCGCACCGACCTCGATCCCCCGCCGATCGCCGCCGTGACGCGCTGGTATGTGGAGCGCGCCCCGGCCCGGCTGCCGCCGCCGGCGCTGCCGGTGAGCCCCCGTGCGCTCCCGGTCCGCTTTCGCGTCGAACCGGTGGCCGCACCCGGCGCTGCCACGGCCCCCGGCACGGCAGACATCCGCTGGCTGTCGCTCCCGGCCGGTCGGCGCCTCGTCGTGTGCGACATGCTGCGCGGGGAGGTGGTGGCCCTCGATCCTCGCGACACCACAGCCGTGGAGACCCTGGCCCGCATCCCTCATCCCTGCCGGGTGGAACCGGTCCCGGGTTCGACCATGCTCCTGGTCGCCGACTTGGGGAGCACCGACGGCCGCGACCATGATCGTGGCCGGGCCCTCCGGCTCGTGCACGATGCCGGCGCGTGGCGCGACGAAACGCTCGTGGCCGGCCTCGGGCGGGTGGCCGACGTGCGTTCCTGGGACGACGACACGGGCGCGGGCGTGCTCGTCGCCGAGTTCGGCTACCAGCGGACCGGGAGCCTGCGCCTCGCGCGCTTCACCCCCCCCGGCGACGCGGCGGGCGCGGCGCCTCCGCCGCGCCTCCTCGACGACCGCGCCGGGGCGATCAGCCTGCCACTGGCCGATCTCGACGGCGACGGGCGCCGCGACGTGCTCGCGCTGTTCGGCGAGGAGCACGAGTCGGTCGAGGCCTTCCTCCACCGGGGCGGCGACCGGTTCGAGCGGCACACCCTGTGGCGCGGGGCCGACCTGGCCCTGGGCTCGAGTTCGATCGACCTGGCCGACGTCGATGGCGACGGCGATGACGACATCCTCCTCACCCACGGCGATGCCTTCGACAACTTCCTCGTCACCCCCTGGCACGGCGTGCAGTGGCTGGAGCGCGGTGCAGGGCTCGCCTTCACTCCCCACTGGCTCGCCGATCTGCCGGGTGCCTACCGTGCACGGGCGGCCGATTTCGACGGCGACGGCGACACCGACATCGTCGTCTCCACCTGGCTTCCGGCCGCGACCGACAAGGGCACCCTGCCCAAGGGACCGGTGCCGTCGCTGCTGCTCCTGGAGGGCTTGGGGGCGGGGCGCTTCGCTCCCCACGTCCTGGAAACCGACCGCCACACTCACCCGGCCCTCGAACTGGCCGACTTCGACGGCGACGGCGACGTCGACATGGCCGTGGGCACGCACGGCGCGGGCCTCGGGGCCGACGGGACGCGCCTCAGGATGTGGTGGAACCAGCGGGTGGAGTGAGCCGGCGACGGGCCTCGGCCGGGCCGTTGGTCGTCAGTGCCCTTCGCCGGCGGCATCTTCGCCGAGCCACTGGCCGAGCAGCGCCGGCAGCCCCCCCAGCGCCTCGCCGCGGCTGAGCACATGGTCGGCGCCGGCGGCGGCCGCCTCCGCCAACCGCTCGCGGGCCACGTGCGGCCCGAAGGCCACCACCAGCGCCGGCCGGCCACTGGCGGCAGGATGCTGGGCGGCGACGTGGCGGGCCGCGGCGACACGCTCCGCCGCCGAGCCCGGCCCACCCAGATCGACGAGCACCGCGTCGAACGGCCCGGCCGCCGGGTCGGTCGTGACGCGCACCCCCGGCGTCGCCCCCAGCCGGCTCGACACCATCAGATCCCCCGACACGAGCAGCACCCGCGGGATCCCGGCAGCGCTCATATCGCCTCCGGTCCGCGCACGTCGCGGTAGATCTGCACCGCCTGTTCGATCGGGAGCACGTAGATGCTCGCCCCGCGGTCGTCGGCCGCCCGGCTTGCCGCGGTGGCGATCGTGTCGACCGTCCGCGACAGGAAGTCGTCGTTGACGGCGATCTCCAGGATCGACTCCTGGACGATCTCCCCCACGGGGCCCGCTTCGGCCACGCCCGGGGCATCGGCCGCGCCCGGGCTGTCGGCGAAGCCCAGGCCATCCGCGATCGACAGCCGGGTGACGTGGACGGCGGCGAGCGCCTGGCGCACCGCCTCCACCCGCCCCGGGCGCATCACCGCCATCACCAGTTTCATCGTCCCTCCCTCGCCTCACCGCGGGCCGGTCAGGGCCGCGGCAATTCGATGCGGGCGTCGAGCACCTTGCGGATCAGCGTCTGCATCTCGGTGAGGTGCGCCACCGAATAGGGATCGAGGGTCACGTCGGCCTTCGTGAGGAGGGCGTTGATGCGGCCGTCGAGCGCCCGCAACTGCGTCGCCGCCAGCGCCTGCACGTCGGGCGTGGCCCGGGCCGAACCCATGGCGAGCTGGCTGAGGCTCGCCACGTACTCCCGTTGCAGCCCCCGCCGCAGGCTGGCGATGGCCGGCTTGCGGGCGGTGTATTGACCCGCCGGGGTGGTGGTGAGCTCGGCGAGGATGGCGCTGGAGAGCCGGTCGAGGAGCTCCGCCTGCGTGAACGCATCCTGGTCGGCCGGCACCTTCATCTCCCCGTCGCGGATCCGCTCGAGCGTGAGCGGGTCGAGGAGTTGGCCGAGCGCCCGCTTCTGCCACATGAGGATCACGTCGTGGATGGCGTAGTCCTCGCGGCTCACGTTCGGCGCACCCCAGTGGTTCCACTTCGTGGCCACGAGCTGGTTGAGCAGCTCCGGCGGGAAGGTGAACGGCTGGGCGGCGAACATCTGCGTTTCGAGGAGGGCGAGGGCGTCGCGTTGCTTCTGCGCGTCGACCACGCGGAAGGGCGCTTGCGCCCCGGCGTCGCCCTTGTGGCTGCGCGACGTGTGCAGGCCCCCCACGAGGCGGGCGGCGAACAGCATCGCCTTCCCGTGCGCGGAGAGGAGCACGCCGAAGGCCTGGCGCACGCGCTCGTAGCCCTTGCCGCCCGGCGTCATGCGCTCCACGATCTGCGGCATGAGCTGGGCCACCAGTTCGGCGCGGGCCCGGGCGAACTCCAGCGGGTCGTTGCCCAGGTCGAAGCGGTTCGACATCGGGTCGGGATCGCTCGCCTCGGTGTCTTCGTCGGTGGCGTAGGCCAGCTCCGCCTCGCCGCTGCGGGCGGCGATCTTCTGCAGCTCGGGCAGTTCGCCGGCCGGCGACGACGCGCTGATCGGCGTGTAGCCGTACTCGATCGCCCACAGGTCGTAGGGACCGAGCTTGGCGGTGTAGTAGTCGCCCTGGGGGCGGCCCTTGGGCATGATGTTGGCCGGCACGTAGTCCATCACGCTCGTCGTGCCCCCCTGCTGGGCCGTTTTCGCCGTGTCGTTGAAGTCGGCGATGCTCCGCAGGGCGCTTCCCTTGAAGTTGTGGCGCAGGCCGAGGGTGTGGCCCACCTCGTGCATCGCCACGAGCTTCAGCCCCTGGATCACGAGCTTCTCCTTCTCCGCCTCGAAGGCGGGGCCGCCGCCGGCCACTGCCAAGGCCGTCGCACCGAGGGCCGCCTCGCGGGCGTGGCCCTCGAAGAGGTTGCAGCCGCAGTGCCGGTCGTGGCGGTGCGGCGATCCGGGCAGGGCGAGGGCGGCGCTGGGCAGCTCACCGGTGAGCATCGCCACGGTCTGCGGCGTGAAGGTCTCGTATTCGCTCCGCCAGAACTGGAGGAAGTCGGCGTCGAAGATGATGTCGGCGTCGAGGATCTGCCCGGTGCGCGGGTTGACGCGCGACGGGCCCTGGGCGAAGCCGGCGCCGGCGGTGATCCAGCGGAAGGTGTTGTAGTTGACGTCCTCGGCGTCCCAATCGACGGTGTCGGGCTGCTGCCGGACCTCGATGGCGCTGGCGAACCCGGCCTTGGCGAAGGCCTCGTTCCAGGCCTCGATCCCCTCGCGGATCGGCTGCCGGTAGCGGAACGGCACCGTCTTTTCGATCCAGAACACGATCGGCTTCTTCGGCGGCGAGACGGCCGCCGCGGGGTCGGCCTTCTCCAACTGCCAGCGGTTGATGTAGCGCACGAACCGGTCCTCGTCGACCTTCTGGGAGAAGTCCTTGAGGGCGGTCACGAAGTAGCCCACGCGCGTGTCGGCGATCCGCGGCCGGTAGCCGTTGCCCGTGGGCAGGAGGCTGATCGAGTAGTGGACGTTGATCGTCACGCCGCGCGTGTCGGGCACGGTGTCGAAGCGGGCGCTGCCGCCGGAGCCGTAGGTGGCCGCCACCTGGAGCTCGATGTTGTCGGGGAAGGCCTTGGCCCGCGACCAGCCGCTGCGGTCGCGCGCGAAGGCGAAGCCGGGCAGCGACGAGGAGAGCTGCGGCAGGTCGGTGAAGAAGATCGACGCCAGGTCGATGATCGCGGCGCCGCTTGGCGCGTAGGTGACGATCGGCACGCTGAACAGGATGCTGTCGGTGTAGGCCAGCTCCACCGCCTTCTCCTCGGGGCTGCCCCGGTCGGCGAAGAAGCGGACGTTGCGGCGCACCACCTGGATGGCGTCCTCGACCTTGCGGAACTGCCACACCCAGTCGTCGCCGTCGCCCCAGCTCACGCCCCCGAGCACGCCGCGCTCGCCGATGCCGCGCGCGATGGAGATGAGCACGAACAAGTCCTTGCCGAGGATCGAGTCGGGCAGCTCGGCGAAGACCTTGTCGTCCTTGCGGTGCAGCGGGATGAGCCCGGGGTAGCGGGTGGCGTCTTTGAGGACGACGGTGTACGGGGGCTTGCCGCCGCGCCCTTCGCTCGCGGAGCCCTCACTCTTCCCGCCCGACGGCGGTGCCGACGGGGTGGGCGGGGCCGGATCGGCGGCGACGGATCCCGGCGCGGGGGCAGCGGCCGGCTCGTCGGCGCTCGCCCGTTCGGCACCGGCCAAACCCATGCCGAACGAAAGCATCAGGGCCACCAGCGGCAGCCGACGGATGATCGGCAGGAAAACGGAGCCCGGGATCAGGTTGGCTGGTTGGAACGGTGCGGCTGGAGTCGGCATGGTGGTCCTTGGCCGGAGAAAAGGACGTGAGAACCAGCGGGGAGGCGGGGCCTGAAAACCCGCGGATGGTGCCCCTCTTCAGGGATTCTGCAGCCTAGCATCGTGTTGCGGGACCGGCCATTTTCCGCGTCCGGTTCCCTTCCGCGGCCGTTTTCCCGCCGTTTTTCGGCGTCTCTGGGCGGCCGCCGTCGAAGTCGCGGGGAATCCACATGCTGGTCACCTCTGCCAACCGGTCATGCGACCAATCCAGTCCATTGGACAAGATTCGTCACGGCAGCGGTTCGTGGGGTTTTTTTACTGGCGATTTCGCCTGACCGGTGGTGGGTGGTTTTCCGTTTTCGGAGCGGCGCCGGGCGCTTTGCTGCCTGGGCTCAACCAGCGGGCGAGCCGTGCCATGGCCCCCGAGGAGCCATCCTCCGGCCGCCGGCGGTCGCCTCACCTTGACGACACGCAACGGTCCGGTTATACCCTGGGTATGAAAACCGCCGTCTCCATCCCTGACGATGTGTTCGAGGAGGCGGAGCGACTCGCCTCGCGACTCCAGACGTCGCGGAGCCAACTCTACGCCCGGGCGCTTGCCGAGTTCGTCGCCCGTCACGACGACGACCGTGTGACCGCCCTCATGGATCAAGCCGTCCGCGAAGCGGGCGCCGCGGGCGATACCTTCGTCGCCGCGGCCGCGAGGCATTCGATCGAGCGCGCCGAATGGTGATCAGACAGCCCGATGATCAGACAGCATGGTGATCGCGCAGCATGGTGATCGCACAGGGCGAAGTCTGGTGGGCTGATCTGGCCGAGCCGATCGGCTCGGCGCCGGGATACCGGCGGCCAGTCGTCGTTGTGCAGTCCGACGCGTTCAACCGCAGCCAGATCGCGACGGTGGTCTGCGTTGTCCTGACGAGCAATCTTCGTTGGTCCGTCGCTCCTGGCAACGTCATGCTCGGTGCGAAGCACACCGGCCTCGATCGCGACTCCGTGGTCAACGTTTCGCAGCTCGTGACGCTCGACAAGCGGCAGCTCATCGAGCGTGTCGGGAAAGTACCGAAGAAGCAGATGGAGA
>RFRL01000141.1 GCA_009924545.1 Planctomycetia bacterium | reverse complement strand
CCGCACCGTCCCCCCGCCGCATCCTCGTCACCGCGGCCCTGCCCTACGCAAACGGCCACATCCACCTCGGCCACCTGGTCGAGTACGTGCAGACCGACATCTTCGCGCGCTACCAACGGCTCCGCGGTCACGAATGCATCTTCCTCTGCGCCGATGACACCCACGGCACGGCGATCATGATCCGGGCCCGGGCCGAGGGACGCGTTGAGCGCGACGTGATCGCCGAGATGCGGCAGGCCCACCTCGCCGACTTCGCCGGCTTCGGCATCGCCTTCGACCACTACGGCAGCACCGACAGCGCGGCCAACCGGCGCCTCTGCGGCAGCATTTGGCAGAGCCTCCGCGAGCGCGGGCTCGTCGCGAGCCGCGCGGTGCAGCAACTCTTCGACCCGCAGGCCGGCGTGTTCCTCGCCGACCGCTTCGTGCGCGGCACCTGCCCGCGGTGCGGGGCGTCCGACCAGTACGGCGATGCGTGCGAGAAGTGCGGGGCCACCTATTCACCCGCCGATCTCGTCGATCCGGTGAGCACCCTCTCCGGGGCTCGGCCCGAAAGCCGGTCGGCCGAACACCTGTTCGTGCAACTCGAACCGCTGCAGGAATTCCTCCGGCAGTGGACCCAGACCTCCGGTGCCCTCGCCCCGCAGGTGGCCAACTACCTCGCGGGCCACTTCCTCGGCGAACCGCTCCGCGACTGGGACGTGTCGCGGCCGGCCCCGTACTTCGGCTTCGAGATCCCCGATGCCCCCGGTCACTTCTGGTACGTGTGGTTCGACGCCCCGGTGGGCTACATCGCCGCCACCGACGAATGGGCGGCGGCACGGGGGGGCTCGTGGCGCGACTGGTGGCATCGCGGTGGCGCGGCCGACGGCGGCGCGGCGGAGATCCACCACTTCATCGGCAAGGACATCACCTACTTCCACACGCTGTTCTGGCCGGCGATGCTCGAGGCGGCGGGGCTCGCCCTGCCGACGAAGGTGCGGATCCACGGCTTCCTCACCGTCAACGGCGAGAAAATGTCGAAGGCCCGGGGCACGTTCGTGCTGGCGCGCACCTACCTCGAGCACCTCGACCCTGCGGCGCTGCGCTACTACTATGCGGCGAAACTCTCCGGCGGCATCGACGACATCGACCTCAACCTCGACGACTTCGCCGCCAAGGTGAACGCCGACCTCGTGGGGAAGGTGGTCAATCTCGCCAGCCGCACGGCGCGCTGGCTCACGGAGACGGGCCTGGCGGAAAGCTGGCCCGACGATGACGGCCTCTTCGCGCGGGCGGCCGCCGACGGCACCGCGATCGCGGCCGCCTACGAGGAGTGCGATTTCGCCCGGGCAATGCGCCTCATCATGGCGGCGGCCGACCGGGCCAACGCCTATGTCGATGCCGAGCAACCGTGGAAACTCGCCAAGGCCGGGCCCGGTGCCGCCCCCCGGCTCCGCGACGTGGCCACGGTGGCCATCAACCTCTTCCGCCAGATCGTCGTCTATCTGTCCCCCGTGCTGCCCACCCTGGCGGCCGAGACCGGCGCTCTCGTCGGCGGTCCGATCCGCTCGTGGGAGGAATCCCGTCATCCGCTCGTCGGCCTGCCGGTGGCTCCCTTCCGGCCGCTGGCCCGGCGCGTCGAGACCGCCCACATCGAGGCGCTGCTGGCGGCCGCGAAACCGACGACCACCGTGGCGGACCCCACGGCCTCCCCCCGGCCCACCTCCGGAGCGATCACCGTGACCACCGATCCCACCATTCCGTCAACTGACGGCGTTCCGCCACCTGCTGCCGCTTCCCCCGGGAGCACCGAACCCGGGGTCTCCCTCGCCGCCGAGCCCCTCGCCCCGCAGTGCACGATCGACGACTTCGCGAAGGTCGATCTGCGGGTGGCGCGGATCATCGCCGCCGAAGAGGTGCCCGAGGCGAAGAAACTCCTCAAGCTCACCGTCAGCCTGGGGGGCGAAGAACGGCGCACGGTGTTCGCCGGGATCAAGGGCTTCCATGATCCGGTGGCCCTCGTCGGCCGGCTCGTGGTGGTGGTGGCGAACCTCGCCCCACGGCAGATGAAGTTCGGGCTCAGCGAGGGGATGATCGTGGCCGCCAGCGGCGCCGGCGCCACGGGTGTCTATCTCCTCTCCCCCGACGGCGGTGCCCTGCCCGGCATGCGGCTGCACTGACGGTGGCTGTCCCTCCGGTGGCGCCGTCCCGGCCGCCCCCCGCGGCCGAGCGGGCCGGCCTTGCCACAGTGGTGGCCGTTGCCCTGCCGCGGCACGCCGTATAGTTGCAGGCAGTCCACCGCCGACCCCGGAGGCGCCCACCATGCCCCAGCGCACGATCCTCTTCGCCACCGATTTCTCCAGCGCCAGTGACGAGGCCCTGCCCCATGCCGAGGCCCTGGCCCGGCAGGCCGGTGCCCGGCTGGTCATCGTCCACGTCGAGGAACCTCCTCTGGCCTATGGCGGCGGCGAGTTGTACGACGGGATCCCCGAGCCCGATTCGACGCGGATCCGGCAGATGCTCGAGGCGGTGAAACCTGCGGCCACCGACGTGCCATTCGTCCACCGGCTTGCGCTGGGGGACCCCGCCAGCGAGATCGTCCGTCTCGCCGCCGACGAGGGGGCGGAACTGATCGTGCTGGGCACGCACGGGCGCACCGGGATGCTGCGGTTTCTCATGGGGAGCGTGGCCGAGGCGGTCGTCCGCCGGGCGACCTGCCCGGTGATGGTCTACCGCACCATGGCGGGTAGCCACACGACCCAGGCGGCCATGGCCCATGGGTGAAGCGGGGTCTGCCGAGGCGTTCACCCGGGCGGTCCTCCGGCACCGGGCCGACCTGCGCCATCGGCTGCGCGACATGTTCGACGCCCTGGGCTTCCTCGAGGTCGACACCCCGGTGCTCTCCGCCGAGGTGGTCCCGGAGGCGCACATCGACCCGATCCTCGTCCGCGTCGACGGACTGAGAGGCGCCGAGGCCTACCTGCAGACCAGCCCCGAGGCCCACATGAAGCGGCTCCTCGCCGCCGGCGCGGGGCCGATCTACCAGTTCGCGCGCGCGTTCCGCGCCGGGGAGCGGGGCAGTCGCCACGACGTGGAGTTCGTGCTCCTCGAGTGGTACGCGCCGGGCACGACCCTCGACGACTCGGCGACGCTCGTGGAGACGATCTGCAGCACAGCCCTGGGAACGGTGGGGATCGAGCGGCTCGACTGCACGGCGGCCTTCCGTCGGCACGCCGGTGTCGATCCCCTCACCGCCACGGACGACGAATGGCTCGCCGCCGTCCTCCGGCTCGGGGTGACGGTGCCGCACGGCCATCCGCCGACGGCCGACGACTCCTTCGAACTCCTCCTCGCCGAGGCGGTCGGCCCCCGGTTGGGCCACCAGCGCCCCACGCTCCTCGAAGGCTGGCCCGTGAGCCAGGCGGCCTTCGCCCGGCTCGACCCGACCAACCCACAACGCGCGCTGCGCTTCGAACTGTTCGTCCGCGGTGTCGAACTGGCCAACGGCTGGGAGGAAGACCCCTGCCGGGATGAACTGCGGCGCCGGATAGACGCGGCCAACCAGGCGCGCGTCGCCACCGGCCGTTCACCGCTGCCCGTGCCCGCCCGCCTCCTCGCCGCCCATGGGACGGCGATGCCCCGCGGGGTGGGAGCGGCGCTCGGATTCGACCGCCTCGCCATGCTCGCCGCCGGCGCCACCTCGATCGACGCCGTGCGCTGCTTCACGTCCCACGATGCTTGACGGGGCCCGGGGCTTGTCAGGGTCGCAGGCGCGTCTCGACGCGTCACTCCTCGGGAACGAGTGGTTGAGAACCCGGCAAGCGGACCACCTGCCAGGCGTCGAACACGCGCCCCTGACGGACGAGGCGCTGCGGTTGCACGAGCATGCGCACGTTGGTGGCCCCGTCGACGGCTCCCGGGCAGGGGGCGATGGTCACCGCCGCGATCCAGATGCGGGCGTCGGAGGGCACGGTGCCCTCGACGGTCGCCGACACAGCCGCCTCGCCGCCACACCGGCGGATCTGCTCGACGACCGGATGACGCTCGAGCAACTGGACGGCGGTCTCCTCGCCTTTGCCCGGCCCCGAAAGGCCACGATCGAGCGCCGCCGGCCCGAGCATCGCCGCTGCATCCTCGACGTTCCCACCCTGGACGGTAGTCACCCAGTGGCGGGCCGTGGCGATCGCCCGCGTGCGGCTTACCCAGCGCTGCACGAGGTGGCTGCCGATCGCCTGGGCGCCAAAACCGACGGCGAGGAACAGTCCTGCCAGCGCGGCCCAGCGGCCGACGCGCTCCGCCCCGGGGCGACCCACGTCGCCGAGCGCGACGAGCGCCAGGAGGATTCCCAGCAGCGGAACCGCCCAGAACACCGGCCCCAGGAGGGCCACTGCCGACACGGCCCCGCCCGCCGCCGCCGCCACCGCCAGCCAACTGACGGGACGATACTCGCCCGGCTCCATGCTCACGCCCTCACTCCCGGTTGACGCGCAGACCTTCGACCCGCTCCAGGGCCGCGCGGCGATCGGCATACCCGAGGATGAATCGTGCATCCTTGTCGAACACGCCCGCCGCGTCGGTGCCGGGCCGGCCGAACGGTCCCTTCCAGGTGGCATGACGCACCCAGGCGAGCCATTTCCGGTCGGGGGCCAGTCCGAAGAACATCGTCGCCTCGGGAGTCGGCTGGACGAGATCGCGGGGCACGGCGGCGGTGTGCAGCGAGGCGGCGGTGAAGCACACCATGAGCCAGCCGGCGAGGATGCCCACTAGCGCCCCCCCCACCAGTTCCACCTGCTTGACGAACTTGACCTTCGTCCGCGACATCCGATCGGTCACCTCGCGCATCAGGAGGAGGATGACGGCGAACAGCCCCCACCAGGCGAGGAAGTCGAGGAGGTAGGTGAAACTCGGGAGGTAGCCGTCGACCAGGTTGGCCACCACGGGATACCAGGCCGTGGCGGCCGTGGTGGCCACCAGCAGGTTGAGGAACATCACCAATCCGCTCCACAGACCCTCCCGGGCGAGCACGAGCGCGACCGCCAGGAAGACGACCACCAGCACGGCGTTCATGATCATGGCACTTCCCCGACGGACCGGCGTGACGACTCATCCCATCCGGGCGGCACATCGCTCGGCCGGTCCACCCGGCGGGTCGGCAGCCGCCCCGGGCACCCGTCTCGAGCCACCGCCCGGTTCACGATTTCGCAGCGAACACCCGCTGCAACTCCTCCAGACCGGTGACGTTCTCCAGCACCAGCCGCAAGCCTTCGTCGCGCATTGGCCGCAAGCCGTCTTTCGCCGCGGCCTGCCGGAGCACGGCCGGATCGGCCTTCTTGGCGATCGCCTGCCGCAGCGTCGCCCCCGATGCCAGCTCGAAGATCGCCGTGCGCCCGAAGTAGGCACTGCCGGCACACAGCCGGCAGCCGTGCTCACTCGGCTTCTGGAGGAAGGGGAGCTCCTCGGGGGTCTTCTTCAGCTTCGCCAGCAGGTCGGGCGGCGGCACGAACTGCTCGCGGCACTTCGGGCAGAGCTTGCGCACCAAGCGCTGCGAGAGGGAGCCGAGGAGGGTCCGGGCCAACAGATCCTGGGGCACGCCCGCCGCGAGGAGCCGGGCCACCGCGTCGACGGCATCGCTGGCGCGGAGGCTGATGATCACCATCTGCTGGTCGTCGGCCAGCTCCAGGAGCTTGATCGCCAGATCCTTGTCGGTGAGGTCGCGGGTGACGATGCCGCGCGGATACTCGCGCATCGCCTGCTCCAGGACCCCCACGGGCGTGGTGCCCGAGCGGGCATCGTAGCGCACCGGCTTGACGTTCTGGATCTCCCGGGCGGGCACCGCGGCATCCTCGATGGAGATGAAATCGCGGAGCAGCCGGTCGCACGACAGCACCACCACGTCGAACGACGTCGACAGGCCGTTGCCGCGTGGCGAGGAGACGAGCAGCACCCCCTTCTCCAGCGTGAGCAGCTCCCCGACGCGGGCCGCGATCGGCTTGGGCACACCGAGGTCGTCGTAGCCCTTGAAGAGCACGGCGGCGGAATCGATCTGCACGAGCATCTGCTCGCCCCCCTGGGCCGAGCGGACGGTGAGCCGGCAGTTGCGCGGCTTGCCGTCGGACTGCACGGCGAAGGTCCCGGTGAGTTGCCCGCGCCGCTCCTTCGGCTCATGGCCGGCGAGCACCTTGAGCGTGGTCGCGACGGCGTCGGCCACCGGCCGCTCCAGCGGCGGGGCATCGACCCACACCTCCGGCGAACGCCGTCCCCCGCGGCTCTTGAACATCCGCGGCGGCATCCACACGCCGTCCACTTCGTTGCGCACGTTGACCACGGCCGGCCCCCACTCGAGCAGCATGGTCGAGGCCCGGGCAGCCACCGCCTGCTGGAGGAGCTTCTTCGCCTCCTCGAGGCCGGGCGTGGCCGCGGCGGCTTCGGCGCGGGCCTTGTTCTCCGCCTCGTCCTTGCCGCCGGCCGGCAACAGGGTGATCGCCGGGAGGGCATCGGCAGGCTCGTCGCTGACGTCGATTTGGATGCCGAACCGCCCGAGGAACCCGGCCAGCGCCCGCCGCGCGTGCCCGCCGGTGAGGATCTTCTCCGATTCGGGGACCTTGGCGTTGCGCTTCCCCGCGTAGATGAACAGCGGCACCAGCCAACCGAGGAGCATCAGCGCCTGGCCGGCGACGGCCGACGGCACGAGCCACGCGATGATCGCCGTGACGAAGAACGGGAAGGTGGATAGGGCGCCCCACAGGTTGGGCTGGAGGTTGCGTTTCGAGCTGTCGCGCGTCAGCCAATCCGAGGTGGCCGTCCAGCACACGACCAGGAGCCACCAGGTGACCATCGGCAGGATCGCCAGGCCACCGCCGACGGGGCGCTCCAGCCACTCGGGGCTGGGCACCGGCCAGCCCTCATCCGCGCGGGCCACGGCCCCCTGCAGGGCTCCCTGAACCGCCCCGGCCACGGCGAGCAGCCATCCCGTCCCGCGACCATCCCTGACGACGACTCGCGGCATCACGACACACCGATCCCCTTCAGGGCCATCATCAACGCCTCGCGGTTGGGGGCGATCTCCAGGGCGTCATGACGGTCGATGAGCTGCTGGTCGATGAGCGACTTGAGGCTCATCGTGAAGTCCTGCATGCCGTCCTTCGCCGACTTCTTGATGTGGTCGGCGAGGAGATGCTCCTGCTCCTCGACTTCCGCACCAGCACGTCGAAGAACATCATCTCCACGATCGGCACGCGGCTGACACCGGGCTTGATCGACTTGAGCAGCTTCTGGGCGATGATCCCCTTCATGTTGAAGGCGATGGCGCTGCGGATCGCCGCGTGCTCCTCCTGCGGGAAGAGATCGAGGATCCGGGTGATCGTGCTCGGCGCGCTGGCAGCGTGGATGGTGCCGAACACCAAATGGCCCGTCTCGGCGGCGTGGATCGCGGTCTTGAACGTCTCCACGTCGCGCAACTCACCCACGAGGATGATGTCGGGATCCTCACGGACCGCGTGCTTCATCCCGATCTCGAAATTGCGGACGTCGGTGCCGATCTCGCGCTGGTTGATCAGACACTTGTCCTCGGTGAACACGAACTCGATCGGATCTTCGAGGGTCAGGATGTGCTTGCGGTAATTCTGGTTGATGTAGTTGAGCATCGACCCGATGGTCGTGCTCTTGCCCGACCCGGTGACGCCCGCGAGCAGCACCATCCCTTGGTCGAGCTGGCAGAGCTTCTCGATCGACGGCGGGAGGAACAACCCCTTGAAGTCGGGAATCTTGTTGTTGACGCGCCGGGCCACCAAACCCAGCGACCCCTGCTGGTAGAGGAGGTTCACGCGGAAGCGCCAGCGCACGCCGTCGACCGGCACGGTGTAGGCGAAATCGGCCCCGCCGTCGTGGTCGAGGATTTTCCTTTGCCGCTCGTCGAGCATCGGCATGCACAGCCGCTTCATCTGTTCGGCATCGATCCGCGGCGCTTTGAGCGGCTGCAGGGCACCCTTCACGCGGATGATCGGCGGCTGGCCGACCTTGAGGTGCAGGTCGCTCCCCTGGAGACGGACGAGGGCCTCGTAGAGCCGGTCGATCTCCAGACGCGGCCGGTCGCTGCCAGCGGCCACCGGCTTGTCGATGTCGGCTTCAGCGACCGGAGCGGCGGCCGGGGGTGCCGGAGGGGGCGCGGCGTCGGTCGTCGACATGGCTGTGCATCCGGAGAAGGGGCCGGGGTGGACCGCGGTCGATCAAGCCGACCGCACGGCCGGCGGCGGCCGGACGGGAATCCCCCGAGCCAGGAACAGTTCCTTGACCTCCCGGATCGTACACTGCCCGAAATGGAAGATTCCAGCGGCCAGCGCCGCATCGGCCCTGCCCGTCTCCACCGCCGCGGCGAGGTGTTCGGGCCGGCCGGCTCCCCCGCTGGCCACCACGGGGATGCGCACCGCGCCACTGACGGCGGCGGTGATCTCCAGATCGTAGCCCTCGCGCGTGCCGTCGCGGTCCATGCAGGTGAGGACGATCTCCCCCGCGCCCAAGTCTTCCACGCGGCGGGCCCAGGCTACCGCCTCCAACCCCGTGGGGATCCTTCCCCCGCTCACGAACACCTCCCACAGTTCCGCTCCGGCGGCCGTGCGGATCCGCTTCGGGTCGATGTTGACCACGGTCGCGCAGCTCCCCAGCCGGTCGGCCACGGCGGTGATCAGCTCCGGGGTGCGGACGGCGGCCGAGTTGATACTCACCTTCTCCGCGCCCGCCTGGACGAGGCGGCAGGCGTCGTCGAGGCTGCGCACCCCGCCGCCGACGGTGAAGGGCATGAACACTGTCTCCGCCACGCGGCGCACGACGTCGAGCATGATCGCACGACCTTCGTGGCTGGCGGTGATGTCGAGGAACACCAACTCGTCGGCCCCCTCGGCCTCGTAGCGGGCCGCCACGGCGACCGGATCACCGGCGTCGACGAGATCGAGGAAGCGCGTGCCCTTGACCACGCGGCCGCGGTCCACGTCGAGGCAGGGGATGATCCGGCGGGCGAGCATCGGCCTCACTCCCCGGTCCGCGCCGGCTCCCCGGTGGCCGCCGGCCGCGACGCGCCGCGGCCGATCACACCCTCTTCCGGGCTCGATGCGGTCGCATACAGGCGCTTCGGGATCCGCCCCGCCAGCCAGGCCTGCCGGCCGGCGAAACAGGCGGCGCGCATCGCGTGCGCCATCCGCTCCGGGTCGGCGGCATGGGCGATGGCGGTGTTGAGGAGCACGCCGTCGACCCCCAACTCCATCGCCGCCGCGACGTCGCTGGCCGTGCCCACGCCGGCATCGACGATCACCGGATAGTCGGGGTCGTCGCCCTTGAGCACTTCGAGGCAGATCCGCAGGTTGTTGGGATTGAGGATCCCCTGCCCGGAGCCGATCGGGCTCCCGGCGGGCATGACGCTGGCGGCCCCCGCCGCCTTCAGGCGCCGGGCGACGACCGGATCGTCGCTGGTGTAGACGAGGACGGCGAAGCCGTCGTCCACGAGTCGGGCCGTGGCCTCGAGCGTGCCCACCGGATCGGGGAGGAGGGTGCGCGGGTCTCCCAGCACCTCGAGCTTGACCCATTCGGCCCCGGGATTGCCCAGGTCGCGGAGCAACTCCCGCCCCAACCGCGCGACGCGCACGGCGTCGTCGGCGTGGAAGCAGCCGGCGGTGTTGGGGAGGAGCGTGTACCGGGCGGGGTCGAGGAAGTCGAGGATGTTCTCCCCGGCAGCGGTGACGAGCCGCTCGCGGCGGACGGCCACCGTCACACAGTCGGCGCCGGAGGCCTCGAGGCAGCGGACCATGCCTGCCATGGTGGCGTACTTGCCGGTCCCCACCACCAGCCGGCTGCGGAGCGTGATCCCGGCCACCCGGAGGTGCCCGTCGGCGAGGGACGGGTCGACGGTGGTAGCGGCGGCGGTCATGGCAGGGGCCGACGGCTCAGCCGCCGCCAACGAGGGTCACGATCTCGATCACGCTCTCCGGCCCCAGCATACAGTCGGCCAGACGGGCCCGGGGCACGACACGGCCGTCGACCTCCACCGCCAGCGGGCGCCCCACCAGGCCCAGCGCCACCACCAGGTCGTGCGCCGACCCGCCCGCCGGCACCTCGCGCCGCTGGCCGTTGACGATCACCCAGTGAGTGGGTGCCGCCCCGCGGGCACCGTCCGGCGCCGGCCGACCATCGCCCGTTGACTCCCCGGGGGCGTCGTTCATCGTGCCTTGCCGCCGCCGCGGGGGCTGACGACGTCGAGGCGGACCAACTCCGCATACGAACCGGCCCCGGCGGCGGCCGGTGTCGTGGGGATGCCGTACGCGACCGTGGTGCCGGTCGCCGAGTCGGTGACGAACAACACCGACGAGGCCATCTGCAAGGGTCCGACCCGCCCCACGTTGGCGATCCCCGACACGAGGAGGAACTTGGGGTTCTTTGCCTGACCGGGCTTGAACCCGAGATCCTTGAGGACGTTGACCTTGTAGAGTCCGGTGAACTTGCCGTTGGCCTGGCCGATCACGCCGCCGGCCAGATCACCCGTCTCGAAGTCGAGGAGGAACAGGGCCTCGATGCCCGCGTCGAGCGGCACGGTGCACGCCGCGAACGCCCCTTCGGCGAGGCTCGAAGCGGCCCGCACCACCTCCAGGCGATCCGCCGGCCCGGACGAGCGGCCGGCGCAGAACCCCAGGACCAGCGCGCCTGTCACCAGCCCCCAGGGCAGGATCGACCGCACCGAAGCGGGGCTCGCTCCCGGCACCCGCAGCACCCCCGCGGTCCGTTCCGTCTCTTCCGCCATCGCGACGACTCCTTCCTGTCAGCCCGCTGCCCCCGCCCACCGCGGCTCCCGGGGTGAGCCGATCGTCCCGCTCCACGCCACCGTTCCGTCAACCCGGCCCGTCAACCCATCCCGGCCTACGGCTTGGGCGCCTCGGCGGCCGGTGCCGGTGCCACCGGCGCGGGTGCCGCCACCTCTTGGAGGAGGTGCAGCCGGAACTTGCCCACGGCATGCGTGCCGTCGGCATGTTGTTGGTCGATCGTCACGGTCAGGGGGCTGTTGGCCGGCACGACCAGATCGGCCGGCAGGTCGAAGGTGGCCACATGATTGGCGCCGATCCCGCCGCCGATCGCCCAGCCACTGTCGGGCTTGTCGTCGAGGGTGCCCGCCACACCGTAGTTTTCCTGCTCGAAGTCGGCCTTGGCCCCGGCGAACGCCACCGCCGTCGGGGTGTCGGCCGAGCCGGGCGGGCCGAACTGCACGGCGAACGTGCTGACGACGAAGTTGCCATTGTCGGCCCGGCCGGGGCCCTTGGCTGGCAGGCTGTCGTCGGTGAGGGCCTCGAGGCGCACACCGCGCAGGTTGCCGCCAGCGGGCACCACCGCCTTGAGCGTGTAGGTGTCCTTGGCGCGGCTGCCGGTGACGAGGACGACGCCGTC
>RFRL01000015.1 GCA_009924545.1 Planctomycetia bacterium | reverse complement strand
CCCAATCCGCCCGCCGTGTCCGACCCCGCAACCGGGGTCGCGCCCGCGGAAGCCCCCATCCGGCGTCAGCCGCCACCTTCGTCGGCGACGTCACGGGCGGCGCGGGCCAGGACCTCCGCCAGTCGGCCGATCGCTTCGAGCGTTTCCTTGATGTCGGGCCGGAGCGGCTCGATGTGCTCCTTGTGAAACGCCTTGCTCGTGGCGTCGTTCCAGGTGTCCTTGGCGGAGTCCCACTTGATCTCCAACTGTTTGAGCGCGAGCGACATCTTCGAGGCGCCGCTGGAGAGGTCGATGTGCTTCACGGGACGCACCTCACGGGGTGGAGGGATCCACTGTTGGCCCAGCGCTCCCCGCTGGAGCGGCTGGAGCAGCGGTCGACGCCGGAGCAGGGGATGCCGGATCTTCCACCTGACGGGTGACGGCGGTGGCGGAAGCCGTGCCACCGGCATTGCCCCCGGGACGCGGCCCCGACAGTTCGCGGTAGGCGTCGAGGGCCTTGAGCATCCGCTCCAAGGTGGCCACCGCGCGCGGGCACTTCACGTCGACCACCTCGCGGAAGTGGACGAGCTTCACGCATGTCTCGCGGAACTGCTGCTGGACCATCGGCGTCCAGCGGCGCACCGCCTCCGCCTTCTGTTCGGCCAGTGCCAATCGGGCCCGGGCCTTCTCCAGCTTTTTCTTCTCCTCGACGCACGAGGGCTGGCTGTCCCCCACCTTCTTGAACGCCCGGCAGTGCTCGAGGTCCTTGATCGCCTGGTTGACCATGTCGCCGGCGCGGCGGACCTCGGCTTTCCAGTGTGCGGCCCGGTCCATGGTGATGTAGTCGACGGCCCGCCGGCCCTCCAGCTCGACCTCGGCGATCGCCTGGCCGGTCTCGTGGGCGAACGACGCCACCGCCGCCTTCACGAAGGCGAGGGTGTCGATCGATTTGACGTCGGCCTGTCCGGACATCGCCTGCCTCCCCGGCTCACCGCTGCTGCTGGTATTCCTCGACCCGCTCCGCCTTGCGGATCAGGTAGGGCACGTATTCACCGGTGCTCTCCACGAACCGGCCGAAGGTGCTGAGTTGCTGCTCGAACTCCTCCGCGAATTTCTGGTGCTCCTGGTCGCGCCAGGTGGAACCGAGCGCCGAGAGCTGCCGCTGCACCGCCTGCATCTGCGTCATCACTTCGGTGCTGAAGTGGCGCAGACGGGCGGCGAAACGCCGCAGTTCCTGTGGATCGACGATCGCCTGTCCCATGGTCGTGTCCTCCGCGAGCGTAGCGCCCTGCCCGTTCCCGCCTGAAAGCTTGTCGGTCCCTGACCGCTCAGCTCACCGGCCCCATGGGCAAGCTTACCGGCTCCGGCACCAGGAGGGACAGGCAGCGGTGCGGCGGGGCCGTGACGGGGGATGGGAAGTGGCCTCCGGGCCGCCTACACTCCGGGCCCGGGCGCGACCGGCGAGTCGGTGGCACCCCCGTCCCGAGGAGACCTTCCGCCGTGTCCCATCCCCCGCACCGCAACGCCGCCGACGACACCGCGTCGATGGAGCCGTCCACCGGGTGGCACGTGAGCCACCTTTTCTACTCCTTCGACCACGGCCGGCTGGCCGCCCTCTCGCCGCGCCAGCTCGCCGAGGGGATGGCTGCGTTCCGGGCGGCGCTCGACCCCGGCGCGGCCGGGGCGCCCCGCCGTCTGCAGACGTGGATCGTGCCGGGGCACAAGGCCGACTTCGCCGTCGTGGCGATGGATCCCTCCCCCCTCGCGGTCGAGGCTGTGCACCAGCGGCTCGTCGCCGGGCCCCTCGGCACCGCGCTCGTGCCCACGTGGTCGTTCATCGGCCTCACGGAGGTGAGCGAATACGTCCCCACGGTCGCCCAGTACGGCCAGCGGCTCCTCGAGGAGGGGGAGATGGCCGACAGCCCGAGCTACAAGGCGAAGGTCGCGGGGTATGCCGCGCGGGAGGATGCCATGCGCCGGGCGCGGATCGAGCCTGAACTGCCCCCCTGGCCCAACGCCTGCTTCTATCCGATGAACAAGAAGCGCGAGGTGGGGGAGAACTGGTTCCTTCTCCCGTTCGCCGAGCGCAGCCGGTTGATGGCCGAGCATGGCCGCACCGGCATGACCTTCGGTGGGCGTGTCACGCAGTTGATCACGGTGAGCGTGGGACTCGACGACTGGGAGTGGGGGGTGACGCTGTGGGCGCGGCGGCCCGACTTCCTCAAGGAGATCGTCTACACGATGCGCTTCGACGAGGCGAGCGCCCGGTACGCCGAGTTCGGCCCCTTCTACACCGGCTATGTGGCGACGCCGGAGACGGTCCTGGCGCACTGCCACGTGGGCGCCGGTGCCGGGTGAGCCGCGGTGCGTGCGCTATCCTCGGGGGCCAACCCGTCACCGGGAGCCACCCGGGTTTTTGGCGGGCACCGGAGCGGCAGCGGTGAGCACGAGATCGACCACGGTGCCCACGGGGGGCACGCGCTCCGGGAAGACCTCGAACAGCAGCGCCTCGTTCGACTGCGAACTCTCGATCGGCAGGTCGAGGGTGGCGGTCGGGAAGTTCGAAACGCAGACGAAGTCGCCCGCGTCGGCCTGGTAGTGCTCCTGGCCATCGGGGTCTTTCCACAGGCTGCTGCCGGCGAACACCCAGTCGGCCTCCAGCACCTTGCCGGTGCGCGAATTACGCACCCACGTCCGGGCGTCGGCCTCCCGCGCTGCACCGGCGGCGTCCCGCCAGCGGAGCATGATCCGCACCGCCGGGCCGGTGGCGGCGGCGTAGACAGGGTCGAAGGAGACCGGTTTCCCCGGCACGAGGCCGATCGCCAGCAGGGCGGCGTGCACGAGCCGTGCCGACGCCTTCACCGCGATCACCGACTCGTGCTCCTTGGTGAGCTGCGGGCAGGCGAAGAACTCGATGGGCCCCTCGTCGAGCGCCACGGCTCCACCGACCACGACCCTCCTGCCGCGGAGATCGACCCACACCTCCTCGCGCGGCGCCAAACGCTCGAGCTCCGGATGGCGATCGACGACCGGCACGGGCTCCGCGGGCGGATCCTCGGCGGCCCGGCCACTGCCCAGCTGCGACGGGGCCAGCGTGAGCACCAGGAGGAGCGTCACTCCTGGCCGCCGCGCCCTGCGGCGGGGGACCGCGGCCACGGCGGGGACCACGACAGGGTCGACGGGTGGGCTGTGCGGGAACGGCATGGCCGAGGGGCTCCCCGTGGTGGTGGGACCTTCACCACGATACGATACCGCACCGCAGCGGTCCCGGTGGGCCGCTCCGCACGCCCGCCGACACGTGGATGGACACCCGAGGATGGCCACGCGCCACGGCACTTCCCCTGGAACCCTGCCACCGGCCCGCAATGGTCGGCATGCTTCGGCGGGGGCTCCGACCGACTCCCGGTCGACGACGCAGCCACCCGCGCGATCCCCCCGGCCGCGTCGAAGGCAGCGGGCCGACACGGTCGCGCGGATCACGCGGCTCGCCGACCGCATGCCGACTCGCGACGGCCGTCGGCACCTGCGCCGGCTGGCGACGCGGATCACCGGGAAGGCGCGCCGCGGTGGGGACCTCCGACGCCTCGAGGCGGCGGTGGCCGAGGCCCTCGAGGCGATCGCCCGCCTGCCGGCCGGCGCGGAGCGCTGGACCACAACCGAGGCGGTTGCCTGGGCCCTGGGCTGGACGGCGCAGCCCGGCGGGGCCTCGACCGGGCGCACGGGTGCCGCGACGGCGCTGATCGACCAGTTGTGCCGTGTCGCCGCCCCGGCGGTGGATGTGGTGCGCGACGGTGACACGGCTGCCGCCGCCTGCCTGCTGGTGGTGGCGGAGCTGTTCCCCGACATCGCGGCCTGCCAGGCGCTCGAGCCGCCGGCCCGGGAGGCCGTGGAGGCCGAGATCGACCGCCAGACGAGCGACGACGGTGCGATCCGCGCGCCAGGGGCGGCCGATGTCGCGGCCCGGGTCGCGCTCGTGGCGCGCTGGGCGGCGATCGGAGAGGCGGTGACGGCGGCCGGCGGGGGGGTGCCGTGGAATGCCCGGACCGACGCCCGTCTCCGCGCAGCCGGCGAAACGGCGCTCGCGCTGATGGGGCCTGCCGGGTCGGACCCTCGTGGGCCTGTAGCGCGTCGCTCTGCCGGCGGTACCGCCGCGATGGCCGACGTGGAGCCGCTCCTCGACCGGGTCGCCCGCGACGGCAGCCGGCGGGCACGGAACACGGCCCGGCATCTGGCGCAGGGTGGCGCCGGCGGTCGGCTCCTCCCCCGCGAGCGCGGGCTCGGCGACGGGGGGCAGGCGGTGATCCGCTCGGGCTGGGACGGGAGCGCCGTGCGGCTGTTCATCGACTGGCAGGCATCCGCGCCCTGGCTGGAAGTGGCGGTCGGGCGCCGAGTCCTCGTGGCCGGTCCCTGGTCGGCCGGCGTCTCTGTGGGCGGGCAGAAGCGCGACCCCGATGGCCCGTGGCGGATGTCGAGCTGCGAGCCCTGCCGGCACGGCACTTTCCTCGAAATCGTCCAGCCGCTCGTCGGTGGTGGGGAGGTGCAGCGGCAGGTGGTGGTGATGGCCGCCGACCGGGTTGTGCTCCTGGCCGACGCGGTCATCGTGCCGGCGAGTGGCGGTGGCATCGACTACCGGGCGCGGATCGTGCTGCCCGGTGCGATCACCGTGGCGACGCCGGAAGAAGAGACACGGGAACGGCTCCTCTGTGATGGCCGGCCCCGGAGCGTCGTGCTCCCACTGGCCCTCGGGGAATGGACGAGTGCCGGGGGCCCCGGGAGCTTCGACGTCGTGGCGCCATCGTCCGCCACCCAGGAAGCGGCGGGGGTCGCGGGACTGGAACTGCGCCAATCCGGTCCGGGCGACCGGCTCTACGCCCCGCTGTGGATCGACTGCGATCCCGGACGCAGCCGTGGTCCGGTGACGTGGCGACAACTCACCGTGGCCGACACGCGGCGGATCCTCGGCCGGCACGAGGCGGTGGGCTTTCGGGTGCAGGCGGGCCTGGAGCAGTGGCTCGTCTACCGGGCCCTCGACGAACCGCGGAACCGCACGCTCCTCGGCTGCAACGTGGCGTGCGAGCTCATCCTCGGGAGGATCAAGCCGCGGGGCCGCGTCGGCCGGTCGATCGAGATCGAGTGACGGCCCGCGCCGGCCCGGGTGGGGTGATGGCACAGTTTTCCGACAATCTGGCCTGTGTCCGTGAACGGGTGGCTGACGCCTGCCAGCGGGCGGCGCGGCCGGTGGAGAGCGTCCGCCTCGTGGGGGTGACGAAGACCGTGGGGCCAACGCTGGCCCGGGAGCTGGTGGAGGCCGGCTGCAGCGATCTGGCGGAGAGCCGGCCCCAGGCGCTGTGGGCCAAGCAGGAGGCGCTTGCCGACCTGGCCGACCGGATCCGCTGGCACTTCATCGGCCACTTGCAGCGCAACAAGTTGCGGCGGACCCTGCCGCTGTGCCACCTCGTCCATTCGCTCGACAGCCTGCGGTTGCTCGACGCGATCGCCGCCGAGAGGGGTGGCCACGGCAGCCCCGTCGACGTGCTGATCGAGGTCAATCTCACCGGAGAAACCGCACGGACCGGGCTGGAGCCCGCAGCGGTGCGCCCCCTGCTCGATGCCTGGCCGGCACGCGGCGCACGGCTGTGCGGCTTGATGGGGATGGCCTCCGCTGCGGCGCCCGGCGACCCACCCGACACGGCGCGGCGGCAGTTCGCGGGCTTGAGGGCGCTCCGCGACCGCATCGAGGCGGAGCGGCCCGGGCTGCGGCTCCCCGAGCTCTCGATGGGGATGAGCGGCGACTTCGAGGATGCGATCCTCGAAGGGGCGACGATCGTGCGGATCGGTTCGGCCCTCTGGGAGGGTGTCGCGAACCGGTGAGCCCGGCATTCCGCGGATGGCCGCTGGCCGCTTCCCGGTCGTGCTGCGGCACGGCACCGCGGCTCTCGCCGGCCCCCACGGTGCCGTCAGGCGTCCTCGAAGCGGACGCCGAGGATCTCGAATCGCATCAGCCCCGCGGGCACCTGGATCTCGACCTTCTCGCCGACCTTGCGGCCGAGCAGACCCTGGGCGAGGGGGCTGGCGACGTTGATCTTGCCGGCGTCGTAGTCCTCCTCGCCGGCCCCCACGAGGACGAACTCCTCCTCGTCGCCGAACTTCAGGTCCTTCACCGTGACCGTGGCGCCGAAAACCACCTCGTCGGTGGCCTCCTTGGGCCGTTCCACGATCACCGCCCGGGCGAGTTTGTCGCGGAGGAGGTTGATCTTCGCCTGGAGCATCCCCTGGCTTTCCCGGGCCCCGTGGTACTCCGCGTTCTCGCTCAGGTCGCCCTCGCTCCGCGCGGCGGCCACCCGGGCGGTGAGGCGGGGCATCTCCACCGTGTCGAGGTGATCGACCTCGGACTTGAGCTTTTCGTAGCCGGTGCGGGTCATGGGGATGCGGTCTGACATCGTCGGCATTCCGGTGAAACGGGGAACGAGAATCCGCGGGAGCCGCGGGAAACGGGCCGCAGGGCCCCTTATTTCGCCAGATAGAGCAGGCGTCCGCAACTACGGCAGGCGACGACACGGCCCATCGACAGCTCCGCCACCATGTTGCCCGTGATCTGCTGGGAGCAGCCTCCGCAGCTCTGGCCATCGACCACGGCCATCCCGTCGGCACCCTTGCTCTTCACGACACGGCGGTAGACGTCACGGGAATCGTCCGGAAGTTCGTGCTCGGCGGCTTCGAGGTCGCGGCTGATCCGCGCGACCTCCGCGGCGAGACTGGCGGCCTTGGCGTCGACTTCCGCTTTCGCATCCGCGAGGCCGCGCCGGGCTGTGGCCAACTCACCCTCCACGTTGGGAACCTGTCCCCGGGTCGCGTCAACGCGTTCGAGGGCCTCGAGGATCTCGTCCTCGAGCACCTTGGTCGCCATCCGGTCGGCGGCAATTTGGTCGCGGAGCGTCTGGTATTCGCGGTTGGTCTTGCAGGCGTTGAGCTTTCCTTCGAGGTCGGTGATCTTCGCCTCGGCCGACTTGAGCTGGAGTTGCTTTTGGTCGGCACCCATCTTGGCCCGGCGGACCTCGTCGTTGACGGCCGCCATCCGGGCCTCGGCAGCTTCCACGAGTTTGGTCCGCGCGGCCACACGCCGGGGCCCGACCTCGAGTTGCTCGCGCAGGTCGGTCAGTTGACGCTGCATGCGGTGCAGCGTGCGGATCGCATCGGCGGTGACGGCCAGGGACATGGTCGGTCGCGCGGTGGGCAGGATTCCTGTCGGTCGACATCCTAGCAGCGCGTGGGCAAAGTCCATCCGTGGCCATTGGCCATGGCACAACCGCCGGTGGGACTGGCTGCGGCCAGCCGTTTGTCGGGAGCCGCGCTTCCGGCATCCCCACGGGCCGGCCCCCGCTGCGGAAATCCCGCAAACGGGGGCCGGTGGGTGGCTCACGGTGCGCGGCTCGTGCCGGGAGACAGGCGGCGTGGCGCCGGGTGTCAGTTCACGGCACCGCCGAGGAAGCTCTCCAACTGGCGCGAACGCACCGGATGCTGGAGCTTCTTCACCGCCTTGGCTTCGATCTGCCGCACCCGTTCGCGGGTGACGCGGAAGATTCGCCCCACCTCCTCCAGGGTGTAGGTGTAGCCGTCGGTGAGGCCATAGCGCAGGCGGATGATCTCCCGCTCACGGTAGGTGAGGGTCTTGAGCAGCGACTCGATGCGGTCCCGCAGCAGACCGCAGGTGGCTGCTTGGGACGGGCTCTGCACGCCGGCATCCTCGACGAACTCGCTGAAGCTGGCGTCCTCGCTCTCCCCGACCGGCCGGTCGAGGCTCATCGGCTGCCGCCCCATGTCGAGCACACGGCGCGCCTCCTCCAGCGGGATGCCGGTCGCGGTGGCCATCTCCTCCGCCGTCGGATCGCGGCCCAGCTCATGGAGCAGCTTCTTGCCCGCCGTGCGGAGCTTGGAGAGCACGTCGATCATGTGAACCGGGATGCGGATCGTGCGGGCCTGGTCGGCGATGGCCCGGGTGATCGCCTGCCGGATCCACCAGGTGGCATAGGTGGAAAACTTGAAGCCCCGGCGGTACTCGTACTTGTCGACCGCCCGCATCAGGCCGGTGTTGCCCTCCTGGATGAGATCGAGGAACGACAAGCCACGGTTGCGGTACTTCTTGGCGATCGACACGACGAGGCGGAGGTTGGCCGCCGAAAGCGAGCGCTTCGCCGCCTCGTACTCCCCCTGGAGCCGCTCGAGGAGCACCACGCGTTTCCGTAACGACCGCGGGCTTTCCAAGGTCGAGAGCATCAGGTCGCGGAGCTCCTTCCGCATGTCGGCCCGTTCGTCGCGGGAGAGCTCGTCCTGCCGGAGGCCCTCCTGGAGCCGGTCCATCCGCCCCGACATGCCCCGCAGCAGCTTGAGCAGCGGCTGCACGCGCCGCGTCCGCAGCGACAACTCCTCGACCAGCGTGAGCGACTTGGCACGCCCCCGCCGGAATCGATTGCGGGCCACGCGTGCCTCCTCCGCCGGCGTCCGCCGGCTGATGAGGAGACGGAAGTCGGCACGGCTCCGCTCGATGAGCTGGCCGAGCGTGGCGAGGTTGTGGGGCATCCGGGCCTGGATCTGCTCCTTGGTGAGCCGTTCGGTGAGCGACACTTTGATGGTGCGATCGAAGGGGAGCTTCCCTTCATGCACGCGGCGCAGGGTGTCGACCGTGGTCTGGAGCGAATACGCGCAGCCGAGGATGGCCCGGCGGAAGCGCTTCCGCGTGACCTCGATCCGCTTGGCGAGGGCGATCTCCTCCGGCCGGGTGAGGAGGGGGATCTCGGCCATCTGCGCCAGGTACATGCGGATCGGGTCGTTGCCGGCGTTGGACGGCGCCGTGGTGGTGGCCTCGTCACGACGCGCGGGCGCCGGACGCACGGTGGCCGCGGCCCGTGGAGTGGGGCCCGCGGGCTGCACGGCGACCGGCGCCGCCTCGGCCTCCTCGGGTGCCGGGGCCACATCCACCAGATCGATCCCCTTTTCCTCCAGCGCCACCAGCAGGCTGTCGATCTTCTCGGGGTCGACCGCTTCGTCGGGAAGGTAGGCATTGACCTGGTCGAAGGTCAGGTAGCCTTGGCGCCGACCGGTGGCGATGAGGGTCGCCAGATCGGCGTCGACGCCCTGGGCGGCGGCGCGTGGCTTGACCACCGCGGTGTCAATCGGGTCGACACCGGGGCCGTCGGCGGACGGCTGGGTGATCGGGTCGGTGGGGCTCGTGTGCTGCTGGTTCATGTCTGGGCCTCCTTCCATCCTACCGTCACTCGCGCACCGCCCCCCGGAATCCACGGGCCGTGAGGCACCGTGGATCCGACTGCAGCGACGAGGCGGGCACCCTCACCCCTCCTTGGGTTCGGTCATGCCCTGAACGGCGCGCCGATGGGCGACGAGCCGTTCCAGAAGATCCGCCTCCGCACCCGGGTCGAGTGTGGAGGATTTCAAGGCGGTGACGCTGGCCTGGGCCAGCCGATGAGCGGTGCGCCGGCGGCGGCTCTCCTCCCAGTGGACGAGACGTTCCGTGACCGGCAAAGGCCTGTCAGCGGCATCCTCGTCGAGGGCCACGAGCAGGCTGTGCAAGGGCCCGGCAGCCAGTTCGTCGAGCAGCCCGTGGAGGCTCACATGGCCGGTGGCGGCCGCACTGCGGGCGGCAGCGGCGAGGACGGCACGGGCCGTCGGCGAGTCGAGGTCGTCGGGGGCGAGCTGGGCGACGAATCCGGCGGCGTCGGGATGGCTGAGGAGGAGCTCGAGCACCTCGCGATCCCAGGCGGGGAGGGGGTCGAGGGGGGCCGCGACCGCCAGTTCCTCTTCCGGGGCGTCGAAGAAGGCCTCCCGCGGGCTGACCAGCCGTAGTTCCTCGAGCCTGCGCCGCAGGCCGGCGGTTTCCAACCCGAAGCGGCGCGACAAGCGCCCGATCACCTGGTCTTCCCGGATCCGGCGCTGGGCGGGGCTGAGCGGCGCCCGTGGCGACACGCGGGCCAGCGGCGTGAGCACGGCCTCGACCGCAGCGAGGATTGCCTGGTCGGCCGGCCGATCTCCGAGCCGCTCCAGCGTGCTGTCCATCCGGTAGTCGATCGGATCGATCGCCGCGTCGATCACCGCGGCCAGTGACGCATGACCGCCCGCCATGGCCAGATCGCACGGATCAGTGCCGGTGGGCAGCCGGGCGATGCGCAGGTCGATCGGCTCGGCGAGGAGACGGTCCAGCACCTCGTCGGCACGGCGGCGGCCGGCCGCATCACCGTCGAGCACGAGCACGATACGCTCCGCATAACGGCGCAGGAGTCGCGCGTGGCGCTCGCCCACCGCGGTACCGAGCACGGCGACGACGTCGCCATGCCCCGCCTGGCGGGCGGCGAGGCAGTCCATGTAGCCTTCGACCACGACCGTCCGGCCGGACCGCGTGATCGCCTCCCGGGCGGTGTCGAGGCCGTAGAGCGTGCCGCTCTTGGAAAACAGGGGCGTTTCCGGCGAGTTGATGTATTTCGCCGCGTCGGGCGGACCGCCGGGGAGGGCGCGGCCGCCGAAGGCGATGCACCGCCCCTGGGGATCGCGGATCGGGAACATGACCCGGTCGCGGAAGCGGTCGTAATGGCCCGAGCGATCCTGGCGGGGCACGATCAGGCCGGCCTGCTCGAGCGCATCGGCTTGGTGGCCGGCTGCCGGTCCCTGCCGCAGGAGCCAGTCCCAGCCCGCCGGCGCGTAGCCGACGCCGAAGCGCTCGATCGTCGCGGGGGTGAGGCCCCGCTCGGTCAGGTAGCGGCGCGCCCCCTCCGCCTCGGGGGCATCGCGGAGGCAGGCGGTGAAGCGACCGGCGGACCATTCCAAAGCCGCCCGCACCGCCGCGCGGAGGTCGTCACGCTGCCCGCTGCCGCGTGACAGGGGGATGCCCGCGCGCTGCGCCAACAGCTCGAGGGCCTCGCGGAACTCGATCCGCTCCATCCGCATGAGAAAGCTGAACACGTCCCCCCCGATGTCGCAGACCCAGCAGCGGAACGATTGCCGCTCGGGATTGACCGACAGGCTCGGACGGGAGTCGTCGTGCCACGGGCAGCGGCCCACCATCGCCTTGCCGGCCCGCCGGAGGACCATGTACGAGCCGACGAGATCGACGATGTCGGTGGCCTCGCGGACGCGCTCCTTGGCGTCGTCTCCTCCGGCATTGATCACCGCGCCAGGCATCGCCGCCGCGAGCGCGTGGCGGGGCTGGCCCGATGGTGCCGGTGCGGACGCCGCGGAGCCCGGTGCGGACGCCGCGGAGGCCGGTGCGGACGATGTGGAAGCTGTGAGCGGATGCGTCGGCAAGGACCTGCTCCCCTGAAACCCGACCGGTTCATACTCGCCGGCGGAATGTATGAAGGGCCCCGAAGTGGGTCAATCGCAGCCAGCGCCGACGCACAGCGCCCATTTTGTCGAGGTTTTCGCGGTCACCCGAACGTCCTGCCCGATGATTCGGCGACGGCGTTTCAGCCCCCTGCGAACCAACTGCTGGCACCCTCCCGAAGCGCCACCCTGTCGACGCGATACCAACTTCGGCAACGCCACAACGCGGCGCTCTGGGCGAGTCCGGCCGTTAGCGCCCCGCGTGGGGACCCCAATCGTCAGCCAGCCGGGCCCAGCAGCCGTTGCACGGTGGCGAGCAGGCGGTCCATGGCAAACGGCTTGCGGATGTAGTCGTCGACCCCGAGCATCTCCGCGTAGGCGCGGTGTCGGCTCCCCTCGTTAGCGGTGATCATCACCACCTTCACGGGAACGGGCCGACTGCGGCGGAGCTGTTCGAGCACGAGAAAGCCGCTCCGTTTCGGCATCATCATGTCGAGGACGATGAGGTCGGGACGCTCCCGCTCGGCCAGCAGAAGCCCCTGGTTGCCGTCACGGGCGACGAAGATCTCGTAACCTTTCGATTCGAGCAGCGTCCGCATCGACTCCACGATCTCCTCGTCGTCGTCGACGAGGAGCACTCTGCGGCCGATGCTCTCCCCGCCAGAGCCCACCGTCGCCGTCGCACCTCCAGGACGGACGTCGTTCCCCCCGCCATCGGCATGCTCCGGCACCGGGACGTCACCCGAGGGTGTCGCCGGCTTCCGGGCCCGGCTGGCTTTCTTCGCGGCCGGGCGTTTGGGGGCTGGCATGGGTGGGTTCGGGTGAAAAGAGGATGTAACGCGTGTGGCGGAGAAGCCGGGCCAGGCTTTCTGTCGCCATCGTCGCCCGGATCACCGCCGCACGATTCAGATCGACCGCGGCTTGAAGTATAGCAGCCGCCCCGGCCGGTTCGTCGTTCAGATGTCGTTCAGATGCCGGCAGCCCGGCGTCCCTGCGCGCTCGCCTGTCGTCGGGGCGCGAGGTGCTCGAGCCACAGCGGCAGAGCCGCTCCGACACATCCCACAGCCGCCCCGAAGCAGATGTCGCTCGGGTAGTGCGCCGATGAACTGACGCGCTGCAGCGCCGCGAGGGTGGCGAAGGCGACGAAGAGGACCGCTCCCCGCGGATAGCGGTGCGACAGCGCCGCCGCCAGCCCCGCCGCGCGCCGCATGACCCGACGGGAAGCTGAGCAGGTCGGCCGATCCCGGGTGGGGGATTCCCACCAGCGTCGTGTCGAAGGTGGCCAGCGCGTCGGTCGCAGCGTGGAGGTCGATGGCCCGCGGCCTGACCCGACGGACGACGAGTTTGACGACATCGACCAGCAGACCGCCGAGCACCGCCATCGCCACGAGCCGCATGCAGGCTTCCCGGGGACGGAGGCCGGTCAACGCCAACGCCGGTATCCCGCGGCCTGGTCGGTCAACGGCCGTGTCGCCCCCCGGCTGCCGACCGGTAGGGCGATGCCACAACCTCTCGTCGAGCGTGATGCCGGCCACACCCCAGCCCTGGGCGAAGGCTTCGCTGATGTCGAGCAGCCGGCCCACCTCTCCGGGCAGGCGGCGCGCCGCCACCCAGCGGGCGACCGCCAGGTCGATCGGCAAGCAGGCGCACCCCAGGAGGCACAGCGCGACAGCCAAACGGACGAGCGACTGGGGCGTCGCGGCCGGCGCTCGGTGACGGGACTGCCGCCAGGCAACACCGCGCTCGACTGGAATGCCATCGGTCATGTCCAGCATCGTGCCACACCCGACCCGAAGCCGAAAAGACCGTTTCCCGGAGGCGACCGATTCCACCGCCACCCAGCCGGGGGTTCACGTCCACAGCTTCCGATCGAGGATCCGGTAGTTGATGGCCTCGCTCAAGTGGGCGCAGGTGATGCGCTCCGCGCCACCCTGCTTCAGGTTTCCCTGCTTCAGGTCGCCGGAATCGCCATTGTCGAGATCGGCGATCGTCCGCGCGACACGGAGAATCTTGTCGTGGGCCCTCGCGGAGAGCCCCAGGTCTGTCACGGCCCCCCGCAGCAACTCGACTGCAGCCGGGTCGAGGGGGCAGAGCTCGCGGATCTGCCGGGCCGTCATCCGGGCGTTCGACCGCGTGGGCAGACCGCGGAACCGCTCCGCCTGCCGGGCCCGGGCGGCGAGCACCGCCTCACGCAACTGGCTCGACGTCGTTCCCGCGCGGCTGCTCGACAACTCGCGAAAGGGCACCGCCGGAACCTCGAGATGGATGTCGATCCGGTCGAGGAGTGGCCCGGAAATGCGCCCCATGTATCGCTCGACCTGGGGCGTGGTGCACTGGCACTCGCGCCGCGGATCGCCGCGGTAGCCGCACGGGCAGGGATTGAAGGCGGCCACGAGGATGAAGTCGGCGGGGAAGCGCGTCGTGGAGCGGGCCCGGCTGATCGTCACCGCGGCCTCCTCGAGCGGTTGCCGCAGCACCTCCAGCGTGCGCCGGTTGAACTCGGGGAGCTCGTCGAGGAACAGGACGCCGTTGTGCGCGAGGCTGATCTCCCCCGGCATGGGCACCGAGCGGCCACCGACGAGCCCCGCTTCGGAAATCGTGTGGTGGGGGGCCCGGAACGGACGGGTGACGATGAGCGGCTGCCCCGGGGCCAGCAGCCCCAGCGCGCTGTAGATCCGGCTGGTCTCGATCGATTCGGCGGCCGAGAGCGGTGGGAGGATCGTGGGGATCCGCTTGGCGAGCATCGTCTTGCCGCCCCCCGGCGGGCCGAGCATGGCGATGTTGTGGCCGCCCGCGGCGGCGACGCAGATCGCCCGCTTGGCCGCCTCCTGGCCGCGGACGTCGGAGAAGTCGATGTCGTAGGCGGCGAAGCGATCGAAGTATTCGTCGACCCGCGACGGCGTCCGCGGGATGTCGAGATCCCCGGCGAAGAAGCGCACCGCCTCGGTCAGCGACGACACCGGAATCACCTCGACGTCCTCCACCACCGCCGCCTCGGTGGCACTGGCGGCGGGCACGACCACGCCGCGCAGGTTGCGCTGCCGTGCCGTTGAGATCGCCATCGACAGGGCGCCGCGCGCCGGGCGGGTCTGGCCTTCGAGCGACAGTTCTCCCACCACCGCGTAGTCACGGAACCGCTCGGCGGAGAATTGCCCGCTGCCAGCGAGGATGCCCAGCGTGATCGGCAGATCGAACGTGGCGGCCTGCTTGGGCAACTCCGCCGGGGCGAGGTTCACCACGATCCGCTCGGTGGGCCTGTGAAAGCCGCAATTGACCATCGCCCGGGCGACGCGGTGGGTGCTCTCCCGGATTGCGGCATCGGGAAGCCCCACCAGCACCGTGGCGGGAAGGGCCCCGGCCGAAACGTCGACCTCCACGTCGACCGGCACCGCATCGATGCCGAGCAGGGAAAACGTGTGCAATTTGGCGAGCATGCAATTGGCCCTCGTCTGCCCCGCTCAAAGAGTGTACAGAAGTACATTCTTTCGTCAAGTCCCGGCCGACGCCGGGTCGTGCGTCGCCCCCCCACCGCCCTTCGGCGAGCCGGCCGCGATCGGATAGGCTTTTGCACACCGCGGTCGGTGGCGTCCGCGGTCGCTTCCCCGAGGGTGCCCCCATGCCGGCCTTCCACCGTTTGCCGTCTGCACGCTTTTTCCCCAGGCGCGGTTCCCTGCTCGTCGTCGTGGCCGCGTCGTTCATCGGCATGGCGGCCGTGCAGGTCCGGGCCGATGAGGGGATGTGGCTTTACAGCCATCCCCCACGCGAGCGACTCGAGCGGGATCACGGTGTGAAGCTGTCCCCCGAGTGGCTCATCCACCTCCAGCAGGCCTCGGTGCGCTTCAACTCGGGCGGGTCGGGGTCGTTCGTTTCCGCCGACGGCCTGGTTCTCACCAACCACCACGTCGGTGCCGACGCCCTGCAGAAGCTCGGCGACGAGACGCACGACTACTACCGCGACGGCTTCAGCGCCGCGCGACGCGAAGACGAACTGAAGTGCCTGGATCTCGAGCTCAACGTCCTGGTGTCGATCGAGGACGTCACCGCACGGGTGGAGGCGGTGGTGAAAACTGGCATGGACACCGATGCAGCCTTCGCCGCCCGGCGGAAGGCGATGGCCGAGATCGAGCAGGCGTCGCTGGCGGCGACCGGCCTGCGCAGCGACGTCGTCACGCTCTACCAGGGTGGCGCCTACCACCTGTACCGGGCCAAGAAATACACCGATGTCCGCCTCGTGTTCGCGCCGGAGCGGCAGATCGCCTTCTTCGGCGGCGATGCCGACAACTTCGAGTACCCGCGCTACAACCTCGACATGTGCCTGTTCCGGGCCTATGAAGATGGTGCGCCTGCCCGCGTGCCGCACCACCTCGCCTGGTCGGCGACGCCGGTCGGCGAGGGGGACCTGGTGTTCGTCTCCGGTCACCCGGGGCACACCGATCGTGCCAACACGATGCGCGAGCTGGAGGCGATGCGCGACCGGCAGATGCCGTGGTCCCTCGCCAGCCTCAACCGCCTCGAGGTCCTCTACGGCGCCTTCGCGGGGCAGGGGCCGGAGCAGGCCCGGCAGGTGGCCGAGGACCTGTTTGGCGTGCAGAACTCCCGCAAGGCGCGGCTTGGCGTCCAGGCCGGACTCCTCGATCCGCGGATCATGGCGGCGCGGCGCGGGGCCGAGGAGCGCGACCGGGCCGCGGTGGCCAAGCGCGCCGCAGCCGGCACGCCGAGTCCCTACGAGCGCATCGAGGCGGTGGAAAAGGAGCTCGACGCCGTGTCGCGGCGCCACAGCCTGCTCGAGTCGGGGCTGGCGTTCAACAGCAAGTTCTTCGCCAACGCGCGGACGATCCTCCGTGCGGCCGAGGAGGCGAAGAAGCCCAGCGGCGAGCGGCTCCGCGAATTGCGCGACTCGGCCCGCGAGTCGCTCGAGATGCAACTGTTCTCCAAGGAGCCGATCCACGACGACCTGGAGATCGCCAAGCTCACCGATTCGCTCTCCTTCCTGGCCAGTGCCCTCGGTGGCGACGATCCGCTCGTGAAGGAGGTGCTGGCGGGGAAGTCGCCCCGCGCGCGGGCCACGGAACTGGTGCGCGGCACGCACCTCGGCACGCGGCCCACCCCCGCTGGGGCGGAGCCGCCACGCGACACCCGCCGCGAGCTCTACGACGCCGGCCTCGCCGGCGGGCGGGCGGCCGTGGAGAAGGCGGGCGACCCGATGGTGGCTTTGGCGGCTGTGGTCGATGCCGAGGCCCGGCGGCTGCGGGCGGTCGTCGAGAAGGCGGGGGAGGTGAAGCGGCAGGCGCATGCCGAGATCACGCGGGCCCGGTTCGCCTCCGAAGGCGACGGCCTCTACCCCGACGCCACGTTCACGTTGCGGCTGGCGTACGGCACGGTGAAAGGCTACCGGCAGGATGGCCGCAGCATCCCCGCCCACACCACCTACGCCGGGCTCTTCGACCGCGCCGACGAGAAGCGCGAGACGCCCCCTTTCGACCTGCCGCCGCGCTGGGCCGAGAAGCGGGCCGGCCTGGAGCAGGACGATGCCTTTCTCCGCACGCCGTTCAATTTCGTCTCCACCGCCGACATCATCGGCGGCAATTCCGGCAGCCCGGTGGTCAACGTGAAGGGGGAGTTGGTGGGGCTGATCTTCGACGGCAACATCCATTCGCTCGTCCTCGACGTGGCCTACGACGACGCCCTCGCCCGGGCGGTGAGCGTGGATGCCGCCGGGATCCTCGCCGCCCTGGAGAAGGTCTACGGGGCGACCGCCCTGGTAAGCGAGCTCAGCGGCAGCGGCGGGCCCGACCGGGCCGCGGCGGCCGATGGCTGGAAACCGCTCTTCGATGGCGAAGCCCTCGGCGGCTGGCGGAGCACGGCGTTCGGTGGCGAGGGGGAGGTGCGGGTCGATGACGGGGCCATCCGCATCGGTATCGGTGCCGACATGAGCGGGATCACCTGGACGAAAGACTTCCCGCGGCAGCACTACGAGTTGGCCTGCGAGGCGCAGCGCGTCGACGGGAGCGACTTCTTCTGCGGCCTCACCTTCCCGGTCGGCGACGATCCCTGCAGCTTCATCGTCGGCGGGTGGGGGGGCGGCGTGATCGGTCTGTCGAACATCGACGGCCGCGACGCCGCCCACAACGACACCACCCAGTTCCGCGAGTTCAAGAATCAGCGCTGGTACGCGATCCGCGTCCGCGTCACGCCGCAGCGCATCGAGTGCTTCATCGACGACGAGCAGGTGGTCAACCAAGACCTCGAGGGGCACACGATCTCGGTGCGGCCGGAGGTGATCCCCTCGAAGCCGCTCGGCATCGCCACCTATGCCACGGCGGCGAAGATCCGCGGCATCCGCTGGCGGGAGATCCCCGCCGGCAAAGCGTCCGAGTGACGCGGGATCACGGGGGCGGCACCCGCCCCCCCCGCCTGCCGAGCGCAGCGAGGCATCGATGAGCGACTCTCCCGGCGGACCACCGCCCGACAAACTCCGCCGCAAGATCGCCGCCGAGGCGGCCCGCTTCGTGGCGGGTGGCGGCGATTCGCACCGGGCCCGGCTCCGTGCCGCGCGGCGTGTGGCCCGCGGGTGGGTGCCGGAGGAGCGCCTCCCCGACCATGGAGAAATCCGTCGCGCCGGAGCTGGCCGGGGCGGCGAGCGATCCGCCCCCGGTGGCCGGCGACCGCTTCGACGACATCGCGGCCCTGGTGCGGATGCTGGCGACGGTGAAGCAGGATCCGGCGCGGCATCCGGAGGGGGATGCGCTCGAGCACACGCTGCAGGTGTTCGAGCTGGTGCGGGCCGAGCGCCCCTACGACGAGGAGCTGCTGACGGCGGCCCTGGTGTTCGACGTGGGCCGGGCGATCGACCGTGGGGCTCCGGTGGCGGCGGCGCTTTTGGCCCTCGCGGGCCTGGTGACGGAGCGGACGGCGTGGCTCGTGGAGTCGCTCCCGGCGGCGCGGGCCCACGCCGCGGGCACCCTCGGGCAGCGTGCCCGGGCCCGGCTCGAGGCCCATCCCGACTTCGCCGAGGTCGAGCTCCTCGCCACGGCCGACCGCCGCGGCCGGGTGCGCGGCGGCGTGAGCCCGACCCTCGAGGAGGCGATCACGCTGCTCCGTGGGCTCGATGCCGGCGGGTGAGTGAGCGGCAGGACGGCCCCATCGAGCACATCGCCTGGCGGGCGATCTGTTCCGGGAGGCGGTCGCCCCCTGCGGCCGCTTCGCCGTCTCTGCGGGGGCGGATTTCGTGATCTTCTGGCGGATCGACCCGGCGCGGCGGTGACAGTGCCGGTGTCGCTGGCGGTCGTGCCGCGGCCGGGAGCATGGGGAGCTGGCCGCCCCCGGATGCCCCGGACCGTCACCTCACGGCGCGGCGGTGGCGGCCGCTTGGGGCGTGATCACCACCTTGCCGAGCCGGCCGGTGAAGGCGAACGGCATCCGCGCGACATAGTCCTCGACGACCGGCGTGCCCGTGTCGCGCCCCACGTCGAACGTCTCGTCGAGCGAGATCCGCAGCGGGATCGTCTTCTCGATCCGCCCCTTCGCCACCGGCCGACCATCGACCGAGAGCGTGCCCGTGCCTGCCTTGCCCATTCCGGGGCCCTCGTAGGCGAAGTCGAAGGTGATGGTGTGTTTGCCCGGAGCCAGCTTCTCCGCCGCTGCCACGCGGTACTTGTGCTGCTTCTGGTTGGAGTAGGCGTGGACGAACTCCGGCTTCCCGTCGATCACCAGCAGCCCCCATCCGCCGAACCGGCCCCCCTGCGTGACGAGCACGCCTTCGGCGCCCTGCGCCGGGATCTCCACCTCCGCGCTGACGCTGTAGGAGCGGTTCTTGAGATCGGGGGCGCTCCCCTCCGGAACCCGGAACGTACCGGGATGGTAGGTGAAGGTGTCGCGACCCCGGGTCAGGCTCGGACGGATGCGCACGTCCGCCCGCTCCGCGAACGTGGAATCGAGCGGGTAGACGTTGTACTTCCGGGCTTCGGCGTCGAACCGGGCGCGGAGGTCGGCGAGCTTTTCGGGGTGCGTGGCCGCGAGGTTCTCCGCCTGGGAGTGGTCGACGGCGATGTGGTACAGCTCCCACTCGAACTCCTCCGGCCGGGTGACGACGCCAGGGGGGGCCCAGGGGAGTTTCTTCGGCTTGGTGTTGGCCAGCCAACCGTCGTGGTAGATGCCGCGGTTGGCCAGCAGCTCGAAGTACTGCGTGGTGTGCCGCTCCGGCGCGCCGGCGTCGGCGAAGGAATAGACCAGGCTCGTGCCCTCGATCGGGGTCTGGGCCACGCCGTTGATGATCTTCGGTTCGGTGACCCCCGCGACCTCGAGGATCGTGGGGGCGATGTCGATGACATGGCAGAACTGCGACCGGATCCCCCCGGCCTCCCCCATCCGTGCCGGCCAGGAGACGACGAGGCCGTTGCGCGTGCCCCCCAGGTGCGAGGCCACCTGCTTCGTCCACTGGAACGGCGCGCACATCGCATGGGCCCAGCCGACGGGGTAGTGGTTGTAGGTCAGGGGGCCACCGATCTCGTCCATCATCGAGAGCAGATACTCCTCCGTCTCCGTCACGCCGTTGGCGGCCACCCCCACCTCGTTGAGCACACCCTGGAGCGTGCCTTCGGCACTGGCGCCGTTGTCGCCCTGGATGTACATGATGAGCGTGTTGTCGAGCTCGCCGGTGTCGGCGACGGCGTCGATGACGCGCTGGATGTTGGAGTCGCAGTAGGCGAGACAGGCCGCGTAGCTCTCCATCATCCGGGCGTAGAGGCGGCGCTGGTTGGCCGTGAGCGAGTCCCAGGCGGGGATCTCCGCCGGGCGGGCGGTGAGCTTCGTGCCGGCGGGCACGATCCCCAGGGCGATCTGCCGGGCGAGGGTCTCCTCGCGCACCTTGTCCCAGCCCTGGTCGAACCGGCCCTTGAACTTCGCGATCCACTCCCGGGGGGCGTGGTGCGGCGCGTGGCACAAACCGGGGGTGTAGTAGGCGAAGAACGGCTTGTCGGGCGCGAGGGCGTGTTGCTCGCGGATCCAGGCCACCGCCTTGTCGGCGAGATCGGCGTCGAGGTGGTAGTCGGGGTCATCGTGGGGGGCCTCGACCGGCTTCGTGCCGTCGAAGATCGCCGGATGCCACTGGTCGGTGTCGCCGCCGAGGAAGCCGTAGAAGTGCTCGAAGCCGAGCCCGGTGGGCCACAGGTCGAAGGGACCGGCCTGGCTGGAGTGCCAGTCGGGCACGTTGTGGTTCTTGCCGAACCAGGCGGTGTTCCACCCGTTCTGCTTGAGGATCTCACCGACCGTGCCGCAGGCCTTCGACATCAGCGTGTTGTAGCCGGGGTAGCCGGTCCCCATCTCGGTGATGGCACCGGTCCCGCAGGTGTGGTGGTTGCGGCCGGTGATCAGCGCCGCCCGCGTGGGGGAGCAGAGGGCGGTGGTGTGGAAGCGGTTGTAGCGCAGCCCGCGCTTGGCGAGGGCATCGAAGGCCGGCGTGGGGATCGGTCCACCGAAGGTCGACGAGGCCCCGAAACCGACGTCGTCGGTCATGATGAGGAGCACGTTGGGAGCGTTCCGCGGGGCGGCGAGCTCGCGCGGGAAGTCGGGGGTGGACTCGGCGACCGTCCGACCGATCCTGCCCTGGAAAGCCGGTGCGGGACGCGGCAGCACCGTGCCGTCCGCTGCTGCCGCCGGCGGCTGCGCGGCGGCGTGTCGCCCCACCGGTGGCACCGTGACCAGACACGCGACACACACGATCAGCAAGGCACGGCAGGCGACGGTCATGATGGTTCGTGGCTCCGGGAACCCGTGGGGGGGTGGTAAGGCTACCCGGTTGGTCGAGCGCCTGGAAAGCGTGCGGCCGCGCCCGTGACACCAGGCGGTGCCCGGTTTGCGGTAGGGCACCTCTGCCCGGGCCGGCGGATGGGAGCGCACGCGAAGCGAATTCCGATGGAATCGCGTCGCGCGGCGCGGCGTTACCCCGTGGCCCCCAGGGTTCGACGCGCCGTCTCCATGCGGGAGGATAACCCTGTTTTTCCGGCCGATCGACGTGCCGGATACCGCCGACCGGCGTGGAGAACCTGGCCCCGATGGCAACTGACGTTGACTCGCGCCGCGGCGGTACGGGATAAGCCGCGCGTCGAGATCGTCACTCCTCCGCGGGCCCCCCATGATCGCGCCCGGTCGGTCCGAACCGCGGATCGCGGTGCTGCTGCCGGTCGCCTACTTCGGCGGCACCTTGCGCCTCGTGCTCAACGTCGTCCGGTCGTTCGCGTCACGGAGCGTGGCGCGGGTCGTGTTCGGTGTCCCGGCCGACCATCTCCCCGCCATCGAGGATGAGCTCGCCGCCCTGCGCGCGGAGTGCCCCCTCGTGGAGGTCCGCCCGTTCCGGTGGCGCTGCCTCGATCGCGATGCGGCGGCGTGCTGCGCCACGGCGGCGGGGCTCGAGGTCGGCGCGTTCATTTCCTCGACCTACCAGTTGCCGGCCGACGCCGGGGCGTTTTTCTGCGATTGCGATTTCTGGTTCTTCGTTTCGGATCGACTCGTGCACCCGCTCGTTCCCCTGCGCCCCTACGGCGTGCTCGTCACCGACCACCTGCAGCGCTACGCCCCGGGCATTTTCGATGCTGCCATGTATGGCAATCCGGACGGGCCGGTGTGGGATTTCCTCCGCAACGTGCGCACTGCCGACGTGGTCGCGGCCACCAGCGCCGCGACGGCCCGCGACGTGGTGAGCTACGCCGGCGCCCTCGGCCACGTGGTCCGGATCCCGACCACGATCGACATCGATCACTTCCTCGCTCTGGCCGGTGGGCACGCGTCGGCGGGCGGTGCTGCCGAGTCGGTAACCGCCGACCGGGCGGCACCGTATTTCGTCTGGGTGACCAACTCCTCGCAGCACAAGAACCACCTGCGGACGCTGCGGGCGCTGCGGCTGTATCTCGACACCCTCGGCGGCGCGCTCGACGTCGTGGTGACCGGACTGTGGACCGATCTGTTCGATCCCGACCTGCCCGCCGAGCGGATCGGTGACCGCCGCGCGGTGTGGGACGAGCCCTACGTGCGCTCGGTCCGGGATGCGGTGCGCACCACTCTCGGCGCGTGGCGCCGGCGCGTGCACTTCCGCGGTGCGGTGCCCGACGCGGAGTATGTCGGGATCGTCCGCGATGCCCGCTTCCTCCTCCACAACGTCCTCGCCGACAACGGCACCTACAGCGTGGTCGAGGCGGCGATCCTCGGCCGCCGCTCGATCTCCAGCGACTATCCGCAGATGCGCGAGATCGACACGGAGTTCGGGTTGGGAATGCGGTTTTTCGACGGCTGCGATCCGCTGGCGACCGCCCACGCCCTGCTCGACGGGGAGCGATTGCCGCTGGCGGCGCACGCCGACCCCGCCGTCGTGGCGAACATCCGGCGCCGCGGGTGGCGCGGCGCGGACGAGGCGCTGGTGGCGGCGATCGACGACGCGATCCGGGCCCCGCGGCGGGCCCTGCCCTACCTCTGACCGCGTGGCAGCCATGTTCGCCTCGACGACTTCGCACGACGGCGCCCGAGGGTCGGTCCCGGTTCGCCGCGGGTCGGCCTCCGTGCGGGCGGTGGGCATCTGGCTTGAATTGTCCGATGCGTCGCTGGCCGATGCCCACGGGGAGGGGCTGATCCGTTGGGTACGGGCGCTGATCAGCGGGTTCGACCAGGTGCCCGAAGTGGGGGCGATCGTGATCCCGTGCGCGGTGGGTTCGCGGCACCTCGTGGAGCGGCTGTTCGCCGCCGACGAGGGGCCGGCCGATGGTCCGCGGACGCTGGTGTCGACGAAGCTCCACATCATGGCGGTCGGCCGCGATCGGCGCCGGGCACTTGAACTGCGCGCCTGGTTCGGCCGGCGCCGGAAGGCGTGGCAGGAGCGGCTGGCTGGCTACGGCGTCAGCACCAACCCGCTCACCTGGGCCGTCGGCCAGCGGCCGTTGGTGGCCACGATCCCGTCGTCGCTCGGTTTGCTCCTGGCGATCGCGGGGCGCCTGCGGCGGACCGTGATGGCGACAGTGGGCCTGGGGATGCTCGAGGTGTTGCGACCGCTCCTTCCGCGCGTCCGTCCGGTGTTCGAGGACATCGCCGCCGACCTCCATGGCCGGACCGGCGACATCCTGTGGATCGTGCCCGATCCCGGCTGGGAGGCGGCGCTCGGGTTGCCGGGCCGGCTCGTGGTGAACGTCGCCGACATCGTCTACCGCGAGTATCCGCTGCTGGGCGTGCCGCCGGCCACGATCCGGGCGCACCAGCGCGGCCTCGCGGCCCTGGCGGAGCGGGCCGAGGCGGTCGTCTGTTTCTCGGAGTACGTGGCCCGGCGCCAGGTCCGGCCGGCACTCGCCGGTAGCGAAAGGCCGGTCGTCGTCGTGCCCCATGCCCCGCTCGTCACCCCCGCCGCCGATGTGGACGAGGCGACGTCGCGGCGACACCTGGCCCGCGACCTGCGCCGCCATTTCGCCACGTCGGTGCAGGGCGGGCCGCACCGGTTCTTTTGTGATTTCCCCTTCGAGCGGGTCGACTATCTGCTCGTGTCGAGCAAGTGCCGGCCCTACAAGAACTACGCCGGCGCGATCGATGCCTACGAGTGCGTGCTGCGGCGCCACCGCCGCGACGTCAAGCTCGTCGTCACCGGGGCCTTGTCCTCCGATCCGGCGCTCGGCGCCGAACTGGCGCGGCGTGGGCTGGTGTTCGACGTCGTCGAGGCGACGAACCTTCCCGAGCCGATCCATGCGCGGCTCCTGCGCCACGCGCGGGCCCTCGTCATCCCGACCTTCTTCGAGGGGGCGATGCCCTTCGGCTTCGCGGAGGCGGTCGGCGTCGGGACGCCGGTGGCCTTCAGCCGGATCCCCGTCGTCGAGGAGCTCCTCACCGACGCCGAGCTTGCCGCCCCCGAGGCATTCGTCCCCGCCGATGTCGACGGCATGGTCAGGTCGATCCTCCACGTCCTCGACCATCCGGCCGAGGTGCTCGCGCGGCAGCGTCTCGTGTGCGCGCGGTTGGGCCGGCGCACGTGGGCCGACGTGGCCCGCGACTACCTCGCCTGCGGGGAGGCGTTGGCGGCGCCACACTCGCGGCTGCGACGCCTGCTGGGGGGTTCCGGCGCCTCCCCGCGGAGGCGGGCCGGCTGACGGGCCTGAGCGCGCTCGCCACCGCCCGCGGCGATACACAGGCACACGGTGAGGCTCGAGACCTCCGACTCGACCGTCGCCAGATCGCCGTCGGCGAAGCCGGGGGCGGCGGCGGGGTGGACGATCGCCGTCGCCGGGCCCACCTGGTCCTCGGGGCGCCACTGCGATTCCTGGGCCCGCTCGGTGGCCAGCGCCATGAGGAGCAGCGGCCGCAGGGGCGCGCCCGCCGGTGGCTCGAGCGGCAGGTCGGTGACGAGGTTGGCCCGCCCCGTCGGGGTGGCGAAGATCCGGTCGGGGTTGGTGATGAACGGCGCGAGCGGGTTGCGCACCGGACCTTGGCGCAGCCCTTCGAGCCCCGCACCCCGGGCGGCGACCCGGGCGAGGAGGCGCCGCTTCCAGGCTGCGGCATCGGCCGAGAACTCGTCGGCCAGGCCGGTGCGGGGGGCAGCCTGCGCACGATGTCGAGGTCGCTGCGCACCCCGGCGGGGGGCGATACGACGGGCCGCGATTCCGCCAGCCAGTGGTGCCCGTAGGACCGACTGCGTGAAGGAGAGGTCGAACGCCCCGCGCCGCTTGAAGGAGTACGACACGCCCCCGCCGGGGATGCCGATGTTGCCCGAGATCGCCCCCAGGGCGTCGAGGGCGCGGACCGTGGCGCTGCCGTGCCGGCGCCGCTGCAGCCCCCAGCCGACGAGGAGGACCGCCGGCTTCACGGCATAGGCCGCGGCCAGGGCCAGGAGCGCGTCCGCGGGAACGTCGGCCAGCAACCGCCCACTCGTCGATCGGTCGGGAGAGCGATAGCGCCCGGAAGACGGGGAGGCCGTCGCAGTCGTCGGCCGCCCGGGGGTCGGCGGCCCCGCTGTCGAACAGGTGGCGCGCCACGCCCAGTGCCAGCGGGATGTCGCCGCCGGGGCGGGGCTGCACGAACAGGTCGGCGAAGCGTGCCGTGCGCTGGCAGATCGGATCGACCGCCACGATCCGGGCCCCGCGCTTCCGGGCCTCGAGGACGACGGGGAGGATGTGCACGTTCGAAACGTGGAGATTCTTGCCCCACAGCACGATCGTGCGCGCGTGGAGCAGGTCGACCAGGTCGTGGCTCTCCTCGTCGCCGAAGTCGCGGAGCTGGGCGGCGTCGCCGGCCCCCGTGCAGGCGTCGCCCGACTTGACCGTGACGGGCCCCAGGCGGGCGAAGAAGTGGTCGACCACCTCCTTGAGGAGGCCCATCGAACCGCCGCAACGGTAGTGGAGGATCGCCGCCGGCCCGCTCGTGGCGCGGATCTCCAGCAGCCGGGCGGCGATCTCGTCGAGCGCCTCCTCCCAGCCCACCGGCTCGAAGGTGTCGCCGCGACGCCGCAGCGGCGTGGTGAGGCGCTCGGGGGCGTACTGGCGCTCGAGGAACCGGCTCGTGCGCTGGCAGAGGAAGCCGCGCGTGACGGGATGGTCGGGGTCGCCGGCGAGCCGGGTGATCCGCCCGTTCTCGACCGTGGCCACGATCCCAGAGGCATCGGCACAGTCGCGGTTGCAGGCGGTGGTTTTCCGTTCGACGTGCGGCTCCGTCATCGGTCAGCGCTCCGGGGCGGGCGCGGCGGCCGGGGGACGCGCCCGGGGCGCGGGGTTGGCGAACCCGCCGCTGGTCTCGTCCACGGTGAAGGAAAAACTCCCCGCCAGCCGGCTGCCGGGGGCGACGCCACGCTCGGTGAGGGCCACGCGGCCACCGAGGACGCGCATCGGTCCCGTACCGAGGAAGCCCCCGCCGATCGCCAGCAGGCCGCTCGCTTCGAGATCGGTGGTGGTGTCGCGGACGAGACGGCGATCGAGGAGGAAGGTGATCGTCAGCGGCGTGCCGTCGTCGCGGGCGCCCGACACCGTGACGCCGATCGGTTGGTCGCCCTGCGCGGCGGCCGCGCCCGCCGGCGGTGGTGCCGGCTGCGGTGGGCCCACCGGCGCTTGGCCCGGCGCCGGGCCGGGACGCCCTCCCGGGCCCGGCAGCGGCGTGGGGTAGGCGCGGACGTCGCTGGGGGTGACGGCGACCGGGGCGTCGTGGAGCGTGAGTGACAGGGTCACCTCCCCGGGGGCGGCTTCCTCGTCGGCGGCCAGCCGCTGGAGCGTGGCGAACGTGCCGCTCACCGTGCCCACGCGCTTCGTCGACAGCGGCGGCCGGGGGCGCGTGGGCAGCGCCGGCGGCCAGTCGGCGAGCACCGGCTCGAGCTCGCCGCGGCGCCGGCGGATGAAGTCGCGGACGTTCACCAGGGCCTTCTTGGCACCCGCCTGGGCAGGGACGAAATGCGGTGTGAGCAGCGCCTCGAGCCGATCGACCTCGGCGAGGAGCCGCTCCTCGCTCCACACGGTGGCCAGCAGTTCGGTGAGCCGCTGCCGGTAGCGCTCGGCCATGCCCGGCACGAAGGCGAGGCGGTTGGCCAACGCCCCTTCGGCATGAATCGCCGGCGGCACGCGGCGTTGGAAGGCCATGAACGGACCGGGGAGCGACGTGAAGGCGGAATCGGTGCCCCAGGGGATGAAACGCAGCCGCTCGTCGGTGGCCGAGACGTGGATGAAGTAGTTGTTCTGGTTCGCGGTGTAGCCGTCCCAGATCCCCGCCAGCGCCTCGACCGCCCAGTAGGAGAGGAACGTGTCGATGTCGACCAGGGCGTTGATGCGTTCCTCGTCGAGCGGCTCGTCGGCGGCCAGCAGTGTGGCGAGGGTCTCGAGGCGCGCCGTGAAGTGGTCGTGGGTCTCCACCTCGAACTTGGCGATGGCGTCCGGCAGGAGGTCGGTGACGGTTCCCTCGTAGAGCCCGCCGTCGTCGTCGCCGAAGACGCGCCGGAGGAACGGTTTCTTGATCGACTCGACGTGGGTATACACGCCGAGCGGCGCGCCGTTGACCGTGACGGCGGCGAACCCCACGCGCGGCGTGGGCACGCCGGCGGTGCGGAACAGCTCGTAGGCGAGGAACTGCCCGATGCAGGCGGCGTCCTGCTTGTTGTTGTTGAGGGTGATGCGGCCGATGCCGGTGAACGGGCTGCGGGAGCTGCCCTTGCCGTAATCGACGATCAGCGACGGCCGCGCCGAGTCGAGCGAGCCGAGGAAGCCCTTCTTGCGGACGCCGACGTCGGCCGCGGCGTGGCCATCGACATCGGCCGCCCCCTCGAACCAGGTGAACTTCTTCGGCGGGCTGGCGCTGAACAGGAAGCCGGCGTCGCGCGACTCCCGGCGGAGGGTTTCCCAGTCGTCCGCCGGGAGGGCGATCGTCACCGGCACAACGCGATCTCCACCGAAGAGTGTCGCGGCGTCGGGAGGAGCCACGGCGCCGGCGGGCAGGGGGAGCAGTGCCACCGCGAGGACCGCGGCGCGGGCCAGGCACGGTCGGATAGCGCCCGGCCTGCGGCACCACGCGGCTCGACTCGGGTCACGGCTCGTGTGCCGCATGGGGCGATCCTCGGGGATCCGCGGACGATGGCTCCGGGAGAGTATGGCGGCTTCGCGCCGGGCGCAGAAGCCGGCCGGTGCGGCCGGGCGGGTCGATGGGCCGGCCGGGGCAGCGAAGCCGCCGGCGCGCCTCCCGGCGCGGTGGCCGCTACCACTCCGTGGCCAAAGTCCCTCCGTGGCCATTGCCCACTCGAAAAGCAGCGCTTTTCACGGGAGCTGCGCTCCCGGCACCTCATCCCTGAGGTGCGGCAGGCTGTGTGGCCACAGCCTGCTAACGCCCCCGGTTCATCCAGGTGATCGCCAGTTGCAGGACCGTGGCGATCGACACCCACACCAGGTACGGCACCTGGGCCAGCGCGATCCACGGATGGTGCCGCCACACGGCGAACATCATCCACACGATCGTCGCCAGCACCACGAGGATGTCGGCGGCCGCCAGCGGGAGGTTGCGCCAGCCGAACTGGATCGGCGTGAAGACGAGGTTGGCGACGAGGTTGATCGCGAACGGGAGGGCCACGATCGACGGCAGTTTCCGCCTGGCCGCCTGGACGAAGACGAAGGCGAACGTCACCAGGATGACAGGGTAGAGGATCTGCCAGATCGTGCCGATCGTGCGCGGCGTTGGCGTCCAGGAGGGCTTGGCAAGGCTGCCGTACCACTCGATCCAGGGCACCTCGGGCGCGGGCATGGAGACCTCCTCGCGGCTCATGCGACACCGGGACGATGGGCGGCCAGCGCTCCGCGGCCGACGCTCCGGGAAGGATGTTGATGGTAGCCGACGGCTGACAGGGCGCCGCACCGTGGCCCCGGCCCGTGCGCATGGCGGGTGTGACCTCTGCCGGAGTGCCGCCCACTTCATGGTCAGGACGCCGCCCGGCGCCCTGATCCCGGCACGATGCCCGGGGCGACTTCGGAGGAACATGCGATGGCTGCCTGCGCCGAGGCCCGGTTCGAACTCAGTCTGACGTGGCTGTTGCGCATCGCAGCCGCGATGTGCTTCATCGGCCACGGGGCGTTCGGGATCCTCACCAAAGGCCGCCTGGGTCCCGTCGTTCGCGGTGGCCGGGATCGCCGAGGGATCTGCGTGGCGCCTGATGCCGCTGGTGGGCACGATGGATATCGCTCTCGGCATCCTCGCATTGGTCGCGCCCCTCCAGGGGGTGTGGGTGTGGATGACCGGATGGGCGGTGTGGACGGCAGTGTTTCGCCACTGTGCCACCGACTGGGGGCAGCAGGACCGTCGCGACCCCGATCTCTCGCTCCGCGAGAACCAGCGCAATCTGTCGGCTGGTGGCGAAGCCGACGCCCGCGCGCTCAACGCCGCCTTCCGCGCCCTCGGGATCCCGGTCTCCTCCGTCGAAAGCAGCACCATGTTCCGCTGCCGCGAGACCGCTTCGCTGGCGTTCAACGACGTCGTCACCACGCGCGAACTCGTCGGCAGTGACGGCGGCGCCCTGCGGAGGCGGCTCACTCAGGCCCCTCCGGGCCAGGGCAACGGCGTGTGCGTGACGCACCAGGTCACGATATGGGGGCCGACGCCGCCGTGGTGCTCCACGAGGTCGAGGAGGGCAACTGCGTCATCTACCGGCCGGGGGCCACCCCGGAACGGCTCGACCACCTCGCCGTCCGCGACTGGGAGCGGCTCGCCGGCCTACCGGCCCGGGCCGGTGGCATCGACTACGGGGACGCGGCGGCGATGATCGCGGCCGCCGAGCGGTTCCTCGGCGTTCTCGACGACACGAGCCGCGCGGCCGCACTCGTGCCCTTTGACGCCACCCGGACCGCCCGTGCGCGACGCCGGAACCGTCGCGCACGGGCGTGGTGATGCGGGAGTTGTCGGCAGCGCAGCGTGAAGTTGCTTTCGACCTCATCGCCACGCTCCTGGCGCCGGCCGCGGTGCAGACCGTGCGCGACACGATGGCGGTGGAGCGGCAGATCGTCTACCAGCGCAACGGTGCGCAGCTTGGACCGCTCGAGTTTCACGTCGCGATCCACGGCCGGCCCGCCGCCACGGGGAGTTGGGCCTGGCGCGTGGAGGGCCACCACGTCGTCCTCATGGGGACGGTTCACGACGGTCGTGTCGAGGGAGTCACGCCGATGTTCCCCAGGGCCTTTCCGGCACGGACGCCCGACGGGTCGCGCCTCTTGGCCGAAGAGCAGGACACCGTCAGGACGCTGGTCCGTTCGCTGACCGCCGACCAGAAGGCCATGGCCATACTCGGCGACGAACTGCCGATGACGGTGATGACGCGCAACGAACCCATGGCCCGTCCTCTCGCACCGGCGGGCCTCCCGTTGTCACGGCTCGAAGCGGCCCAGGCGGAGGTGGTGCAGCGACTGCTGGCGATCTTCACCCGCCGCTTGGTGCCGGCGGCGGCAGAGGCGGCCTTGGAGCGGATACGCGGCGCGAGCCTGGACGGCATGAGCCTGGCCGTCGTGGCACCAGCACCAGAAGGACCTGTATACCTCAGACTGCAGGGGGCGACGACGGTGTTCGAGTTCCTCAACAGCCTCGGAGACACGACGCATGTCCACACCGTGTGGCGGGACTTCGAACACGATTATGGGGCCCAGGCCACGCCTCTCGCTGCGGCGCCGCGCGTCGCCGGCGGGCCGGCCCCGCAGCGGTTGCCGACCGTGGCCGCCACGATCGCCCAACTCGACTCGGACGGCGACGGCGTGCTCACGTCCGCGGAGCTCCAACCGCAAATCCGCGCCCGGCTGATGCAGGCGGATGCCGATCGTGACGGGCGCATCACGGCGGAGGATCTGCGGGCCGCTCGCCGCCGGGCAGTTTTCCCGCTGGCAGGAGCACTTCGAAACTGTCCGCCGGGCGCGGGCCCACGGCGCGACGCCCTCGCCCGGTGCGGCCCAGGACAGCGCTCCGCCGCCCGTGACGGCGCCATGAGGCGTGCGCCGGACGCGACCCCGGCGCGCCCGACGGAGATTCCGCGGTGCGGAGCGATCACTCGCTCTGTCCGCCGCCGAGGCAATAGACTGCGGGAACGGCTCCGGAGCCCGTTCCCATGGACCCCTTCCTCACCACCCGGCCCGATCTCTGGAACGAGGAGATCGGGGTGTGAGTCGCTGGTGGCGCCGGCTGATGCTCTGGGACGGGGCCCTGCCGCTGGCGGTGTGGGGGATGCCGCGGGCCGTGCTGTGGCTGTTTCCAGGCGATCGCTGGCCGATCGAGGTGCTGGGCGTCGGGCTGCCGATCTTCGCCTTCCTGTGGCGGTTTCTCGCGGGGTTCGCGGTCGTGCGAACGCTTCCCAGCGGGCCACTCGTCCGGGCCGCGAGGATCATGCTCCTGTTCTTCGGCATCTTCCTCCTGCTGATCATCGACACGGCGATGATCCTGCGTTTGGTGATGCCGCCGGGCGCCTTCCTCGAGCGCGGCGATCTGATCGCCTTTGCCGTGCTCTACGGCGTGTACGTGGTGGCGATGGCGCTGGCGACCTGGCCGGGCCCTCGCGCGTCGTCCGCGAGAACTCTTTCCGAAAGTTGACCCGCCCCGCCGTCGTCAACCCGCGAACACTTTGACGAGGATGTCGGCGATCCCGACGAGCGCCGCACCGGCGATCAGCCCGGCGCAGATCGGCTCGTGGGAGCCGACCCACAAGCGGTGGCCGGCGCTGCCGGGATCGGCGCCGTGACGGCGGTGCATGAGGGCGAAGAACGCCGCCCCGAGGAACATCGCCACCGTCGAATCGGGTGGGAGGATCACCCCCAGGCCGATCGACATCGGACTCAGGGGAAACGTCGCCGCCCGGCGGATCCGCAGCGTTTCCAGCACGATCCCCGCCACCGCGGCGATGGCGATCGAGGCGATGATCGACGGCGTCAGCAGCTCCTGCGAGCCGCCGCCGAAGACGGCACTCACCAGTTCGGACACCCCCTTCCACTGCAGCGCCGACGGGAAGCTGAACTTGCCCCCCTCGGGCGCCATCACCTCCTGCACGCTCATTCCGGGCCGGTGGTCGGAGAGGAACAGGAGGTTGAACAGCGGGGTGCTCGCCAGGGCCCCGGCGACGATCCCGATGCAGTGGGCCACCGCCTGCTGGCGCGGCTTGGCACCGAGCATGTAGCCCGGCTTGATGTCCATGAGCAGGTTACTCGCATTGCTCACCACCTCGACGCACAAGACCGCGGTCATGAGGTTGGTGGGCGGATGCTTGGGATCGAGGGCCCCGAAGGTGAACTGCGGGATCTTGGAGAGCGACCCGGTCGGGGTGATGCTCGTCAGGCCCGTGCTGCTGGCGGCGATGATGGAGAGGAACGCCACCAGGGGCACGGCGGCGAGGCCGTAGAGGAAGGGCACGCCGAACCAGGCCTGCGCCATCCAAGCCCCCAGTGCCCCGACGAGCGGCACCCCGACGATCGACCAGCGGATCGGCAGCTCGATGGCGGCGAGCGGATCGTGCCGCGCGTCACCGGAGGCCGTGTCGTCACGGCGTCGGAAGGCGGCGAATGCCCGGAGGAAAATCTCCGGCTTGGCGAACAGGCTCACCAGCGACGCCACCACCATCAGCGTGATCCCCCACCACAGCGACCAGGTGTTGACGACGTGCGTGCGGGTGAAGGTGCCGTCGGCCTTGGGGAGGATCGCGCCGGCCGCGATCATCGCCGGCACGATGACGACGAAGTTGAGGAGCATGCCCAGGAGCATGTTCCCGGCGACCTTCAGCCCCATCAGCCCGCCGGCACCGAACATGGCGATGTCGAAGGGGAGGAACACGATGCCGAGCTGCGGGAGCGGCACCCCGGCCAGCCGGAGCGTCGGCAGCCAGCCCTGCGCGGCGGCGGCGTGGTACCACTCGTCGAGGGCGTGGGGCACGTGCCAGACCGCTTTCCCGGCGGCGAGGAACGGCTTCTGGAGGAGCCCCATCAGGTTCTCCCCCTTGAGGAACTCCAACGCTCCTGCGATCCCGGCCGCCGCCACGAGCGTCCGGGCCTTCGCCATCCCGTCGGCGCCGCCGCCGGCCGTGGAGTCGCCATACAGGGCGTCGAGGACCACGCCACAGGCGCGGCCCTCGGGGAAGGGAAGCTGCTCGTCGTTGATGAATCGCCGTTTCATCGGGAAGGCGACGAGCACCCCGAGGACCGAGAGGACGACGTTGAAGGCGAGGAGCTGCCACCAGGGGATGATCGTGTTCTCGATCCACATGTAGGCCGCCATGCCGGAGATGAGCGGCCCGGTCATGTAGCCGGCGGCGGTGGCCACGCTCTGCGCGGCGTTGTTCTCCAGGATCGTGAGGTCGCGGAACCCCGCCTGGGCCATGAGGCGGAAGGCGGCGAAGGCGAGGATCACGCTCGTCAGGCCGACGCCGAGCGTCCACCCGGTCTTGGCGCCGATGTAGAGATTGGTCGCCGACAGGACGCCACCGAGGATGAACCCGGTGAGGGCGGCGCGGAGCGTGAGCTGCGGCATGTCGCCGCGGTAGACCTTATCCAGCCACCAGCGGTCCTTCTGCTCCACCGACCAGTCGCGGACTTCTTCGGGCGTGAGTTGCTCGATCGCCATGGCGTTGCCCCCCGGGAGTGGCGTGACGGGCCGCAGTGTAGGCCCTCGTGCGGCGGCGGGTCATGCCCGGTCGGGCCGCGCGGGGCGACCGGTCACTTGGAAGGAGGGCGGGGGATTTCTAAACTTGGCCGTGTGTCCGGGGCCACCCGAGGGCGATGTCGCGCCGGGGCCGCGGCCCCGGTGGGCGGGAGGTGACCTGATGATGGGCAAGTGCATGCCGTGGCCCGGGGCG
>RFRL01000140.1 GCA_009924545.1 Planctomycetia bacterium | reverse complement strand
GGCGCTGGCCTGCGGCTACCGTGATCCGGTCGCGGTGACGACGATCGGCCGTGCGGGCGCTGTTCACCGCCGCCGGGGCCAAGGCGCCCGGCTGACGCCGGCCGCGCTCGCTCGCCGCCGAGGTGGCGCTGGCCGGATCACCACTCGATGACGATCCGCCCATCCCCCGGTACCGGCACCGTCAGGCAGCGCTCGGCGGTGAACGACCTCGGGATCACCGCCTTCCCGTTCCAGGTGACGCGCCGCGGCGCCGCACACCGCGTGACGAGGATCCGGCTCCCCGTCGCGGGCCAGGTGTCGACGTCGAGCGTGGTCGTGTCGGCGGTGGCCGACTGGGCACGCACCGCGCCGGCGACGTGGACGATCCCGCCGCGGGCGGGGCCGGCGGCGAGGCGCGTCATCGTGGACAGCGGCGTGGCGGCGAAGGCTTCGGCGAGACTGGCCTGGAGCGTGCCGGGGTTGATCGCCGGCCCGTCGCCGCGCTCGGCCACGAGGAGCCAGTAGTCGGGGAGGAGGCCACCGCGTCGCGCGGGATCGTCGACCGGGAAGGTCATCTGCAAGCCCGCCCGGGTGATGCCGGAGGCGAGCGTGTGCCAGGTGGCGCCGTGGTGGGGATCGATCCGCGCCAGATCCTGGAGGGCCGCCGCGTACACCAGGCCGCACCACTGCACCGGCTGACCGATCCAGTTGGGGCTCGTCCAGTGGGTGGCCCCGATGACCCCGATCGTGGCGTAGAGGCCGAGCGGCCCCGGCGTGGGCGGGGCGAGATAGACCATCGTCGCCCCGCGCCACGCCCATGCGCGGGCGCGCCTGAGGTGATGGTCGTCGCCGGTGAGCAGGTGCCCGAGGACGAAGCAGCGCACGAGCCGCGCGGCGGCGAGGATGTCGGGGGTGTGGAGCGGCATCTCCCAGGGCTGGGCGCCGCGGGGCACGCCCGCCGGGCAGGCGGCATCGAGGGTGGCGAGCGCCTCGAGCGCTGCCGCGATCGCGGCCTCGTCGCCCGTGAGGGTCGCCTGTTCGAGGAGCGCCTCCACGGCGATCGCCGTCAGGCCGTTGGCATGGTCGGCGCCGAGGGTGGATGCCAGGTCGAGCGCGCCGGGCGTGTAACGGGCGTGGCCCCCCTGCTCCGCCAGCCGTGCCGCGCCGCGCGTTACCGCCGGTCCCGCCTCGCGCACCGTGCGCTCCAGGTCGCCGAAAAGGAGCGGGCCGACGGGCCGCCCCGCATGCCCCACCCCGGCGCGGCCCGTGGTGTCGGGGGGCAGCGCCCGGACGCAGTCGCCGGCCGTGTCGCGGAGCCGGGCGGCGAGCGCCTCGTCGGCCACGTGCTCGGCCAGCCAGAGCATGAACGCGGGGGCATCCTCGGCGGGCTGCGGTGGAAAACTCCCCTCCCACACGGCGTGCCGCCAGCGCAGGCCGTCGCGCGCCGCCGAGTCGAGCCAGCCGTGGGCGAGGAGCCGGCCGGCGGCCGTGACATCGGCGGCGGCACCGGTCACCGGCACCGCAGGCAGGCCGTCGCGCCCGACACGGTCGGCGACGGCCAGGGCGACGTCGGCCCCGCGCCCGCCACGGATCCGCACGACGAGTTCGTGCGGTCGGCCCGCGGCGAGGCGCAGCGGTCGCTGCACCTCCAGGTCGCCCTGGAGGCGCTCGCGCCCCACGGCGGGCGACCAGAGGCCGAGGAGGTGCCCGCCTGAGTGCCAGATCCGGTCGGGCGAGTCGAACAGCGGCGACACCGGCAGCCCGGCCGGTTCCCAATCGAGGGCCAGCCAGCGGTCGGCGGCGGCCACGGCCATCATCGGCAGGCAGAGCTTCCAGGGGGCGACGAGGCGGCGGCTGGCGGCGGGGCCACGGATCTCCCGCTCGTTACTGCTCGGTTCGTCCTCCAGATACTCCACCCCGGGCAGCAGCGCCCCCGCCTTCGCCTCGCCGAACGACCCCAGACCGGCGACGAGCGAAAGCCAGGGCAGATGGACGACGTCACGCGGCCGGTCGACCGTGATCCGCGTGACGATCCGCACCCCGCCGGCGCCGGGACCGACCTCGCGCTCGAGCGACCAGGTGGCGACGCCGTCGGCCGCCCGCGCTTCGGTGAACGTCATCCGCTGGACCAGCGCGCCGGACACCTGGCGGGCCTGCACGTCACCCGCCTGCGGTTCCAGCGCCGTGACCACGCCGTCGTGGACGACCGCCAGACGGTCGAGCGGATCGGCATCGGCCATGCGCGTGCCCTCGACGTCGACCACCAGGGCATTCCACCGGTGGGGATCGACCCGCACCGCCACGCCGCCGGCGGCGATCGTCACGGCGTCGGCCGGCATCACGAGGGCGACGGGAGCCGGTCGCGGCGGGGCCAGGAGCGGCACGACGGCCTCGGCCACGAGCCGACGGAGGACGACCTGCTCCGCCCCGGCGGGCGGGTCGAGGCGGAACCGGCGCGGCTCCGCCGGCGTGGGGATCACGGCGGTGAAAACGCCTGCCAGGTCGGGGTCGGGCAGGAGTTGCACCGCGTCATCCTCCGTGAACGGCCGGCCCGCCGCAGCGTGGAACAGGCGGAACTCACCACCGTTCGGCGTCGCCGCTTCGAGTTCGATCCGCAGCCGCGGCGCGGCGCCGGCCGGCAGCGCCACGACCGGCCCGATCACGTGCGGATCGTCACCGGTCAACCGCGCCACGGTGCCATCAACGCCAGGCTCGAGGGCTGTCACCATGGGGTTGCCGCGCCAGCCGTGATCGGGCCGGGTGAAGTCGACCACGACGAGCGGTTCGGCGGCCGGCGCCGCGCCACTGACCGCCCCGAGCAGCCCTACCACGGGCAGCCCCACGCCGAGCAGGCAGAGGATGGCCATCCACCGGCGCACGCTTCGGGGCATCATCACCTCGCTCGGGTGCCGGGCCGTGGTCACCCCAGTGGGAGCACGCGCCCGTCGGAGAGTTGGATCGGGCGGTCGAGGCGGTCGCGGAGCACCGTGCGCGGGGCGATCCCGAGGCGCTCGTACATCGTGGCGAGGACGTCGGCCGGCGCCACCGGGCTTTCGGCCACCTCGCCGCCCTTGGAGTCGCTCGCCCCGTGAATCATGCCGCCGCGGATCCCGCCCCCGGCGAGGACCGTGCTATAGACGGCCGGCCAGTGGTCGCGGCCGGCGTCCTTGTTGATCTGGGGTGTGCGGCCGAACTCCCCCGTGTTGACCACCAGCGTGTCGGCGAGGAGGCCGCGCTCGTCGAGATCGCCCACCAGCGCCGCGAAGCCACGGTCCATCGGCGGGACGATCTGGCGGTAGCGGCCGGGCAGACCGCCGTGGGTGTCCCATTCCTGGTTGAAGGCGTTGTAGGCCACGAACTGCACCCCCGCCTCGGCCAGCCGCCGCGCCAGGAGGAGCGCCTGGCCGACCTTCGAACGCCCGTAGCGGTCACGGATCGCGTCGGGCTCGGCGCCGAGATCGAGCGCCCGGCGCACCCGGCCGTCGGTGACGAGGTCGTAGGCACTCTTCGTGAGCTGGTCGTAGCGTGAAGCGAGTTGGCCCTCGAGGAGCCGGGCCGCGCCGTCGAGTTGGCGCGACAGGCTGATCCGCCGGGCGAGCCGCTCCCCCGTCATGCCTTCGCCCAGCGACAGCGACAGCGGTTTGAACGCCGGGGCGTTCGGATCCCCTTCGATGACGAACGGATCGTGGGCGCTGCCGAGGAATCCGCCGTACTGCCCCGGCATGCGGTTGCTCGGCCCAGGAATCGACAGCCAATTCGGGAGCGACACCGCCCGCGGCACGCCGGGCACCGGGGCCTGGAGGGCGTCGAGGACGGCGGCCGGCCCGGGGAAGTCGTCGGTGTGCGCCTCGCGGTCCTGGTCGGGTTGGGCGCTCGATCCGGTGAGGGTGACGTAGGTGCCGGCGATGTGGTTGCTGAAGCGGTGGGTCATCGAGCGGATGACGCACAGCCGGTCAGCCACGGCGGCCGAACCCTCGAGCAGTTCGCCGAACTGGATCCCCGGGACCGCCGTGGCGATCGGCCGGAAGGGGCCGCGGATCTCCGCGACCGCCCGGGGCTTGGGGTCCCACAGGTCGATGTGGCTGGCGCCCCCCTGGAGGAGCATGAAGATGCAGCGGCGGGCGGCGGGGCTGCCCGCGGCGGCGGCGATCCGGTGGCCGCCCGCCAGTGCCGCCAGGATGCTCACGCCGCCGATTCGCAGAAGCTCGCGGCGGCCGTGGTCCGGTGACTCGATCACGCCTCGCAGCGACCGCGGCATCGGTTTCTCTCCTTGTGATCCGGGATCCTACCGCCGCGGGAACACCGGCGTCGACCCTGGACCAGGGTGCGCGGTGGAGCCCGGAAGACGCGGCATCGTGGTAAGCACGCCGCGGTCCGGGGAGTGACCCCATCCCCCGCGCGGCGTCGCGATCAGTGCCCGGCCGGTGCCGGACGGTACCAGGCTCCCCGCAGCCAGTCGGCCACGAGTCCGATCTGTTTGGCGGACAGCGGCGGCGCGGCCCCCTCGTCGGCCGTGCCGAAGCGCGGCATGCGGTCGTTGGAATCGCCATAAAAGCGCTCGTGCGTCGGATCGGTGATGATCCCCACGAGCCATTCGCGCGAGCCCCAGCCGGTGAGGTCGGGGGCGGAGCCGGAGGCCGTGCCGTTGTCGTGAAACGTGTGGCACGAACCGCACCGGTCGCCATCGGCGATCAGCGTCCGGCCGCGTTCGATCGACTCTGCTGCGGCTTCTCCGGCCAGCCCCGCCTCGGCCGCCAGTGCCACCACCACCGCCTCGACGTCGGCGGGCTTCCAGGCGTCGCTGCCGGTGAGATCGTTCTGCACGAAGGAGACCATGTCCCCCTCCTTGTGCGCGGTGTTGCCGAAGTAGGCCGGGCCGGCCACCTGCCCGGGGTCGAGGAGACCACGCACCCAGGCGGCCGCGCCGAAGCCGTGGAGGTTGGCGGCGGAGCTGTTCATGATCTCCGCGTCGGCGCCCGGCGCCGCCGGATCGACATGGGCGTGGCAGCCGGCACAGTGCCCGGCGAAGATCCGCGGGCCCTGCGTGGCGGGATCGGTACGGAGCAGTTCGAGCATCCCCGCGGCTGGGATCCGCTCCGGGCGGCCAGCCAGTTCGACGGCACGACGAGCGTCGGCATGGGCGGTGTCGACGGCATCGAGGAAGGCCTGCGAGTGCCGGGCCGCGTCCCAGGCTTTCCGCCGGTTGGCGAAGGCGCCGATCCGCGCCGGGTCGTGGTCCAGGGCCGCGGCGAGCCGTGCCTCGTCGCCATCTGTCTTGTCGAGCAACTCCCTGACGTCGGCCAGTGCCGCCGTGTCGGTCCAGCGGGCGGCGTAGTCCTCCCGCCACGCCAGGGCGGTGAGCAGCCCCGCTCCGGCCAGGAGGGCGAACGTGAAGGCGATGTTGAAGCCGTGCCCCAGCCGCCAGCGGCCCACGATCGGCATCAGGAACATCAGCCCCATCACGAGCCCCGGCACGACGATCGCGCCGAGGAACTCGCCACTCGCCCCCCACCCTTCGAAGACCTTGAGGAACTGGAAGAGGAACAGGAAATACCACTCCGGTCGGGCCGCAGGATAGGGTTCGGAGGGATCGGCAGGCGCCCCCAGTTCCGCCCCCAGGTGGCCCCACTCGATCGGCCGGCCGTCGAGCGCCGCGCGGAGCGCCGGCAGCCATCACCGCCAGGCAGGCGACGGCGTCCTTGAGCACCTGGTCGGGCCAGAACATGGCGTCGGGCTTCGTGAACGGCCGCTTCGCGCACAGGCCGTGCCGACGAAACAGCGCGATGTGTGCCGCCAGCATGACCACGAGGGTGCCGGGGAGAAACCCGGCATGGAGGGCGAAGAACCGCGTCAGCGTGTGGTGGCCATAGTCGGGGCCGCCGACGATCACCTGCTGCAGCGCCGGCCCGACGAGGGGCACGAGGCTCGCCAGGTTGGTGGCCACGCGCGTGGCCCAGTAGCCCTTCTGGTCCCAGGGGAGGAGGTAGCCGGTGAGGGCCATCCCCAGGACGAGCATCATCAGCACCAGCCCCATCCAGAAGTTCACCTCGCGCGGCGCCCGGTAGGCACCGTCGATGACCACCTGGAGGAGGTGCAGCGCCAGGAGCACGACCATCGCCTGCGCCATGACGTGGTGGATCCCGCGCACCAGCCAGCCGGCGGCCATCTGGTGCTGGATGTAGTACACGCTCTCCCAGGCGGTCTGGGCCCCGGCGGAGTAGCTGCTCCACAGCACCAGCCCCGTGATCACCTGCGTCATGAAGGCGAACACGAGCGTGCTCCCCCACACGTAACGCCAGCGGGCGCCCCCCGGGACGCGTTCGTAGAGCACCTCGTGGACCAGGGCCCGGTAGCCGGTGCGGTCGTCGAGGAAATCGGCGAGGCTGCCGCCCGGGCCGCGGCGGCCACGGGGATCGGCCGGGTGCCTTGGCGAGTGAGTGCTCATGGGCGGGCCTTCTTCTCCGCGATGCCGGTGTAGAAGTTCCGCCACTCCACCTCGATCTCCCCGCCAGGGGCCACGCGACACTCCAGTTCATCCATGGCACGCGGGCTCGGGCTGGGGGGAACGATACCGCCGTCGATGGCGAAGCGGCTGTTGTGGCATGGGCAGCGGAAGCACTTTTCCTGGGGGTCGACCTCCACGAAGCACCCCGCGTGGGGGCAGGTGGCGGAGAGGGCCTGGACCCTGTCCGAACCCTGCTCGCGCCGCAGGTAGACGGCCCCGATCGGCTCACGGGCGAACCCGGTCCAGGCGTCGGTCCGATCGCTCACCACGGGAAACCGCCGCGGCAACCCGTCGTCGGGCACCGCCGTGAATTCCGCCACCGGGAGGAACGCCGCCGCGGCCCCCTTCCGCCGCAGCGGATCGAGGAAGGTCCACACGCCGGCGGCCACTGGCGGCAGCGTGGCCAGGCCTCCGCAGAGCAGGGCCGCCAGACGCGTGAGCAGGTCGCGCCGCGGTTCGCCGCCGGGGGCGCGGTCGGCCGGTTGACCGTCGTGGGGGGCTCCCATGGTTGGCGTTGTCTCCCGGCCATGGCCCTGATATCGCAGCACGGAAACCACGACAGTATATGCGTTGCGAGGGGGAAGGTACCGGCGAGTCTGTCGTCGGCGACCCTCTCGGCTCGCGGCCCGACACCGCCGCCGCCGATGGGCCGATGCCGGCGACGAGGTGGGCGCCGGCCGCTTGCACTGCCGCGGCGCGGGTGGTTTCAAGGCGCCGGGAGCGAGGTTCCGCCCCCCGGCGGCCGCGACGTTGCCGACTGGTCAGCGGCTGACGAAGAGAGCAAGCTCAGCCGTCAGGCCCGGGCCGAAGGCCATTGCCAGGCAGGGTAGAAGTGCATCGTCCCGCAGCAGACGTTCCAGGATGAAGAGGATCGTGGCGCTCGACATGTTGCCGTGGTCCCCGAGGACGCCTCCGGAGACGGCGAGATCCTCGAGCGGCAAGTCGAGCGCTTCGGCGACGCTGGCGAGGACCCGGGGGCCTCCCGGGTGTACCGCCCACGTACGGATCGCGCCCCGGGTCAGACCCGCCGCCGCGACAGCGGTATCGACGATCGCCGGGAGCGCACGGCCGATCGTCGCCGGCACCGTCGCCGCGAGGTGCATCGCGAAACCGTGATCGCCGATGATCCAGCTCATGTCCGCGGTGGAGTCGGGGATCACCATCGACCATTGGTGGGAGAGCGCCCAGCGGCGTTCGGGCCCGGCAGGGGTGTGATCGGCAGCCGTTCCGACCAGCGCCGCGGCCCCGTCGGCGAAGATGCTGTTGGCGACGATCTGGTCGCTGCGGGAACCGTATTGGAAATGGAGGCTGCACAACTCGGCACACACCACCAGGGTCACGTTCCGTGGCTCGGCACACGCGAAGGCATCGGCCACGCGCAGGGCATTGAAGGCGCCGTGGCAGCCCATGAAGCCGACATGGGTGCGGCTCACGGTCGGTGCGAGGCCGAGGTGGTGGACGAGGCCGAAGTCGATCCCCGGGTTCGCGAACCCGGTGCATGAGCAGGTGACGAGGTGCGTGATCCGGGCCGGGGGGATTCCGGCGGCCGTGATCGCCCGGGTTGCCGCCGCCGTCGCCAACGGACCCACCTCGGCGGCGTAGCGTTCCATGCGGGTGGCTGTCGTGGGACCGCCCGGTCCCGTTTCCGCGCGGGGCGGGAAAAAGGTCTGCTTGTAAGCGCGCGACCCCGGCTCCTCGAGGAGCACGGAACCCCGCGACCGGATCCTGGTCTGCCGGTAGACTGCGGCGACGACGCGCTCGTGATCGGGCATGCCGGCGACGACCGATGCGGCCAGGGTGGCTGCGTCAGCCTGCGCGATCTGACGCTGCGGGACGGCGGTTCCGATTCCCAGGATCGAAAGTGTCATCGGCAGCCCTCCCGGGAACGGCCGCCGATCACCATCGGCAGCAGTCGCCGAGCGGCCCAGGGTGCCATCCGGGCCGCGCCCAGAGTCGCCATCCTCATGGCGGGGTGTCGGAGGGACAGTGCCGCGCGCCGGCAACGCGCGTGGGCCGACTCGAAGCGGTGGCGATGGGCCGCCTCGTATCGACTTGCCGCGGCACCGGCGTGGCCCAGCGATGTTCCGACACCCTGGTGCGCTGCGACCAACGACTCGGCAAGGATCCGGCCGCTCGCCAATGCCCAGCCGATACCCTCGCCGGTGAACGGCTCGACGTAGCAGGCCGCGTCGCCGCAGCGCAGGATCCGCCCCGTCGTCCCGGCGACGAGCGGGGCCCGACGGGTCAGCGGGGGAGTGGCACGGAACTTTGCGGCCGCAATCGCGGCGAGCGACGGCAAGGCCCGATTGCCGTCCCCGGCAGCGGCGGCGAGGATCGCGGCCACGGTGTGGCCCGGTGAGGCGTGCCGCGCCAACGCCACGCGGCTCACGGCAGCGGCGACGTCGATCCGACCGTCCTCGAGGCGGACCAGACCGCAGTACCCATCGGAGCCGATGGCCATCGTCAGTTCACCAAGGGGCAGGTCGGCGGCCCCGGGGGGCAGCGCCGTCCCGAGACCGACCCGGTTGTCGTCGGGCACAGCGGTCCCTTCGCCGGCGCGGGTGGGGAGCGCGGTGCCGGCGGCCGTGCCAATCCTCACCCGATCGGCAAGGCCGGTCGCGAGCACGACGTATTCGGCCGTGATCGTGGTGGGCACCGCGGCAGCGTCCGCTCCCGGACGGACGGCGAGCGTTGCGGTCGCGACGCCCGACGCCCCGTCATCCACGAGGCCCGTCACCAGGCCGTGCGGCAGCCACGCGCTGCCGGCGGTGATCGCGGCCTCGACCAGGGCGGCATCGAGTCGTTCCCGAGAGATGATGGCGCCGCCGGGCAGAGGCAGCACGACCGCTCGTCCGCGATGGGCCACGCGCACTCCGTGCAGACGCACCGCCCCCAGCGGTGCGTTACGCCCGCTTCCCGCGAGCCCGTCGAAGAGCCGAAGTTCGTCGATCGCCGCGAGCGACAGGCAGCAGCCGCAGACTTTCCATCGCGGCATGCTGCCACGGTCGACAAGGAGGACCCGGAACCCGCGGACGGCGAGTCGGTGCGCGGCGGTCGCGCCCGCCGGCCCGGCACCGACGACGAGCACCTGCCAGGGCGTCCGCGCGGCCGCGGCCGGAGATATCGTGGCGGCGCGGGGTGACGACACCGGGGGAGGTGGCTCGGTCATCGAGCGGCGCCCGCGGGGTCACGACGCCACTCGATCAGCACCCGCTCCGGCCAGGTGCGGTGGATGACGGCGCTGTGGAGGCCGGCACGTGTGCACAGGCTGCGGTACTCCCGCGGCGTGCGCGCTGCCCGCACCGACAGTGGCCCGTCGACCCGGGCGACCCGCGACGACGCCAGGAGCGTCGTTCCCACCACGGCCAAGGCAAGGCCGACGCGGCTACGGACGAGGTCCGACACGACCACGCCGCAGCGTGCCGCCGTCGCCATGTCGCGGAGCAGCCGGCTGGCCGTCGGGTCGTCGAGGTGGTGGAGGAACAGCGAGCTGACGACCACGTCGCAGGGTGGGCAACCCTCCGCGATCACGTCGCGGACGGCGAAGGTCGCCGGGATGGCGTTCCCGGCGACGAGGTTCCGAGACCGGTCGATGGCCCGGGCGCTCATGTCGAGGCCGACGACCCGAACCCGGGGGCCGAGCTGCCGCCGCAGGCGGCGGGCGAGGTCGAGGGTCACGTCGCCGCCACCGCAGGCCACGTCGACGACGAGCGCAGCCCCGGTCCCCGCACGGCCGGTGTCCAGAATCGCCCCCGCCTTGGCCGCCAGCCGCGCCGCCGTGCGCGACGCGCCGTTGATCCGTGCAAGGGCGCGCAGGGCGGCGAGGTGATCGACCGCAGGGAGCGCCGGGTCGTCCATGAGTTCCGGTTGCCGTGCCTGCGGGAGTGACCAGCGCATCGGGGACACCGTCCGCATTGCGGCGAAGAGGTGCGCGGAGTACGGAGACCCCGTGGAGCGCCTGTATGATACAGGCCAGGGGGACCGTCAGGTGCCGGAATCCCGTGTCACCCGCGCTGGCTGCGACGGTCGTGACACCGGCGGACGACACAGCCCCCGCTCCTCGAGCATGCTGTCCACGGCGTGCGGGCCCGGCCAGACCGCGATCAGGATGGCCCGGTCGGGGGTGATCGCCGGGCCGGTGCGCTCCCTCGAACCGATGGCCACGGAGATCCCCGCATGGTCCGCGAAGTGACCAGAGCCGTGCGCGATCACCTCCGTCGTCGCGGCGTGTGCCTGGTCACCCTCGGTGTCGGGGCGGCTCTCCGGGAGACGGCGGCCTGGCTGACGGGGCGGCAGGTGCTCGACGAGGTGCGCTGGATCGGCTGTGCCCACCCCGTCCGCCTCCGGCTCAATTCCTCCGACGTGCCCACCTTCCGGCAGGTGTTCGTCAAGGACGAATACGACTTCGTGACGGAGCGACCGCTGCGGACGATCGTCGATGCGGGGGCCAACATCGGGCTGGCGTCGATCCGTTTCGCCAACCGTTTTCCCGACGCAAGGATCGTGGCGATCGAGCCGGAAGCGGCCAATTTCGCCCTCCTCCGCGAGAACGTCGCCCCCTACCCGAACATCATCCCGGTCCAGGCGGCGCTGTGGTGCACCGACGGCGAGATCGAACTCCTCGATCCCGGACTTGGCCACTGGGGCTACATGGTCGACGCGCCGGCGCCGGCGGCGAACGTGCCCAGCCGCATCTGCCACCGGGTGCGGGCCGTGACCGTGGGCACGCTGATGGAGGCCCACGGCCTGGACCGCATCGACCTCCTCAAGGTTGACATCGAGGGGGCCGAGCGCGAGGTGTTCGCCGACACCACGGGGTGGATCGACCGGGTCGACGCCGTCATCGTCGAGGAGCACGATCGGCTGAAGCCGGGGTGCCACAGCAGCGTGGAGCGCGGCGCCGCCGGCTTCGCCGACCGGTGGCAGCAGGGGGAAAACCTGTTCTTCGTGCGCGACGGTCGCATCAGCCCGCGGCAGCAGCCGAGTGCTCGCCGGCGCCCCACGCCGTATCGACCGCCGCAGTGACCTTCGCCAGCGCCTCGTCGAACGGTCCGACGAGGATGGTGCCGGCGGCCGCCCGGTGGCCGCC
>RFRL01000139.1 GCA_009924545.1 Planctomycetia bacterium | reverse complement strand
GTTCTCGTCGATTCCCTCGCCCGCTTGGACGCCCTCTTCGACGACGCGCGCCACGGCGATGAGCCGGGTGACGCCGCGCGCGTCGTCGAAGAGGGCGTCCAAGCGGGCGAGGGAATCGACGAGAACGGGTGTGCGGGGATCGTCTTCGGGGATCGCCGCGACCGCCGTACGCACCTCCTCCCAGCCATCCGGCGCGTCGATGCGGCGCCGTCCGCGCCATCCGGCGACGAGCCCGGCGAGACAGTCTTCGATCCCGGCGGCTCCCTCTCCGGCCGCGGCCGCGAGGAGGCGCGGCAGCACGGGGGCGGCATCGGCGGCCGCGAGGCGCCGCGCGATCGAGTGCCGTAGCGCCGGCCAGTGGGAGCGGTCGGCCCCCGGGACGTGCGCCGCCCTCCAGACATGGACAAGTCCCTCCGGATCGGCCGGGATCGCCCCGAGGAGCCCGGAAAAGAGCATGGCCCCGAGATCGTGGTGATCGCCGCCGAGGGCCCGCGGCGTGGCGATCGTCGGCCCGGAGTCGGGGGTGGAACCCTCGACATGACCTGTGCTGGCAAGAGTGTCGGCGGCCGCAGCGGCGGGTCCCTTGACGACGACCGAGACGAGCGCCCGCGCCAGGCGCGAGCGGTCGGCCGGCGGGAGGCGCGACAGCGCACAGGCCAGCGCCAAGCGCACCTCCGCATCGGTCTCGGAAAGCGCCAGCCGCTCCAGGGCGTCGAGGGCGAACCCGCGCGGCCGCGCGTCGGCCTGTGGCCGGCCGCCGAGGACGGTGTCGATCGGCCAGGTATCGGCGAGGAGGCGCACGGCCTGGCGGCGAAGCGCCGGCGACGGATCGTCGAGGAGCGACCAGAGCCGCGGTTGGTCGAGCGCCCGAATCGCCCACAGGGCCCACAGGCCGCGCAGCCTGAGGATATCGTTCCCCCCGTCAGCCAGGAGGGCGGCGAGCGCCGGCACGACATCGTCGAGCTCTTCGTTCGGATCACCGGCGGCAGCCCGGTCGGCGAGGATGCGGGTCGCCATGCGGGCATGCCAGCGGTCGGTGGCGAGGAGGCGGACGAGCGCCGCGGCGTCGAGCGTGGCGAGATCGGTGCCGGGGGCGATGGCGGCTGATGGCGATCCCGGGAAGGAGAAGCGGTAGACGCGGCCGCTGGTGCGATGGACGCCGGTGGCTTCGTGGCATTCGCCGGTGTCGGACCAGTCGAGCACGGCGAACGCCTGCCCCGGCAGTTCCACCAGGTCGGTGCCGCGGAAGAACGGGTCGCCGAAGGTGGCCAGATCCTCCTCGTGGCGCCCGACGATCCCGTCGGGAGTGGCGTCGAGCCGGTCGACGTTGATGCGCCGGCCGTGGAGGTTGAGGGTGAGGAGACGGCCGCGGAGGGATTCCGGCCAGCCCGGCTCGTCGGGGATGACGAGGCAGCCGGTGTGGGCGTGACCACCGCCATGGGCGCTGGCCCGACCGTCACGCGACTCGGTCCAGTGGCGGCTGGAATCGAAGTGGTCGTGGTCGGCGTGGGGGCCGAGAGGGTCGGTCACCCAGGGGTGCGGCTCGACGGTGTGTGAGCGGGCGTAGTGGGCCCCGGGAAGGAGTCGCCACAGGTGACCGTTGACGGTGTTGGTGAAGAAACCTTCGCCGCGATCGTCCCAGTCGAGGCCCCAGGGATTCGTCGTCCCGTGGCAGAGGGCCTCGAAGACGCGCCGCTCGGGATGGTAGCGCCAGATGCCGCCGCGGAGTGGGACGCGGTCGGCGGGCAGGCTTCCCGGCGTGCCGATCTCCCCCGGGGAACTGGCACCACAGCGGCCGTAGAGCCAACCGTCGGGCCCCCAGGTGAGTCCGTTGGCGAAGGTGTGGTGGCTCGTCCGCGAGACGGTGAAGCCGTCGAGGACGACGACGGCGGCGGCGCGGCGGCGCCCGGCCTCGGCCGGATCGGGCGCGTCGGGCCAGCCGGGGGGTGGGAGGTGGCCATCCGGCACGAAGAGGAGTTGCGGGGGGCAGAGGAGCCACAGGCCGCCGCGGCCGGCCGCGACGCTGGAGAGCGCGTCGAGTCCATCCACGAGCGTGGCCCGGCGCTCGGCCGTGCCGTCACCATCGGCGTCCTCGAGCATCGTCACCCGATCGCGGAACCGGGGGTCGGATCGGGCCGGCTTCTCCGCATAGGTGAGCAGTTCGGCGACCAGGAGGCGCCCTGCCGTGTCGACCGCCGCCCCGACCGGGTTACGGATCTCCGGCTCGGCGGCGAGGAGCGTCACGGTCGCGGGAAGGCGGCACGCGATTCCACCGAGCGCTTCCCGCGGCGGGAGCGGATCGCCGGCGCGCTCGGTGTTCTCCGGGGCCACACCCGCAGCGCCGGCGATCGTGGCGCCGGTGGTGGCGAGCACGAGGGTTGCCGCCAGCACGGTGCCCTGCCGAATTCTGTCCGCCGGGGCTCGACGAGACGACGACATTGTCCCTGGGCGAGTGGCCGGGGGACCTGATTCAAGGAGGCGAAACACCATGCGGCGGGATCCCGGAGCACGGGACCCCGCCGCTTTTCGGCTGGTGCTCGTGCCGGTCACCGTGGTCGACAGGTGACCGGCAGACCGGCGCGCGTCAGGAGCAACCCATGCTGTTGCCACAATTATGGCAGAGATAGCAGTTGCCGTTGCGGACGGTGATCGCCCCGCAACTGTCGCAGGCGGGAGCATCGATCTGGAACGTGGCGAACTGGCTCTGCCGATCGGCCGGACTGGCATGGGGATCGATCCGCATCGCCACCCCGGCCCGCTCCAGCACCGCCGCGTGAACGGCCCCGTTGGCGGGAGCCCCATTGGAGGTCGGGTTCCGTGCCGAGACGTGGACCGCGGCCGTACCGCCGGAATGCACCGCGGCCGCGCCGCGGTTCATGCCGCCGGGCCGATTGGCCTCGCGGTAGCCGGGGATGAACTCGTTGCCGAGCCACCGGAAGAGGTAATCGACGAGGCTCTTGGCCACCGGGATGTCGGGGTTCTTGGTGTAGCCCCAGGGCTCGAACCGGGTGTGGGAGAACTTCCGCACGTACACCTCGAGCGGGACCCCGTACTGGAGGCTCATCGACACCGACGTGCCGAAGGCGTCCATCAGGCCGCCGATCGTGCTCCCCTCCTTCGCCATGGTGATGAACAGCTCACCCGGGCGGCCGTCGTCGTAGAGGCCGACGGTGATGTAGCCTTCGTGGCCGCCGACGTTGAACTTGTGTGTGATGCTCCGCCGCGTGTCGGGGAGTCGCTCCCGCCGTGGCGCGGCCTTGGCGGCCGCCTTGTCGGCCGCCTTGTCGCCTTCGGTGCTGGTGGAGAGCGGCTGGCTCTCCTTGGAACCGTCGCGGTAGATGGCCAGGGCCTTGAGGCCCATCCGCCAGCCCTCCATGTAGGCCCCGGCGATGTCGGCCGGGGTCGTCTCCCGTGGCATGTTGACCGTCTTGGAGATGGCGCCGGAGATGAACGGCTGGGCCGCCGCCATCATCTTCACGTGGGCCTCCCAGGCGATGCTGCGGACACCCAGCCGCGGCTTGAACGCGCAGTCGAAGACGGCGACGTGCTGCTCCTTGAGGCCGGGCGCTCCCTCGATCGTGTCCTGCTTGTCGACGTAGGCGAGGATCGCCTCGATCGCCCTGTCGTCGTAGCCGAGGTTCCGCAGGGCCAGGGGCACCGTCTGGTTGACGATCTTGAGCATGCCGCCGCCGGCGAGTTGCTTGTATTTCACCAGTGCGATGTCGGGCTCGATCCCGGTGGTGTCGCAGTCCATGAGGAAACTGATCGTGCCGGTCGGGGCGAGCACGGTGGCCTGGGCGTTGCGGTAGCCGTGTTCCTGGCCCTGTTCGATCACCTGTTCCCAGATCCGGCGGGCGGCGTCGCGCAGCTCGGCGGGGCAGGCCGGGTCGATGCGGTCGACCGCGGTGCGGTGCATCCGCATCACCCCCAGCATCGGCTCGCGATTGGCCGCGAATCCCTCGAACGGTCCGACGGCCGCCGCCAGCTCGGCACTGGTGCGGTTGGCGGCCCCGTGGAGGATCGCCGTGAGGGCTCCGCAGAGGCCGCGGCCGGCAGCGCTGTCGTAGGCGAGCCCGTTGGCCATCAGCAGGCTGCCGAGGTTGGAGTAGCCCAGGCCCAGCGGCCGGAAGAGGTGGCTGTTGCGGGCGATGCGCTTCGTCGGGTAGCTGGCGTGGTCGACGAGGATCTCCTGGGCGATGAAGAAGATCCGGCACGCGGCGGCGAAGCGCTCGACGTCGAACGACCCGTCGGCCCGGCGGAATTTCATCAGGTTGACGCTCGCCAGGTTGCAGGCGGTGTCGTCGAGGAACATGTACTCGCTGCACGGATTGCTGGCGTTGATCCGCCCCGAGTTGGGGCAGGTGTGCCAGCGGTTGATGGTGGTGTCGTACTGCACCCCCGGGTCGCCGCACTGCCAGGCGCACTCCGACATGCGGTTGAGGAGTGCCCTGGACTTCCAGTGCGGACCGGCCTTGGCGGGATCGGTCACCCAGCGCGTCGTCCAGGTGTCGTCGCGGTCGACCGCCTCCATGAAGTCGTCGGTGAGACGGACGGAGAGATTGGCGTTCTGGAAGAGGATCGAGCTGTAGGCCTCACCGTTGAAGTTGGCGTCGTAGCCCCCTTTCTCGATGAGGATCCGCGCCTTCTTCTCCTCCTTGGCCTTGCATTCGATGAACTCCATGATGTCGGGGTGGGTGACCTTGAGCGACTGCATCTTGGCCGCGCGCCGCGTCTTGCCACCGCTCTTCACCACTGCCGCCACCTGGTCATAGACCCGCATGAAAGAGAGCGGCCCGGAGGGCTTGCCGCCACCCGCGAGTTTCTCGCGCTGGCTGCGCAGCGTGGAGAGGTCGGTCCCGGTGCCGGAGCCGAACTTGAACAGCATGGCCTCGCTGCGGGCGAGCTCCATGATGTCTTCCATGTTGTCCTGGACGCTTTGGATGAAGCAGGCGCTGCCCTGCGGATATTCGTAGGGGTTCTCCGGCTGCACGACGTCGCGGGTGGATTCGTTCCATCGCCAGTTGCAGGGCGCGCCGCTCACGCCGTACTGGTGGAACAGGCCGACGTTGAACCACACCGGCGAGTTGAAGGCCCCGTGCTGGTGGACGCACAGCCAGGCGAGATCACGGTAGAAGTGCTCGCCGTCCTGCCGCGACTGGAAATAGCCGTCGGCGATGCCCCAGTCGGCGATGGTCCGGGCGACGCGGTGCACCAGTTGCTTCACCGAGCGCTCGCGCTGCGGAGTGTTGATCTCGCCATAGAAATACTTGCTGACGACGACGTTGGTGGCCAGTTGGCTCCAGGCGGCCGGGACCTCGCAGTTGGTCTGTTCGAAGAGCACCTTGCCGTCTTCTCCCTTGATGGCGGCAGTGCGGAGGTCCCATTCGGTGGTCTCGAACGGCGAGGCGACGTCGGTGGGGCAGAACGTGGCGGGCACCGCCAGGGGGCGGCGTGCACCGCGCTGTCCGGCAGGCTGTCCGGCAGGCTGTCCGGCAGGCTGTCCGGCAGGCTGGTGGTGACCGGACGCGGCAGGGGAACCGGCGGCCCGCGCGGCGGAAGCGGCTTCGGCGGCGGCGGATTCAAAGGCAGTCATCGTGATCCTCCTGCGGGCGAATGTGTCCACACCGACAAGTATACTTCAGTATAGTATCCAGGCACACCCAAGTCCGAGCCGTCATAACCGGCGGCATCACCCAACGGGTCAACTCCACCCACCGCTCCGGAAAGGCCGCCTAGCCGGTGCCCGACAGGGCACTGTCCGCGTGCTTCGCGCCCGGCCGCGCGGAACCGGGCAGCCGGCAAAACCGGGGACTCCGCCGGCGTCCCGCGGCCACTGCCGGAGCGGCAACGCCGTCACCAGCCGGGACAAGGGGGCCCGCGACACGACGTCGGAAACGCAGATCCGTCTGCATGCTATCGCAACATCTAGCGGAAGAGAGCCGGCGGACCACTTCATATGGTCCTAACCAAGACGGGGCGTGAATGTAGCCGCTGACCGGGGGGAGTCAAGCCGCTTTCGGGACCACATGGCCGCCCGGCCGCAAACCCCTTTCCTGTATGAGGTTAGCCAGTCGGTGCGGCGGGTGGTCCACTGCGGCGAGGGGGCGCGTTTCGGGGGCAGGCGGTGATAATGAATGACTCCATCTACACGCCGGCCGTGTCCCGCCCATCACGAGGTGACAACATGAGTGCTCCGGAACGAGCCGACAGCGGGGCCTTGTTGCCGAACGGGCTGCGGATTCTCTGCCTCGTGGGAAAAGATTATGAGGACTTGGAGCTGTGGTACCCGCGCCTTCGCCTGGAAGAGGCGGGTGTCCATGTCACGGTCGCCGGCCCGGTGGCCGGGCACACGTATGCCGGAAAGCACGGCTACCCTTGCACCAGCGACGCGGCCGTGGCCGACATGGAGGTGACTGATTTCCATGGGGTGGTGATCCCCGGCGGATGGATGCCCGATCTTCTCCGCCGGGATCCCCACGTTCTCGGACTCGTGCGCGGTTTTGACGTTGCCGGCAAGCTCATCGCCGCGATCTGCCATGGCGGATGGATCCCGGCGTCAGCCGGCGTCTACCGTGGCGTCCGCGTGACGGGCAGCCCCGGCATCAAGGACGATCTGATCAACGCCGGCGCCGTCTGGGAGGATGCCGCGGTGGTCGTCGATCGCCATCACGTCACCAGCCGTCGCCCCGCCGATCTGCCCGACTTCGGGCGCGGGATCCTCGGCGTGCTGGCTGCGACGGCGCGATCGGGGCCGGGGAAGGCATGAGCGTCCGGGCATGTCCCCTACGCCGGCGGATCGGTTCGGGGGAACGCCCGGGCCTTGATAGAATCGTGTGAGCCATGGCACGCGAACCCCTCCCCACCGTCGAGTCTTTGAAGCAGTCCATCCGGGCGCTCGGCCTGCGCTGCACCCCGGCGCGCCTCGCCGTGCTCCAGCACCTGATGGAGGCGACCGGTCCGGAGACCCATGCCGAGGTGTCGCTGGCCCTGGCGAACACCGGGTTCGACCGGGCCACGATCTACCGCAACCTCACCGAACTGACCGATGTCGGGCTCGTGTCGCGGATCGAATTGGGGGACCACGTCTGGCGGTTCGAAGTGCGCCGTGTCGGCCGGGACGGGAAACGGGCCCTCGACCACCCGCATTTCGTCTGCACCGCGTGTGGCGAGGTGTCGTGTCTCGACGATGTGAACGTGGCCATCACCCCCAAGACCCCGGAGCGGAGCGTCGAAGCCCGCTCGGGTGAGCTGCGGGGCGGGCGGCCCCGGCTGGGGGCCGAGCGTCCGGTGGAGCACGCCGCGCCGCGTTCCGGGATCCACAGCGTCACCGACGTGCTCCTCAAGGGGCGCTGCGGGAACTGTGGCTGATGGCGCGCGACCGGTGGCGGTGGGGGCTGCTGGTGGTCTGGCGCTTGTCGGTCTGGGCGGCGATCCTCGGGTGGTGCGCGTCTTGCGTCCCGGCCGGCGCCGCGGAGGGACCCGCGGCCGCACTGGAGGCGCTCGCGGCGACGCTGCGCAGCCGCAGCGACACGCTCGGCATCCGCGGCGTGCTCCGCCTGGCGCTCGAGGCGGCGGGCATCGGCCATGACCCGGCGCTGGTCGACGACGCCCTGTTCTGCGCCCGCTCCATGCAGGAGCTCGCCGCCGACAGCCCCCACCGGGGCAACTTCCGCTGGCGGCTCGGCGACGCGGCTGTCACCGACGAGAACGCCGTGGAGTTCGCCGTGCAGTTGTCGAGCGTCTTGGCCCTCGACCATGCCGCCGCGCTCTCCCCGGCGGCGCGGGAACGGCTCGCCCTCCTCCACCGTGATGCCCTACCGGCAATCCGCCGTCACCGGGTGGCGCCCGGCCACACCAACATCGTGCTCATGCGGACCTGGAACCTGCTCGCCCTGGGGCGGCTCGGCGATTCCGCGGCGGAAGCGGAGGGGAAGGCGGCGTGGGCCGAGTGGCTCGCCTTCACCCGGCAGCGCGGGATCACCGAGTCGCTCTGCCCGAGCTACTACGGTGTCGATCTCGACAGCCTCGGGCTGATCGCCTCCCGGGCGGCTGCGCCCGCCGTGCGTGCCGAGGCCGCCGCGGTGCTGGCCTACCTGTGGACCACGATTGCCGCGCACTGGTACGAGCCGTCGGGACGGCTCTCCGGCCCGCACGCGCGCGACACCGACTGGCTCCGCGGCCGGGGCCTGCTCGACGAGCACGTCGCCGCCGTCGGCTGGATCGCGCCGCTGCCGGCCACCGACACCGCCGGCTGGCTCCCCGGCGTTGACCCTGCGCCGCTCATGGCGTTCCGCCGCGCCTGCCACTGGCCGCTGCCACCCGGACTCGATCTGGCGGTGCGGACGCGCGTGCCCCGGATGGTCGTGGAGCGGTGCGGGAGCCAGCCCTGGCAGCGCGCCACCGACCATGTCGGCCGCAGCGGCAGCATCGGCATCGCCGGCGAGACGCGCGGCGCGGAGGACAAGGCGCTGGTCGTCAACCTCGGCGGGGGCATGACGACCACCAACGTGACACTCGTCATCGACGGCCATGGCGATCCCTACGGCCGGCGCCGCGCCGTGGGGGGCGACGGCCACCGCAAGCCGCGGCATCTGCGCCCGTTCCTCGTCAGTTCACAGGATGGCCCGCGCGTCACCGCGGCGTGGCATCTCGATCCCGTCGACGCGGCACACCGCCTGGAGGGGGACGAGCGGGAGATCGCGGCGCACCTGGTGGTGCCGGCCGACGCCGTCGTGAGCGACGAGCGGGGGCCCCTCGCCGCCGGCGCCGTGCTCCCGGGCGATGCGCTGGTGTTCGTGGCCCGTGGGGGGGCGGTGCTCGCCGTGCGGAGCGTGGTGCCGGCGGGCTGCGACCGCGCGCCGACGCGGTTCCGTGTGGTGGACGACGGGGTGGCTTTCAGCGCCCGGCGGTTGTCGGCGGAGTTTCCCCTGGTGGCCACCGGACCGGGGGCGATGCTCCTGATCCTCGACGTGGAGCTCCACGAGGGTGACGATGACGACGGCAGCGCGGCATGGCGTGGCGCGTTTGCCGCCCGCCAGGTGACCGCGCTGCGGGCGGGCACGCGGCTGACCGTCGCCGGCAGCCTGCCGCTGGAGGCCGATCTCGGGGCGCGGCGGCCCCTCGCGTGCCGGCCGTGGCTGGCGGACGATCACCTGCTGTCGATCGACGGCGTCGAGATCGGGCGCGGGCTGCTCGGGCACTGACCGGCCACCTCAATACCACACCCCGCCGCGCACCAGGAACGTGTCGGAGGGATACAGCCAGGGCTGGTCGGAGAGGTAATATTCCACGCTGCGTCCTGTCACCCAGCCGGTCTCGAAACGCCACGACAGGCCGAGGTTCGCCGGCCGGCGCTCCCAGCCGGCGAGGAGGCGGTAGTCGCGGATGACGATGATCTGGTCGTGGCCCGTGTTCGACTGCATCGCCCACTGGTTGCCGCCGAACTCGGCGGCGACATAAACCCAGTGGCTCGCCCGGGGGCGTTCGGCGACGCGCCAGGCGAGCCGGGGACGCGGGAAAATGAGCTCGAAGCGCCGGTCATCGGCCGGGGTCCAGAGGAGGCCGCCGGCGGGAAGGAGGTTGACGTCGTAGCGGTCGAGGTAAATCACCCCGGCCACGACACGCAGATCCTCGCTGGCCTCCCAGGCCCCGAAGCCGTGGCCGGTGATCCGCAGCGCCTGCGCCGAGTCGTTGTGGAAGTCGCTGTACCAGCCCGGTGACACCGCCAGGTCGACCCCCAACCGCTGCCCCACCTTCCGCAGCCACCGCGCCTGCAGGTACCCCTCGTAGAGCTCGCCGGGGATGTCGGCGCCCGCCGGGGCGTCGACGAGCGTGCCGACGAACCCGGGGGTGATCAACAGCGGCGAATCGACCGTGGGGGCGGGGAGCCCGAGCGTGATCGTTTTCTCGAGTGTCGTCAGGCCGAGGCCCGCGCCGCCCAGCTTGGGCAGTTCCGTGGCCTGGTAGAGCGCCTGTTGGAGCATGCCCGGCTTCGCCCCCGGGGGGAGCTTGCGGCCAGCGGGTGGCTCGAACTCCTGCCGCGGCTGGCCCGGTGGGGCGAGGTCGTCGGGGAGGAGCGGCTCGGTGAGATCCTGCGGGTCGCCCAGGGCCGCCAAACGGATGCGGCTGAAGAACCCGGTATCGACGCCGGCATCATCGCCGCCGGCATCGTACCCGCCAGCATCGTCGACCCCCGCATCGACCGGCGGGAGCGGCGTCACGGCGACCTCCGCCGGCGGATCGAGGCCGGCCGGCTCCGGGATACTGTCGGCCGCGGGGCACAACCCCGCCGCGGCCGTGAGGCACATGCCAGCGGCCAGCGCTCCCGCCGCGCGTCGCGACACCGATCGCCACCGGCTCGGCCGTGCCGCGTGTTTCGTCAGTGGTCTCACGGCGCTGGCTCCCGCGGGCATCAGTAGGCCAGCCCCAGTCGCAGCATGAGCGTGTCGGGCAGATCCTGGATCTGCGGCGGACCATCGACGTAGAACAACTGCCGGTAGAAGACGTAGCCCACCTCGAAGCTGCCGGCCAGCCCCAGCGGCGCCTTCGGCACCCATTCGGTGCCCACCGAGATGCGGATGTCGTTGTAGTCGAAGGGGGAGATCTGCCCGGTGTCGCGCCGGAAGGTCCAGGCGCCGCCCCCGTACTCACCGGCCACGAAGCCCCACAGCGAGTGCCGCCCGAGATCGGCGAAGCGCCGCGCCGCCTTGGGCGCCGGGAAGAAGATGTCGTAGCGGCTGTTGGCGTCGGGCACCCAGGTGAGGCCCACGGCCGGGAGGATCTTCACCTGGTTGCGGTCGAGATAGACGATGCCCGCCTTGCCTTGCATGGTCGGGGTGAGCTGGAGGGTGCCGATGGCCCGCCCCATGATGCGCCAGCTGTCCCACACGAGGACGTCCCAGTTGGTGAAGATCCCGACCCGGATGCCGAGCTCGGCGCCGAACAGCGGGGTGAACTGGGGATTCCACGCGGCGTCCACGAACACGTCGTAGGTGCTCGGGGGCAGATCGGCGAGCATCGTGGGGCTGGTCTCGGGACCGTTCCACAGCTGCAGGCCGAAGCCCGGCGTGACCAGCAGCGGGGCGTGATTGAGATTGGCCTGCGAGTGGTAGAAGAACGGGATGGCGAACGTGGCGGTGGTGTCGAACTCGTTGACCCCGACGCTCGTGCCGTTGCCGTCGCCGAAGAGATAGGCCCAGCTGCCGCGCACCCCCTGGAAGACGCGCATCGTCTGCTGCATCGTCGGGTTCTGGGTGGACAACCCCTGGGGAAAGAGCGACGACGGCGTGCCACCGGTGCCCTGCGTGGGGACCAGCGACGGGCTGCCCGGCTGCCACCCCGGATACCCCGGCTGGCCGCCGAGGGCGGACGGCGCGGGCATCCCGCTGGATGGCGTCGCCGGCATCCACTGGCCGGCTTGGGGACCGTATGCATCCCATGTGGCGGGGGGCGGGGCCAGGGGCGCACCGAACGTGGATCCCTGGGCGATGCGGTCGAGCGACGAGGGCGCCGGTGCCGGCAGGGGCACGGTCTGCGCAGCGGCGAAGCCACCGCCGGCGAGGGCGGCGAATGCCAGAACCACGACT
>RFRL01000138.1 GCA_009924545.1 Planctomycetia bacterium | reverse complement strand
GGCGACGCGTGACACCGGGCGACCGGGCACGTGCCACCCGCCGACAAGGCCCGTTCAAGGGCCGCTCCAACGGCTGCACGGCACAGGTTGCAACCCCCTTCAGGGGGATCGGACCGATGGTAGACTGACGGCCCTCCCGTGACGCGCACCCACCTCGATCGCCCGGCGGAAATCCCCATGGCCCTCATCGTGCTCCGCGGCCTGTTCGTGATGGTGTCGCTGGGGATCGCCGTCCTCATGTTCGGCTCCGAGGGGATGCGGACGGCCCCGTCGTGGGTGCCGTGGGCGGTGCTCCTGGCGATGATCGCCATCCCCGCCGGTGTCATCGGCATCGACACCCGGATGAAGCGCAAGGACCTGACGGTCATCACCGCCGTCTACTTCGGGATGCTCGTGGGGATCTTCCTCACCTACGTCGCGATCCTCGCCCTGACGCCGATCCTCCCCACCGGCCCCAACCGCTGGCCGGTGGTCGACTGGCTGCCGCTGGTGCTGGGGATGATCCTCTGTTACTTCTGCGTCAGCCTCCTGCTCCAGACGCGGAACGACTTCCGCTTCCTCATCCCCTACGTGGAGTTCGCCCGCGACGTGCAGGGGATGCGGCCGAACCTCCTCGATGCCTCGGCGATCATCGACGGCCGGATCGCCGACCTGGCCGAGGCGGGGGTGTTCGAGAGCCGGTTCGTGGTGCCGTCGTTCGTGGTCGACGAGTTGCAAAGCGCCGCCGAGAGCACCGACAAGCAGCGCCGTCTGCGCGGCCGGCGCGGCCTCGACATCCTCACCCGGCTGCGGGCCCGGGAATCGATCGACGTGGAGGTGCTCCCCCCCGACAACGAGACCGCCGCCGAGGGCTCCGACGACGCCCGGGCGGTGGCCATGGCCCGGCGGCTCGGCGGCCGGATCGTCACCAACGATCCCAACCTGGTGAAGATCGCGGCGCTGCGCAGCGTGCAGTCGGTCAACATCAACGACGTGGCGATGGCCCTCAAGCCGACCTACGTGCCGGGCGATACCTTCCACGTGCGGCTGGTGAAACCGGGCGAAGAGGCCGGGCAGGCGGTGGGCTACCTCGAGGACGGGACGATGGTGGTGGTCGAGGGAAGCCGCGACCAGATCGGCCGCACCGTGCCGGTGAGCGTGACGAGCACCCTGCAGACCACGGCCGGACGGCTGGTGTTCGCCCGGCCCGAGGCCTCGCGGGCCTGACGGCTGCCGGGCAGGGTGGCCGACCGGCTGTGTGTCGCGACCGTGAGGCCCGCGTTCGGGCGATTGCCGGGAGCCGGGAGGGGAGGGCATACTGCCCCCTCCTGCACCTCTTTTTCCCGGAGACATTCGTCATGCACGACTCCTTCCTGCGGCGCGGCATGCTCGCCGTCGCCCTGATGCTTCCCGCCATCGGGATCGCCTCCGCCGCCAACCCCGCCTACACCGACGCGGCGAAGACCGACGACGACTTCGCCTTCCAGGGGGAGTACGTCGGCGAAGTGCCCGTGGACGGCAACCCGCTCACGGTGGGTGTGCACGTGGTCGCGCTGGGTGATGGCAAGTTCGACGTCGTCGCCTATCCGGGTGGCCTGCCGGGCGCGGGCTGGGCGCCCCCCACGAAGATCACGGGCACCGGCACCCGCGAAGGGAGTGGTGCCGACGCAGTGGTGAAGCTGGAAGTCCGCAACGACGACGGCCAGATCTACAAGTCGGAGATCCGGGGAACCGAGATCGCGGTCCTCGGCCCCGACGGCAAGGCGGCGGCCAAACTGACGAAGACGACCCGCAAGAGCCCCACGCTCGGTACCGCGCCCCCCGCCGGGGCCGTCGTCCTGTTCGACGGCAAGTCGGCGGAGAAGTTCGCCGACGGCCGCCTCTCCCCCGACGGGCTCCTCATGGAGGGCACCACTTCCAAGGACGCCTTCGGCGACTCCACGTGGCACGTCGAGTTCCTCCTCCCCTACCAGCCCAAGGACCGCGGGCAGGGTCGGGCCAACAGCGGCGTCTACCTCCAGGGGGCCTACGAGGTCCAGGTCCTCGACAGCTTCGGGCTCAACGGTGAGAACAACGAGTGCGGCGGCATCTACTCGGTGGCCGCACCGGCGGTGAACATGTGCCTCCCGCCGCTCCAGTGGCAGACCTACGACATCGACTTCACCGCCCCGAAGTTCGACGGCGAGACGCAGGTGCAACCCGCACGGATGACCGTCAAGCACAACGGCGTCGTGATCCACGACAACGTGGCGGTGCCCAAGGTCACCCCCGGTGGCCCGGGCGCGATCAAGGGGACCGGCCCCCTCCACCTGCAGAACCACGGCAACCCCGTCCGGTTCCGTAACATTTGGGTGGTGCCGAAGAAGTCGTGAACGATCCGGCGGCCAAGCGGGCGCGGGCAGGTGGTGCGGTGTGCACCGCCTGCCCGCTCCTCTGCGCCGACATCGACCTGCCGGCGGCGACGCTCGCCTGCCTCCCCGGCCGGCAGGCCATACTCGCCCCGGTGCCCGATCTGTCGCCGTCGCGTGACGGCATGGCGCTTGCCCCCACGGCGGCGCTCGCCGCCGCGGCGACGCTCCTCGGCACGGCGCGGCGCGTGCTCGTCACCGGGCTGGGGGAGGCCACGCTCGGGGCGCTCGCCGCGGCCGGCGACATCGCCGAATTCCTCGGGGCGGCCATCGACGCCGGAGATCCGGCCGTGGCCCTCGCCTCCGGCCCGACGATCGCGCGCAGCGGCGAGGTGACCGCGGCCTTCGAGGACCTGCGCGACCGCGCCGACGTGGTGGTGGTCTGGTTCGCCGACCCGGCGACGAGCCATCCGCGCTTTTTCGAGCGTTTCCTCGCGCCGCGGGCCCGCGTGATCGCGGTCGGACAGGGAGCGGTGGCCGGAGCGATCGCCATCCCCCCGGCCGACGAGGTGACGGCGCTGCGCTGGCTCACGGCGCAGGCCCGGGGCGTCGTGTTTCCCCTCCCCGCGGGCGACCTCGCCACGGCGGTGGCGCACGTGGGTGGCGCCGTCGCGGCGGCCACCTGCCTGGGAGTCGTCACCGTGGAGCGCCCGGCCGGCAGCGGCGTGGCCGAGTGGGCGCTGGCGGAGTGGGTCCGGGCCGAGGCCCACCGCCGGCCGGCGTTCGCGGTGCCGCTCCCGGGTGGCGTCGGCACCGCCAGTGGCAACGCCGCGGGCGTGGCCGCCGTGAGCACGTGGCGCTACGGGGGCCCCGGCGCCATCGCCCGTGCCGACCGCTGCGGTGGCACCTTCCGGCCCACCGAAGCCGACGCCCTGCGTCTCATCACCCGCGGGGAGGTCGACGCGGTGCTCGTCGTCGGTCGGCCCCGGCCCGCCGTCGCCGCGGCCCTCCACGCGGCCGGAGGGCGCCTTGCCTGCGTGGCGGTGGGTCCGGAACCGTCCTGTTCCCGGGGGATCCATCTGCCCACCGCCGCACCGCTCGACGACCCCGGCGAATGGCTCCGCGGCGATGGCCGCCTGGTGCACGTGCCCGGTCGACATCCGGCCGCGGCGGACCAGCGCCTGGAAAACGTCCTCCGCTCCCTGGCGGCGGCGCTGGCCGAAAGCCCGGAGGCGCGGCGATGAGCAGCGACCGCTTCGTCCTCGCCGGCGGCACGATCCACGACCCGGCCCACGATCGCGACGGCGTGGTGGCCGACATCTGGATCGACGGGGGCCGGATCGTCGCGGCGCCGGACACCGAGAGCGGATGGCGCCGCGTCGATGCGGCGGGCCTGGTGGTGATGCCCGGCGGAGTCGATCTCCACAGCCACGTCGCCGGCCCGAAGGTGGCGGCCGGCCGGCGGATCGCGCCGCCGGCTGCGCCCGGCCGCCCGGCGGCGGTGCCCACGATCCATGCCACCGGTGCCTTGTATGCCGCCCTCGGCTACACCACCGTGTTCGACGCCGCGATCGCCACCGGTGCCGCGGCGCTGGCCCACCGCGAACTGGCCGAGATGCCGGTGCTCGACCGGGGGATCTACCTGCTGGCCGCCGACGATGCCGACGTCCTCGCCGCCCTCGATGCCGACGACGCGGCGGCGACGGCGCGCTTGCTGCGCGGGAAGGTCGGCGCCGGTGGCGGCTGGGGGGTGAAGGTCGCCAATCCCGGCGGTCCGGTGTTCTGGAAGTACGGCCGCCGGGGCGACCAGCACGACCTCGACACCACCCTCCCCGGCTCGACGCTCTCGCCGCGCCGCCTGCTCGAGCGCCTGGCGCGTGGCGTGCAGACGATCGGCCTGCCCCATCCGCTCCACGTCCACACCGCCAACCTCGGTCTTCCCGGCAACTGGCGCACGCTCCTGGAGACGATGCGCACCCTCGACGGCCATCCGGCGCACCTGGCCCACGTCCAGTTCCACAGCTACACCGGCGGCGACCTCGACGAGGGGAGTTTCGGCTCCGGCGTGGCCACGCTCGTGGAATGGTTCGACGCCCATCCGGGCCTGACCCTCGACGTCGGCCAGGTGCTGTTCGGCGACACGGTGGCGATGACGGGCGACTCGGCGGCGGCGGAGCATCTCGCCCACGCCACCGGCATGCCCTGGATGTCGCACGACCAGCATCTCTCCGGCGGTTGCGGCGTGCTCCCGATCCGTTACCGGGAGACGAGCCTGGTGCACGCCTGGCAGTGGGCGATCGGCCTGGAGTGGTTCCTCACCGTCGCCGACCCGTGGCGGATCGCCCTCACCACCGACCATCCCAACGGCGCGAGCTTCACCGCCTACCCGCTCCTCATGCGCCTCCTCGGTGACGCCCCCTTCCGCCGTGCGGCGCTGGAGCGGATCCACCCCGCGGTCCGCAGCCGTAGTCCGCTCGCCGGCATCGACCGCGAGTATTCGCTCCAAGAACTGTGCATCGTCACCCGGGCCGCCCCGGCGCGGATCGCCGGCCTGCCGCACAAGGGTCATCTGGGCGTCGGCGCCGACGCCGACATCACCCTCTACCGCCCCGGGGCCGACCTGGAGGCGATGTTCGCCGTGCCGGCGCGCGTCTACAAGGCGGGCCGGCTGGTGGCCGAGGAGGGTCACCTCCGCGACGCCACGCCGGGCAGGGCCCTCGTGGCGGAGTGAAACGGCAGCCGACCGCTTGGCCGGCCGCGGCGCTCCCTGCACCTGTGGGGGCCCAGCCCGCGGGTCGGCCGCGACGCGGCCAGCGGCGCGTGTGGCGGCCGGGCGTCTTCCGGCTTGCCCCTTGATGCCAATGGCAATACCATTCTGGTATGAAAACTACCATTGACATGGCTGGCCGGCTCGTCGTGCCCAAGCCGCTCCGCGAGCGGTTTCACCTCGCCCCGGGAAGCGAACTGGAGATCGAGCCGACGAGCGACGGCATCGTCATCCGCCCGGTCGACCGCGGCCCGACGCTCGTCGACAGGGAAGGCGTCCTCGTCCACCATGGGTCCCGCCCGGCCGATCTCGACATCGCGGCTTTCGTCCGGCAGGAGCGGGAGTCGCGGGCCAGGCAGATCGGCCGGGCGCGAGGATGAAGGCCGGGCATGAAGGCCTTGTTCGACACCTCGGCGCTCGTGACGGCGGTCATCGACCAGTTGCCGAATCACGCGACCGCGCTGGCTTGCTACCGCCGGCTCGCGTTGCCACGTCGCGGAGCAGCGCAGGCCATCTGCTCGACGCACGCGCTCGCCGAATGCTATGCCACGCTCACGGCCCTGCCGCTGCCGCGACGGATCCAGCCCGCCGAAGCCGCCCGGCTCATCGAGGAGAATTTTTTCCGGCATCTCGACGTCGTGCCGCTCTCCGCGGCCGACTACAAGGCGGCCATGGCCCGCGTGGCGGCGCTCGGTCTGCACAGCGGCGCGGTCTACGACGCCCTTCACGTGCGCTGCGCCGAGAAGGCGCGCTGTGACCGGATCATCACCTACAACACGGCCGACTTCGCCCGGCTCGCGCCTCCCGGCCTCGACGTGGTGACCCCGTGAAGGCCACGTCATCCCCTGTACACCGGGACCATCCGGGCCGACGGGGCCGCCGGGCGCTCCCTGCACCTGTGGGGGGGCCATCCGGTACATTCCCCCGCGTCCCCCACCGGAGCGCCGGATGTCGCTCTCCATCCATAGCCTGGTCCCTTTCCCCACACCGGGACGGGTCCTGACGCATGTCCCTCCCTCCCGGAGCCCCGCGCATGAACCGGCTCTCGCTCCTCGGCGTCTTCCTCGGCGTCTTCCTCGGCGCGACGGCGGCGCGGCCCGCCCGCGGCGAATTCCTCGTCGGGGCCGGCAGCGCCGACATCACCCCCACCGAACCGGTGCCGATGTGGGGATACGGCGACCGCCACGCCGCCCTCTCCACCGGCACCCTCGACCCCCTCCGGGCCACCGCCATCGTCATCGCCGCCGGCGACGAGAAGCTCGCCATCGTCGGCCTCGACCTGGGCCGCTCGCCGACCGAAGCGGCGCTTGTGCGAATCCGGGAGCGGATCCGCACCGCAGCGGGCATCGGCTGGTCGTTCATCGCCGGCTCGCACACCCACCACGGGCCGGTGGTGGAGCTCACCGACGATCCCGGCCGGGGGCGGGGCCGTTTCGAGGCGGCCATCCGCTATGGCAAGCAGCTCGAAGATGGCATCGTGAGCGCGATCTTGGCAGCGAACGGGGCGCTGCGCCCCGCCACGATCGCCGCCGGGTCGACCCAGCTCGAGGGCTTCAACCGCAACCGCCACTCGAAGATCGAACCGGTCCCGGTCGACCGCACCCTCGGTGTCCTCCGTTTCGACGAGGCCGACACCGGCAAGCCCCTGGCACTGCTGGTCAACTTCACCGCCCATCCCACGAGCATCCCCTCCGAGACGCTGAAGTTCTCCGCCGACTATGTCGGGGCCCTGCGGGCGGCGGTCGCCGAGGAGTGGGGTGGGCAGGCGGTGTTCATGCAGGGGGCGTCGGGCGACCTGTCCACCGACCGCAGCGGCCACGGCGACCACGTGGCGTTCGGCAGGGCCCTGGGCCGGGCCGCGGTGGCGCTGGCGAAGGAACTGGAGCCGAAGCGCATCGAGGCGCCGACGCTGGCCGTGCGCGAGGAACGGTTCCCGTTCGCGTCGCGCGTCGACTTCCGCAACCCGCTCATCGTGGCCGCCTACGGGCTCGCCTTTTTCCCCGAACTGGTCAACGGCTTCGTGGCGGAATATGCCGAGGGGATCCGGCCCCGCCTCACCGTGGCGGTGCTCGACGACTCGATCGCCCTGGTGGGCGGCTCGGGGGAGTTCTTCTGCCAGCACGGCCTACGGCTGCGCGAGCGTGCCCGCGTCGACCACCTGATGTTCTTCGGCTACGCCAACGGCTACCACCAATACTTCCCCACGATCGAAGCGGCGGCGGAAGGGGGCTACGGCGCCGATCCGCAGGTCGCCCCCGCCGCCGTCGGTGCCGGCGAGCAGCTCATGAACACGGCGCTGACGTGGATCTACCAGCTCCGCGGCGAGCTGCCCTGACGGGGCCCGCGGCGACGCGGCCCGGCAGCGCGCCGCCCGCCTCACGCGCTCGCCCGCTCCACCGCCGCCACGTAACCCGCGGCGGCGGTCCGGGGATCGAAGTGCGTCGCCGCGCGGAGGCGCCCCGCCGCGCCGTACCGGGCCGCGGTCACGGGGTCCTCGAGGATCCCGCACGCCCGCCGGGGGAACTCGCTCTCCGGATCGGCCGGCACGACCCGGCCATTGACCCCGTCGTCGATCGCCTGCCGGGCCGCGATGCTCTCCACCGCCACCAGCGGCACGCCGTGGGCCAGCGCGTCGACCAGCGCCCCGCCGTGGGCCACCGCGCCCGACTGCCACACCAGCCGCACCTCGGCGAGGAGGTCGCCGATCGGCTCGAGGTCGGGCACCACCGTGAACCTGTCGGCGATCCGCTGGGCCCGCGCGCGGCGCGCCAGCCGCGCCGCGAGCGGACCGGAGCCGACGAGCAAGTGATCGAGGCCGCGGTGCACCACGCCCAACTGGTCGATGGCCCACACGAGTCGCGACAAAGCCGTGGCCGGCTCGAGGGGGGCCACACACAGCGTCCAGAGCTGCGCCGGATCGAGCCCCAGCCGCGCCGCCAGCGCCACGCGGTCGAGGTGCCGCGGTGCCGGGGCCGGGCTCCCGGGGAGGACCGTGTCGATCCGGCCAGTCGGCACCCCGCCGGCCGCGACGGCTGCGGCCACGGCGGGGGCGGACGCGACCACCCGGTCGGCGCGGCGGAGGGCGAGCCGGTCGGCCGCTCCCCGCGGGGGCAGGGCGAGTGCGGCGACGAAGCGTGGTCCGGGCACCGTCGCGAGGGCGGCGGCGGCGAGCTGCACCTGGCCGCGGCCCCACGCGAGCACCACCTGCGGCCGGGTGGCACGGAGGCGCCCGGCGAGGGCCACCGTGGCCGCCCAATCGGGGCGGGGCCGGTGGGCGAGGCGCCACACGTCGATGCCGGCACGGGCCATGTGGCCGGGGAGATGCCCGCCGCCGCTGGTCACCGCCACGCCCACGCGCCAGCCGGCGGCGGCGAGGGCCACGGCCGCCAGTTCGACCTGGCTGCCCGTGCCGACCCGATCAAGGCCGCGCGTCACCAGGAGGATCGACCGGGACGGCGGCTGGGCCATGGCGGGCCGCGACGATGTCGGAGGGATCGAGCGCCGCGACGTGCGACAGGTGCCGCCACGCGCCGTCGAAGTCGAGACCATACCCGACCACGAACACGTCGGGAATGTCGAAGCCGACGAAATCGGGCTCGATCGCCACTTCCGACCGCCCGGTCTTCCGCAAGAGCACCAGCGACCGCACCCGGGCGGCACCGCGGCGCCCCAGTTCAACCACGAGGGCCTCGAGCGTGTGGCCGGTGTCGAAGATGTCGTCGACGACCAGCACGTCCTGTCCGGTGAGATCGGGGAGGAGGTCGAGGCGGAGATCGAGTCGACCCGGCGTGGTAGCGGTGCCCCGGTAGCTGCTGGCCCCCACCATGCTCACCCGCACCGGACCCTCGAGGCGGCGGATCAGGTCGGCCACCACCATCAGGCTCCCGGTGAGGACGCCGATCACCCACAGCGGCCGGGCACCGGGTTGGGAGGCGTCGGCCCGCACCGCCGCGGCGAGACGGTCGATCCCGGCAGCGAGCTCGTCGGCGGTGAGGAGGGTGTGCATGATGACCGTTGGCAACTGCGGGAATTATGGTCTCCGCGGCAGCGGCCGCCTACAACGGGAACCGTGGCCCCCGTCGTGGGGCGGCGAACCCCGGCGTTTCCCCATGCACACCCGCGCCCCCTGCCGCCCGCACTGGTCGTGGATCGAGGTCGACGGCCACGCCTGTGAGCTGTTCGATCCGCCGCACGCGGCGCCGGGGCGGGCGCTGGTCTACCTCCACGGGGTCCGCGAGCGCACGCTCCAGGAATCGACCGGCCTGTGCCGCGCGGTGGAGGCGGCCGGGCTCCGGGCCATCGCGCCGCGCGCGGGCCGCTCGTGGTGGCTCGACCGGATCGTGCCCGCCTTCGACACGGCCGTGACGCCGGAGCGCTTCGTCACCGGAACGATCGTGGCGGAACTGCGGCGCCGCTTCGGCGTGGCCCCTCCTGGCATCGCCCTGGTGGGCACGAGCATGGGGGGGCAGGGGGCGCTGCGCCTCGCCTACCGCCATCCGCAGGTGTTTCCGGTGGCCGCCGCCATCGCCCCGGCCATCGACTTCCACCTCGCCATGCGCGACGTCGGGCGGCTCCCTGACGGCGACCTGTTCGCCTCGCTGTGGACGCTGTTCGACGACGTCGAGCGGGCCCGGCAGGAAACCGCCATCCTCCACGTGCATCCGCTCCATTGGCCCCGCCACCAGTGGTTCGCCAGCGACCCGGCCGACCACCAGTGGCATGACGGGGCGGCCAGGCTGCACGGCAAGTTGGCGGCACTGGGGATCCCGCACGTGGCCCTCCTCGACCGCCGTGGTGGCGGCCACGGCCCGGCCTACTACGACACCGTCGCCCCCGAGGCCATCGGCTTCGTCACCACGGCCCTCGATGCCGAGGCCCGGCGCATCGCCTGACGCGGCTCACCGCGGCGGCGTTGCCGGCCGGGCCGCCGCCGGCAGGCCCGGCAACCGATCGAGGCCACCCCCCGGGGCGAGCTGGTCGAAGTCGAGGTAGCGGGCATCGTCGATGTCGACGCGGTTGAGGGAGCGCCAGTAGAGGATCTTGCCGGCCGAGGCACTCGACGTCGGGGCGCCCACCCGGAGTTGCCGGTAGAGCTGGGCATCGCTGCGACCGTCCCCCTCGAAGACGAGCAGGTCCTTCGCCTCGCTCCACGACAGGCGGGCACTCCGCGCGGTGAACGATTCTCCCTCCACCATGACGTTGCCCGCCGCCACCAACTCCAGTGCCGAGCGGCTTTGCCCGGGCTGCGGGGGCGATTGGCCGATCCCCAGGGCATCGCTGGCGACGCTCACCGCCCCCGGCGGCAGTCCGGCCGCGGCATGCGGGTCGAGGGCGTCGTCCCAGGCGGCGACCGGTCCCCAGATCGCCTGCACGCGCTGGTGGAACTCGAGCGACCGGCGCTGGAGATTGCCGCGCAGGCCGCGCTGGAAATCGACCCCCAGGTAGGTGAGCCGCGCCGTGGTGGTGGCGGCCGGCACGGGTGCCGGCGGGGCGCTCCCCGGTGGCCCGGCCGGGGGCGCGAAGGCGGGGAGCTGACCGAACCGTGTGCTCGTCAGCCGGCCGGGACCGGTCCCCAGCACGTCGCCGGTACCCCGGTCGAGGACGAGATCGCGCACGAAGATCCGCTCCACCGACCGACCACCGTCGCGGCCCGCCGATTCGCTCTCGATGCGCACGCCGTTGCCACAGGCGATTCGCGCCACGTCGGCGCGGGGACCGGCGGGGGCCGGCCCCGACAGGCTCCCGAAGTCGATCGGGCGGGTGAGGGTGACGTCGAGGATCCCGGCGTCGAGCCGGGTGCCGCCGCTGACCGTCTGCACCTTGTCGACGAACCGGGCGGTGCGGCCGTCGAAATCGAGGCGCCCCTGCCAGCGGACGTCGAGCGTGGAGGGACCGGCAGCGGGTGGGGGCGCCGTCGCACCGGTCATGGAGAGGGCGTCGAGCCCCGCCATCCCCTGCTCCAGCGGCAGCCCGAGCCGACCGGCGCCATCCACCGTCACCCGGTTGGCACCGCGGTCGAACTCCACCAGCGGCCCCTCCAGATCCATCCCCCGGCCGACGATCCGCGCCGGCCGACCGGAGACGATGGCCCGGGCATCGGGGCGCAGGGCCCGCGAGATCTGCATCTGATCCGCCGGTGATCTCCATGGCGGCCGGGGCCGGTGTAACGCCACCGGGATCCTCCTCTGTGAGCCGCACCTGCCCCTCGAGCGACAGTTCCTCCACCTCGGCGTCGCGGCCCGCCAAGCGCACCTGCCCACGGACAAGCGCCCCCACGGCGATCACGCGCCCTCGGGGGGGCACCATCGGCCGATCGGGCTCCGCACGCGGCCGCGCCGGCGGTGCCCCCCCGGGGGCGCGTGATCGCCGTGGGGGCGCTCGTCCGCGGGCAGGTGCGCCTGGCGGGCCGTGACGCCGAAGTGGAGGAACTGTCGCTCGAAGGCCAGGTGCGGCTCACCGAGGAGGATCCCGGCGGCGCCACGCCGGCCGCGGCCACCATGGAGATCACCGGTGATCAGATGCAGATCTCGCGGGCCCTGCGCCCCGATGCCCGGGCCATCGTCTCCGGTCGGCCGGCGCGGATCGTCGGCCGGGGGATGGATCTGGAGGGG
>RFRL01000137.1 GCA_009924545.1 Planctomycetia bacterium | reverse complement strand
CCCGCTCCCGCCCCAGGATCACCCACCCCATGACCGCAGCGCCCGATCGCCACGAAAAACTCGTCATCATCGGCAGTGGTCCGGCCGGCTGGTCGGCCGCCATCTACGCCGCCCGGGCGCAGCTCACGCCCCTGGTGTACGAGGGGGCGATCAGCGAGAAGAACCGGCTCTCCGGCACGCTCCCCCTGGGGCAGTTGGCGCTGACGAGCGAGGTGGAGAACTTCGCCGGCTTCCCCCACGGCAACCTCGGTGGCTTCCTCGATTCGGCGCTGCCGGTAGCGCGGCGGCAACTGATGGCCCCGCACGCCGGCGAGGGGGTGACGGGACCGGAGCTGATGGAACTGATGCGCCAGCAGGCGGTCAACTTCGGCACCCGGATCGTGACCGACGACATCGCGCGCGTCGATTTCTCCAAGCGGCCGTTCACGCTCTGGCCCGCCGAGGGGGGCACGGTCCGGGCCGAGTGCGTGATCGTGGCCACCGGCGCCAGCGCCAACTGGCTCGGCCTGCCGAGCGAGGAGCATTTCAAGAACCGGGGGGTGAGCGCCTGCGCCGTGTGCGACGGGGCCCTGCCGCGGTTCCGCAACCGCGAGCTGGTGGTCGTCGGCGGCGGCGACTCGGCGGTCGAGGAGGCGACGTACCTGACGAAGTTCGCCAGCCGCGTGCACCTGGTCCATCGGCGTGACGCGCTGCGGGCCTCGAAGATCATGGCCCACCGGGCCCACGACGACCCGAAGATCACGATCCACTTCAACACCGGCCTGGCGGAGGTGCTCGGCGACGACGCCAAGGGGGTGACCGGGGTGCGCCTCGTGGGCACGGCCGAGCCGACCCGGGAGACGCGCCTCGACGTCGCCGGCGTGTTCCTCGCCATCGGCCACACCCCCAATACCGCGTTCCTCGACGGGCAGCTCACGCTCACGCCGAAGCAATACATCGTGTGGACGCAGCACTTCCGCACGGCGACGAGCGTGGAGGGGGTGTTCGCCGCCGGCGACGTGGCCGACGACTACTACCGGCAGGCGATCTCCGCCGCCGGCACCGGCTGCATGTCGGCGCTCGACGCCGAGCGTTGGCTGGCGGGCCAGGGGGTGCACTGAAACAAAAAACCCGGCCGGGGCAGGGGACCCCGACCGGGTTTCCATGTGACACGATCCCGACCACCCGGCGTCAGAAGCCGATGTAGGTCACGAGGATGTCGCCGTGCTTCAGGAAGCGGACGTGCACGCTGCACCCGCAGCCGTAGTCGTACTTCACCAGACCGCAGCCGAAGAGCGTGCACCGGCTCGTCTCGCAGGGGCAGCCCTGGCAGCAGGCGGGCAGGCAGACCGGCACGCTCACCATGCAGCCGGTTTCCGGACTGCAGGGATTGAGGACCGTCTCCCATGTCGGCTCGGGGCAGCAGCCGGCGGCATGGTGGTGCCGGTGGGCATGCTTGTGCCGGTACTTGATACAGGGGTTGGTGGGGCAGACGCTGATCGGCCCGCAATCGGGCTCGATGGCACACGACGGATCCATCGCCATCATCGGCACCTCGGCCGCACAGCCCGGCTCGGGAGCCGCGCAAGTGGGGTCGAGATGCTGGCGGCGCAGGTGACCGAAGCCGGCGAACGCGTCGCTCGACAGGGCACCCACGGCCAGGCAGAGGGCGACGGCAAGGCCGCCCAGGGCACGGGCACGACTCATCTCACGATCCTCCTTGGCAGAGACTGGGACCGCCGGAATCCCCGACGGCGGAATCCGGGATGCTGCCCGGCTCCACGCCAACCATGGCACACGCTCCCCGGCAGTCAAAAAACGCACGCTTCCGCACGTTTTTTCAGGTCTCGCGGGCACGGCACCGACACCCGTACCACGTCGCGCGATGGTTCAGTCTGCGCCGTCGTCACATCTTCGCGCACGGGTACACCGGGATCCCACGACGGCGCGGGCAGGGTATCGTGCGGCGCGCTGTTCGGGGACGGCAAAAGTCTCCTCGCTGAGGCCGGGGCGGCCTCACGCTCGTCGAGCGTTTGCCGATCCCCGCGCTCGGTCATGCGTGGGACTCGGGGTGCCGGCATGGTCCTGCCCCGGCATCAGCGGAGCCCGGGACTGGCGGCAGTTCGTCGCGAGTCGGCTATCCTGCCGCGAGCAGGAACTGCTGCCATCACGGGCGGTGAACCGCCGAGTCGACCGATCCCGGTATCGTGCGGCGCTCCGCTCGGGGACGGCAAAAGTCTCCTCGCTGAGGCCGGGGCGGCCTCACGCTCGTCGAGCGTTTGCCGATCCCCGCGCTCGGTCTTGCGTGGGGCGCGCGATGCCGGCATGGTCCTGCCCCGGCATCAGCGAGGCCCGGGACTGGCGCAGCGTTCGCCGCGTCAGGCCATCAGGTCGTGGAATCGGCGGAAGAGGTGCGCGGCGTCGTGCGGACCGGAGGCGGCCTCCGGGTGGTACTGCACCGAGAAGGCGGGCAGCGTGCGGTGCCGTAGCCCCTCCACCGTGCCGTCGTTGAGATTGACGTGGGTCACTTCGACGTCGACCGGCAGGCTCGCCTCGTCGACGGCGAAGCCGTGGTTCTGTGACGTGATCTCCACCCTGTCGCGGAGCCGGTCGAGCACCGGCTGGTTGGCGCCCCGGTGGCCGAACTTGAGCTTGAACGTCTTCCCTCCGCAGGCGAGGCCGAGGAGCTGGTGGCCGAGGCAGATGCCGAAGATCGGCACCCGGCCCAGCAGGCCGCGCACCGTGTCCACGCAGTAGACCTCCGGATCGCCCGGGCCGTTGGAGAGGAACACGCCGTCGGGCTCGAGCGCCAGGACCTCCGCCGCCGTGGCCCGCCCCGGGACCACCGTCACCCGGCAGCCGCTGCTGGCGAGATGGCGGGCGATGTTCCACTTCATGCCGTAGTCGAGGGCCACGACGTGCTTCTCGGCGCCGGGGGCTTCCAGCGCCGGCATGACCCCGCCGGTCGTCGGCTGCGGCAACGGTCGGGCGTCGTCGTCGAGCCGCTCCGTCCACTCGCGCCGCTCCCGCGGCATCACCTCGGCCACCAGATCGCGCCCCACGAGGGCCGGCGACGACCGCGCCCGCCGCACGAGCTCCTCCGCGGCGAGAATCTCCGTCGAAACCGCGCCGGTCATCGCCCCGCGGATGCGCAGCCGCCGCACCAGCGCCCGCGTGTCGATCCCCGCCAGGCCGATCACGCCGGCGGCCGCCAGGTAGTCGGAAAGGGTGCCGGTGGCGGTGTGGTTGCTGGCGATGCGGCTGGCCTCGCGGACGATGAACCCCGCCATCTGCACCCCGGCGCTCTCCACGTCGGCGGGGTTGACGCCGTAGTTGCCGATCTGCGGCGCGGTCATGCAGAGGATCTGACCGCGGTAACTGGGGTCGGTGAGGATCTCCTGGTAGCCGGTCATCGAGGTGTTGAAGCACACCTCGCCCGATGCCGTGCCACGGCCGCCGCAGGCCGTGCCGAAGTAAACCGTGCCGTCCTCGAGGGCCAGGGCCGCGCGTGCCACGGGTGTCTCCGGGTGCAGGGGATCTTCTTGCTCCCGGATGGTACCACGGGCCAGACGGGACCGCGTCAGGGAGCCGCTTGTGCCCCGGGATCGAGGGCCACGTCCGGGGTGGGTGTGCCGTCGCCAGAGAGCTTGCCCGCGGCCCACAGCGTGCCCCGGGTGACCAGGCCGAGGAACTCGTCCGTGGCCACCGTCTCGGCGTAGTGGCCGATGGTGGTGCCGAAGACGCGCGTGTCGCCGTACTGGTTGGTCCAGATGCAGGTCTGCATGGCGTTGCGGTCGGTGCTCAGCGCCTCGCCGAGCGGCGTGGCGGTGGGCCACACCTTGTCGGAGTAGTAGAGCTCCTCCTTGGGCACCGCCCACTCCCGCGGCAGGCCGGCGAGTACCGGGTGGTTTCCCACCAGCTTGCAGGTGTAGGGATAGTGGGCCCCGTGGCCGGGCGACGTGATGCCGCAGAACTTGAACCACTCGTCGTTGCCGACGCGGTAGCAGTGCATGGCACAGTGCATGAGCACGGCCGGCACACCCTTCTTGTGCTCGGCGAGGATCTTGGCGAGGAACTGCGGATCCTTGACGTCGGAGAAGCACTCGTTGTGGAAGACGACGTCGTAGCCCCGCGCCCAGTCGGGCTTGTCGTAGATCGAGATCGGGTGGTTGGTCGACGTGCCCCCCTCGTGGACGACGGTGGTGCGGATCCGCGCCCGCGCGGAGAGCCCGCGGGTGATGAGCGCTTTCTGCTGGTCGTAGTCGTGGCAGCAGCCGCCGGTGACGTAGAGCACCTCGAGCGGCTTGCCCGGCTCGGCGGCCGTGAGCCGGCCGGCGGGGGCCCAGCACACGAGCGTGACGACGGCGAGGAGACGCCAGCCGCGGTCCGGCCCACCCCATCCGCACCGACCGTTCGTGTTTTGCATGCTGGCTGCTCCCGTGATGACCCGACGAAGGTGTGTCGAACCGGGAGCGTACCATGCTCGCGCCCGGCCCCTCCGCAGGACTATTCGAACGCCGTAGCACTCCGCGTGCCAGGTGTTACGGGTCGATATGCCGCACGGGTTTGCGGCAAAACGGAACCCGGACACTTTCCGCGACGTACAATTCATGCGTCGCCGAGTCGCGGCCGGAAGGTCGCGAACGGGGGAACCACTCGGTGTGGTTGACCACCTCCTGCGGGGTGGCGATCGCATCCGGGGCGAAGGAGCACGCCAGTGCTCCCGGGTACTTTCAAGCCCGAGCCCGTCAGCTAACCCCGTAGGCATGGTCGGACGCGGTGTCCGGCCCGAGTTGAAAGGGAATGTCGCCCCGTCGCAGCGGGGGCTGACGCCCACACGTTTGGCGTGCGCCGGCCGCCCGCGGGCGGTGGCTTCCGGTTGCCGGTCCGGCCGCACGCCGGAGGGGTGACTGATGACTGCGGTGTTCTCCCTGACTGGTTTGGCTCTGTTTGTCGCCCTGGCCCCACTGGCCTTCTGGATATGCTTCCGCTGGATCCCCAACGACCGCATCGGCGTCGTGGAGAAGTGGTGGTCGCTCGCCGGCAGCGTGCCGGAGGGGCGGATCCTGGCGCTGGGCGACGAAGCGGGCTACCGCTCCGACGTCCTCCGCGGTGGTCTCCACTTCGGCTACTGGCGCTGGCAGTACGCGATCCACTCGGTGCCGCTGGTGACGATCCCCGAGGGGCGGATCGGCTACGTCTTCGCCCGTGACGGCGAACCGCTGCCCCCCGCCCAGACGCTGGGTCGCGTGGTGTCCTGCAACAACTTCCAGGACGCGCGGGCCTTCCTCGGCAGCACCACCGGCGCCACGGCCGGCCAGCGCGGCCGGCAGCGGGCCATCCTCCGCGAAGGTGTGTATGCCATCAATCCCGCGCTGTTCACGGTGATCAGCGAGAACGGCGTGTTCGGCCTCCGCGCGGTGCTCTCGCAGGCCGAGCAGGCGGCCAGCGCGCAGTGGCTCGAGGAACTGCGCCGGGTGGACGGTTTCTCGCCGGTGGTCGTCGGCCGCCCGCGCCCCGAGGTGGAGGGGGAGGAACCCGAGGTGGGGGCCGGCGACTCGATCGCCATCGTCACGGTGCACGACGGCCCGTCGCTGCCGCCGGGTGAGATCATCGCCCCCACGGTCGGCGGCGACCTCGCCGATCCCGACTACCACAACAACTACCAGGATCCGGAGGCCTTCCTCCGCGCCGGGGGCCGCCGCGGCCGGCAGCACATGCCGCTCACCGACGGCACCTACTTCCTCAACCGCTGGTTCACCACCGTCGAGGTGATCGCCAAGACGGTCGTGCCAATCGGCTCGGTCGGCGTGGTGGTGAGCTACATCGGCCGCACCGGCACCGACGTGTCGGGCACCACGTTCCGCCACGGCGAGCGCGTCGCGGAGGGGGAGCGCGGCGTCTGGGAGCGGACCCTCGGCCCGGGCAAGTACGCCTTCAACACCTACTCCGGCAACGTCGTGCTCGTGCCCACGACCAACTTCGTCCTCCACTGGGTGACGGGGCGGAGCGAGTCGCACCGCTACGACGAGAGCCTCAAGAGCATCGACCTGGTGACGAAGGACGCCTACGAACCCTCGCTCCCCCTCTCGGTGGTCGTCCACATCGACTACCAGCGGGCCCCGAGCGTGATCCAGCGGTTCGGTGACGTGCAGCGGCTCATCACCCAGACCCTCGACCCGATGCTCTCGGCCTACTTCCGCGACATCGCCCACAAGAAGACGATGCTCGAACTGCTCCACGACCGCGACAAGATCCAGGCCGAGGCCCGGCTCGAGCTGCGCGACAAGTTCCACGAGTTCGACATCGAGTGCGTCGACGTGCTCATCGGCAAACCCGAGACGGGGAAGGACTCCGGCAAGATCGAGACCCTCCTCGACCAGCTCCGCGAGCGGCAACTCTCGGTGGAACAACTCGAGACCTTCGAGCGCAAGCGCGTGGCGGCGGAGAAGATGCGGCTCCTCGCCGAGGCCCAGGCCCAGGCGAGCATGCAGACCAACCTCACCAACGCCCGCGTCGAGGCGCAGATCGCCGAGCAGAAGGGAGAGGCGGAGCTGGCCAAGGCGCGGAAGTCGGCCGAGCAGATGGTGGTGATGGCGGAGGCGGAGCTCTCCCAGTCGCGAAGGCGTGCCGAGCAGACGGTGCTCCTCGCCGAGGCGGCGAGCAAGCAGAAGGAGCTCGAGGGGCGCGGCGAGAGCCGCCGGGTGATGCAGGTCGGCCTCGGCGAGGCGGCGGTCCAGCTGAAGAAGATCGCCAGCTACGGCGACCCGCGCCTCTACGCCCTGGCGGAGGTTGCCGAGGCGCTCTCGGGCAGCAGCCAGCCACTGGTGCCCGAACGGCTGTTCCTCACCGGTGGCACCGGTGGCGGCGAGGGGGGCACGCCGCAGTCGGCCCAGGGGCTCGTGGGCACGCTCCTGGCACTCCTGGTGGCGGAGAAGAGCGGCTTCGCCCCGGCGACGGTCGGGGCCGACGACCCGCTGGCCCGGTTTGCCGATAGGATGGCGACGCGGACGATGGATTCCCTGACCACCGACGAAGTGGAGGAGGCGCCCGCCAAGGAGGCCTGATGCGCGCCGCCGCGTGGACCGTGCTCGCCGCTGCCGCCGCCGGCGCGATGGGCTGGGGAATCCGCGGGCAGTACGGCCACGAGACCGGGGCGATGATCGCCGGCGTGCTGGTGAGCCTTGTCCTCGTGATCCGCAACTGCCCGCGGGCGGCGCTCCTGCCCGCCGCGCGGGCCGCCGCCCTGGGCACGGTCGCCATGGGCTTCGGCGGCTCGATGACCTACGGGCAGACGGTGGGCCTGACCCACGACGCGCCCCTGGTGGGCCACTGGGCCGCCCTTCGCTGGGGCATGCTCGGGTTGGCGATCAAAGGGGGGCTGTGGATCGGCTTCGCGGGGTTGTTCCTCGGTGTCGGCCTCGGGCGGCGCCGCGTGGGCTGGCGTGAGATGGCGCTGGTCACGCTCGCCATGGTGGCGCTCTACGCCCTGGGGATCCGGCTCATCAACCGGCCCTTCGACCCGGCCCGGCGCGTCCTGCCGGCGCTCTATTTCTCCGACGACTGGCACTGGGAGCCCGACGCCATCCTCCAACCGCGGCCCGAGGTGTGGGGGGGCATGCTCCTGGCGCTGGCCGGTGGCTGGGCCTGGTGGGGTCTGTACCGTGGAGATCCGCTGCCGCGCTGGCTTTCGCTGTGGGGCGTCCTCGGCGGGGCGGTGGGGTTTCCGGCAGGCCAGAGTCTCCAGGCCTACCACGCCTGGAACCGGCCTGCCTTCAGCGCCGGGATCTGGGCGACGCTCGATCCGCTGATCAACTGGTGGAACTGGATGGAGACCACCTTCGGCCTGGTGCTGGGGGCGACCCTCGCCGTGGGCCTCCTCGTCCATCGCCGCCACGTGCGGGTCGAGACGCTCCCGGCCGACGACCCCGGGGCCGATCTGCCCCCGGTCGTCGCCGGCGGTCTCCTCCTCCTCCACCTCGGGTTGCTCGTGTGCTGCGAGTTCGCCCGCGTGCCGGCCGTCGATTTCTTCTACGACCATGGCCCCGTGATGGGGCTGATTCCGCTGGTCGCCGTGGCGGGGGGACGGCAGTGGCCCTTCCTGGTGATCCTCCCGATCACGCTCCTGCCGATCGCCGGCAAGACACTGCGGCAGGTGGTGCACGCCGAAGGGCTGTTCTCCCCGGCGACCGGCTGGTGGCTGGCCGTGCTCCTCCCGCTGGCAGTGGCCACCGGTGTGGCGATCCACCTGATGCGGAAAGCCCGTGATCCGGCGCGCACGGCCCGCTCCCTGGCCGCGGCGCTGGCCGTCAATACGATCGTCTACCTGCTCCTCAACTTCGCCTTCTTCCGTTTCCCCTGGCCGTGGCAGACCTGGACGGCGCGAACGCCAAACGCGCTCGCCTTCGCCATCTGCGCGGCGCTCGTGATGGCTACCGCGGCCATCGCGGCCTCACCCCGCCGAGGTGCCCAGCCATGAACCCCCTGCCGCCGCGCCGCTTCTTCGCCTGGATTGTCGCCATGGGCCTGGCCCTGGCACCGACACCCGGCCGGGCCGCCGAGCCACCCGGCCGGCCCCTGGAGATCGCCGACCTGTTCCGCCTGCTGCGCGTGGCCGATCCCCAGCTCTCCCCGGACGGCAGGCAGGTGGTGTGGCAGGTGACCACGATCCATCCGGAAGCCAACGGCAGTGCGACCGCCTTGTGGATCGCCCCCGCCGACGGCTCCGCGCCCGCGCGGCCGCTGACGGTGACCGGCGGCACGACGAAGGACTCGCGCCCGCGCTGGAGCCCCGACGGGCGCACGGTCCTCTTCCAGTCGGACCGCTCCGGGACGTCGCAACTGTGGACCGTGCCCGCCGGCGGCGGCGCGCCGACGAGGCTCACCGACATCGCCACCGGGACCGAGGATGCCGTGTGGTCGCCCGACGGGCGCCTGATCGCCTTCGTCTCCACCGTCCATCCCGAGTTCAGCCACCTGCCCTTCGCCGAGAGCGACAAGCTCAACGCCGCGCGCGAGCAGGCGCTGGCGGCCGACCCGGTGAAGGCCCGGACCTTCACCCGGCTCTTCTTCCGCCACTGGGACGCCTTCGTCGGCGACCGGCGCCGGCACCTGTTCGTGATCGACGCCACGGGCGGCGGCTGTCGCGACGTCACCCCCGGTGACCGCGATGCCGCCCCCACGAGCAAGACCTTCTCCGTGGCCGACGACCACACCTTCACCCCCGATTCCCGGCACCTCGTCTTCACGGCAGTGCCGGCCGAAGGCGAGGCGTGGAGCACCGACCACGATCTGTGCCGCGTCGCGCTCGACGCCCCGGCGGCCGAGTGGCAGAGCCTCACTGCCGCCAACAAGGCGGCCGACACCGGGCCGCGCTACAGCCCCGACGGCACGCGGTTGGCGTGGCGGGCCCAGGCCCGGCCCGGCTACGAGGCCGACAAGTGGGACGTGTGGGTCGCCGACGCCGCGCCCGACGGCACGCTGACTGGCCCGCCGCGGAACCTCACCGCCGCCGTCGACGTGTCGGCCGGCGAGATCGCCTGGCTCCGGGAGCCGGACGGCACCGCCTGCGTCGCCTTCCTCCACGAGGTGGCGGGCACGGGTGCCCTGGGCCGGGCGTTTGTCGATGGGCGCGGCGTGGAGATCGACCGCGACTGGCCCGGCATGCCCACGGCCCTGTCCACCAGCGGCACCGGCCTGGCGCTGCTCGTCACGCGGATGGACGCCCCGGCGGAGGTCTTCACCGTGGCCGGCGGTGGGCGGGCCGCCGCGGCGCGCGTGCCGGTGAGCCGGGCCAACGAGCAGCTCCGCGCCGGTCTCGACCTGCCCCGCCCGCGCTCGCTCCAGGTGCCGGTGGAAGGGAATGCGAGCATGCAGATGTGGCTCCTCGAACCCCCGGGCTTCGACACGATGAAGCGCTGGCCGGTCGTGTATCTCGTCCACGGCGGCCCGCAGGGGGCGTGGGAAGACTCCTGGGGCTGGCGCTGGAACGCGCAGCTCTGGGCCGCGCGCGGCTACGTCGTCGTCATGCCCAACCCGCGCGGATCGACGGGATTCGGCCAGCGCTTCGTCGACGAGATCACGGGCGACTGGGGGGGGCGGTGCTACCGCGACCTCGTCGCCGGTCTCGACGCCACGGTGCGGTTGCCCTTCGTCGATCGGGAGCGGATCGCGGCGGCCGGGGCCAGCTTCGGCGGCTACATGGTCAACTGGTTCGCGGTCAACGACGTCGCGCCGCGCTTCCGCTGCCTGATCAGCCACTGCTCGGTGTGGAACTTCGAAAGCATGTGGGGCACGACCGACGAGTTGTGGTTCGACGAGAACGACCACGGCGGACTCCCCTGGGAGCAGCCGGGGCGGTACCGCGAGTTCAGCCCCCACTCCCGGGCCGGTGAACTGGGGCGGCACAAGACGCCGTTCCTCGTGATCCACAACGATCTCGACTTCCGCTGCCCCATCGGGCAGGGGCACGAGTTGTTCACGGCGCTCCAGCGGCAGGGTGTGCCGAGCCGGTTCGTGAACTTCCCCGACGAGGGGCACTGGGTGAACAAGCCGGCCAACGCGCGCCGCTGGCACGAGGAAGTGTTCGGCTGGCTCGAGCGCTGGTGCCCACCGGGGGGGCGGTGACGGAGCGGCCTTCAGCCCAGTGATCCGGGGGGGGTGCCGGGTCGAGCGCTGGTCGGGCGGGGCACGAGCCGATCCCGCACGATGATCGACGTCCGCTCCACGAGCCAGTAGAAGGCCGCGGCCGCGACCGCAATCAAGGCCACCCACACGACGAACATCACGGGATCCGGAACACGGGGAAAACGCGTCTTCAGCAGGCGCCCGACGTGGATCACCAACCCGTGGGTGAGGTAGGTGCTGTACGACGCCAGGGCGATCGCCCGCGTCAGCCGCGCCGTCGCCAGAGGCAGGGGGGCACGGTCGGCGACCGCCACGAGGACGGCCGCACAGCCGCAGGCCATGGCGAATGGCACCCAGGGCTGACACGCGTCCCCCGCCAGCGCCAACGCACACGCAAGTCCCAGGGGCAAGGGCCAGACAAGGCCACACCACCACCGCGCCCGCTGCCAGAGCGGAGCGTGGAAGACGCGGGCCCAACTCGCCAGCACCCCCATGGCGATACCACCGAACCACAGATGCGTCGCCGACTCGCACGCCGGCCATCCGCCCCACCGTCGCACGAGGGCATCGCCCACCGGCATGACCGCGGCCGCCATACAGACAGCGACGAGCAGCGGCCCAACCGTCCACCTCCGGGCGACGAACCATCCCAGCCCGAGCACCATCGCCACGTAGGCATGCTCCTCGACGCACAACGACCAACTGGCCTGGAAAAACGGCAGTTGGGGACGGTAGTTCTGCCCGAACCAGAGGTATGCGGTGTCGAACGGCTCGCGCCGGGCGGCCCACACCGCGGCGTACACGGCGGCCAGAGCCACGAAATACGGCGGCATCGTCCGGATCGCGCGCCGCAGCCAGAACGTCAGGCCGTCGACACGGCCCCACTGGCGCAACTCACGGAAATAAAGTCCACCGATGAGGAAGCCGCTGAGCACGAAGAACAGATCGACGCCGTGTTTGCCGAGAACCGCGATGCGTTGCACGAACGGTTGCTCGACCGGCCACATCCCCACCACGTGGTAGATCAGCACCAGGACGATCGCCGTCGCCCGGAGAAGATCGAGATTGGCGTCCCGCGGCACCGCGGCGGACGGCTGGGCGACGGACGACGCGATCGACATGGCGGTG
>RFRL01000136.1 GCA_009924545.1 Planctomycetia bacterium | reverse complement strand
AATCCCAATGACTCAAGGCATTCGATTGGATAAATCCCTTGCACGAGATGAATCGAATTACCCTGTACCACAACACTGTGTTCAGAATTTTTGCGGATCACTCGCTGCAAGTGGTAAACCCCCGACGTTGCCAGCCCAAAAAGCAGGAGATCAACCCACCAGGGCAAAAAACCATCGGTGATATTACTGAGGTGCACCGGCACAAGCCAGCACATGGTCCATAGCAACATCCACCGCGGCGTGAACAGCCAGTCTGGAAGACGCTGAATCCATCGCTCATACCAGGGAGCGTTGTTTGCCACCAAGAGTCGATACCGGAGGATCCATCCATCCGGCGTTTCCTCAATGCACCATGTGTCCGGTCGGAGTGCCATCACACGATCCTTGAGGTCGACGTCGTTGCCTTCTTCTGTTCGCGAAAGAATCCATGCATGTCGTGGGCTACCGTGAAGGTCTGGCCCCTTCCCCAGGAGACATGCCATGGAGACGCAAACGATTCTCGCCCTTGATCTCGGCCGATTCAACAGTGTTCTGTGCTGGTACGACCCCGTGACGCGGGTTGCCGAATACCGCACGATTCGGTCCACGCCCGACGACATCTCGAGAGAGCTCACCCGGGAGCCGGTTGGCACGATCGTCTTTGAGGCCTGCTCCCAAGCCGGTTGGGTCAATGACTTGTGCGAGAGTCTCGGGCTTCCGGCGCTCGTTGCCAGCACGACCGGGTCAGCCTGGCAGTGGAAACGGATCAAACGAAAGACCGACCGTGACGACGCTTTCAAGCTCGCTCGGATGGCGGCCGTCGGCGAGATCGACCCGGTTGCTTTCCCTGACCGAGCCACTCGACAATGGAAATCGCTCATCGGCCTTCGAAAACGGCTCGTGTCTGAACGAATCCGATCCCAGAACCGAATCCGGGGCCTCCTGGTGTCGCAAGGCCTCTCCTCGCCGCGAGGAGCCAGTGCGTGGACGTCATCAGGCCTGAACGGCCTGATGACTCTCTGCCTGGCACTGCACGATTGCCCTCCGGACCAACTCTGGCGTGGCGAACTTCTCGTCCTGCTCGATCGCTACCGCTCCCTGGAGCAGGAGATTCGCGTTACGGAGACAGCGCTCGACGCGTTGGCGAAGAAGGACCATCGATGCCTGCTGCTCCAGTCGATTCCGGGAATCGGGCTGCGGACGGCCGAGGTGATCGCGGTTCACTTCCCGGATGCGAGACGGTTTCGGAGCGCCGATGAGGTGAGTGCCTATGCGGGGCTCGTGCCCCGTCAGTACCAAAGCGGCGAGACCGACCGCCGAGGGCACATCACCCGTCGCGGGCCGAAGCTCCTGCGGGCAGCGATGGTCGAGTGTGCCTGGTGCAGCCTTCGCTACAACGCCTGGGCTCGCGACACCTGGCTCCGACTGCAAGCCAACGGCCTGTCGAAGAAAAAGGCGATCGTGGCCCTTGCCCGGAAGCTGCTTGTCCGCGCCTGGGCCATTCTCCGCACCGGCAGGCCGTGGCATGCACCGACAGTGAGCACGGCCTGACCTCGAGCAAGAACAGAATCGGGTGGAGTGTGGATCCGAGGAATGTCCGGATGACCGCGAAGCTTGGTCGAGCGGAGTGTCGCCCCTGTGGCACCCACGCTGTCCTGAACGAATGCGGCGCTGGACTTCGTATGTGATCCCTGCGACCGGAGCACGCTCCGTGATCGCGAATAGTCGAGTGAGCCCGGATTCCGCACTCCGCAATGCCACCGATGGATTGAGGTATCCCCCGAGGGAGGATGCCAGGAGAGAGAAAGTCATGCGCTGACTTGAAAGACCCACGACATCATAGTCGACCAAGCTCAGCAGCGGCGGGGGCACGCTGAGCTATGGTCAGGATAAACGAATCACGCCCCGCCGTCTGCTGCAGCGTCTGGTTCGGCGACCGGACCGCGCCCAGAACCCGACCAAACCCGCCAGACGGCGCCCACTGCCACGAGCACCAAGCCGCCGAATTTGACCGCCTTCCAGCCTACCGTGCCAGGGCGGATGCCGGGTGCGAGGTCGCCGTCCTCGGCCAGGGCGAGTGCAGCGAACAGGCCGATGCCCAGCCCAGTCAGCACGCCAATGAGGTAAGTCCGGGTCGTCGTATGCATCGCCATCTGGTGCCCTCCGCCGCCGAACTCGTATTTATACGGTCTGTATAAGCCCCGGCTGCTGCCGTATATGACGCTCGCGGGGTGGGGAACGAGTCAGCTCCAAGTCTGCTGCCGGCCTCAGGTTGGGGCGCGGCTCCGTTCGATCCCACCGGCGGATAAACCCCTCCCGATGCAGTATATCGCACCGTCAAGGAGACCAACCATTTGGCGGTCTCGAGGTGCATCCGGCTACGATTCCGGACCCCCTACCCCTCACCCTTCCTGCGCCAATCCACGTTCGTCCTTCCCGCGATGCCCCCGCGATCGACCTGCGCTCGGGCTCGTGTTTTCGGCGGCGACGCCGCGCGGGTCGGCGACCGATCTCGCCCCGACCCGGCCCCCGTCCCGCTGTCAGCCCGTGGCCAAAGTCCATCCCTGGGCTTTGGCCACCCGAAAAGCTGCGCTTTTCACGGGAGTTGCACTCCCGGCACCTCATCCCTGAGGTGCGGCAGGCTGTTTGTCCACAGCCCGCTCTCGGCCGGGCAGAGTCCTGCCGAACGGGAGGGGATTCGCGGTAGCGGCGGCAGCGCGGGCCCTGGGGATCGAGGTCGCCTTCTGCGGCGCCCGCGGGCACGGTGAATCGGCGCTGCTGCGCTGGAACGCCTGACCGGCGGCTATCCCGCCGGCGGCCGGCGCGGCCCACCGCTCCCCCCGGTCACAGCCCGAGGCAACCCAGGCAGCGGTGGAGGAGACCGCGGAGGTCGTACCACGCCGGTGCGCAGTCGCGGCAGGGGGGCGGTTCGCAGCCCGCGACCGGCACCTGCACCACCTCGTACTTGAGGATCCGGTCCACCTTCTCCTCCTCCGTTTTGAGGAGTTTCTTCCGCGTGACGATCCGGCCGCACGGCGATGTCTTCTCGGCACAACACCCGTGATCGCCGCACCACGCATCGCGGCCGCGGACGCATTCCTCCGCGCACTGCTGCGAGTAGCGAGGTTTCTTCGTCTTCTTGTCCTCCCACTTGGGGCGGCACACCGCACAGGTGGGGCCGACGGCGGGGTCGCAGCATTCGGCCGCCGCCGCCGGGCGGGTGCCGATGCCGATCACGAGGGCGCAGCCCACGATCAGGACAGGGGAACGCATGCTGGTTTCCTTTCCTCGGGCGCGTGACGGGGTCAGAAGTCGAACGCCACGCGTGTGCCGAACCCGGTGATCCACCCGCTGCCGTTCTTGCTCACGATGTCGGTCGTTCCGGGCTTGTAGGTCACGTTGGCGAAGTCGCGGTAGCAGAAGTCGTAGTTGAACTGGAGCTTGGCGTTGGGGTTGAAGAACCAGTTGACGCCGATCGTCAGGGCGTTGAGGAGGCCGCCGTTGATCTGGCCGTCGTTGAGCGAGGCATACTGGTAGCGGGCCCCGATCTGCCAGGCCCCCTCGCTGCCGATGATCCGCCCGTCGCGGTCGCGGACGACGTAAAAGTTGTTACGCGGCACCACGCGGTCGGGCCGGCAGTCGAACAGGTCGTAGGCCCGCGACTCGCCGGTGAGGAAGTAAAGCACCTCGGCATAGCCGCTGTTGGTGAAGTAGGTGCCGCACTGGGCACCGTGGGGCTGGAACCCGGCGGTGCCGTAGTTGATGTTGGGCACGTAGACGTCGAGCGGGGTGCCGGAGATGTTGCTACTGGCGAACGGCACCGTGGCGTTGAAGGCCCCGGTGTTCGACTTCGTGTTGTAGAGCCAGTTGCCGAAGTACTCCGATTGGAAGGACCACGGGCCGTTGTTGGCGTAGCACTCCAGGCCGAGTTGGTTCTGCCAGGTGGCGTTGAGCAAGCCGGAATCGATGTAGATCGAGTTGAGCGGGCCCGGGGGGCCGTTGCGGATGTCGCCGCGGGCACGGAGGCGGACGGCGTTGTTGGCGTTGGTCTGCTGGGCCCGCCCCGCGATACCGAGGTGGAGGAGTTTTTTCCCCTCGTCCTCGTAGACGGGCAGCCACACCAGCCGGCCGACGACGGAATTGGCCCGGCCGGTGTTGGCGTAGGCGAACGGGTTGCCGTTCTGCTTGAAGATGCCGAACGACCAGTTGAGGCGCTGGTCCTCGGTGTAATTCACCGCGCGGAGGCCGGGGATGAAGCCGTTGTTGAACGGGCCTTCGTAGAGGTCCTGGGCGAAGGACCGCTCCATGAAGTTGAGGTACCGGCTGCTGGTCATGTGCTCCAGGCCGAAGGGATCCTTGTGGTTGCCGACGCGGAGCGTGCCGAGGATCGGCAACTCGCGGATCTGGAGCCACAGTTCCGTGACGGCTGGGTAGTTGCCCAGGCCGGCCTCGGTGGGGGAGACGATGCTGAAGTTGTTGAGCTGGTTGACGAAGTCGAATTCGCTCGCGAAGTCGTAGACCTCGTACATCCGGCCGTCGACGCGGAACCGGGCGCGGCGGAAATTGGTGGAGTTCTCGAGCGGCGGGGCGAGGCCGCCGTCCTTGGGGGCCTGCGCCGGGCCCGCATCCTGGGAGAAGGCGGTGTTGTCGAACTGCACCCGGCCGCCCACCTTGACGCGGAAGTCCTTGTGGGTGCTCTCCCCCTGCAGGCCGTAGACCCATTTCATCGGCATGCCGAGATCGGTCCCGACCTCGTAGGGGGCGTCGGCCGCGGCCTTGTCGTCTTTCTTTTTGTCGTCCTTCTTTTCCGCCCCATCCTTTTTCCCGTCGTCCTTCTTGGCGTCGTCCTTCTTGGCGTCGGGCTTTCCCGCATCCTTGCCGGTGCCCGTGGCCGGACCGTCGTCGGGCGGTGGCAGCGGTTCGACCGCCGGGTCGGTCCGCTGCTCCAACTCCCGGATCCGGGCTTCGAGCGCCGAGATCCGGGCCCGTTCATCCCCCACCGCCTTGGCCACGTCCTCGAACGAGTTGAACCGGGTGGCCACGCTGGGCAGGGACAAGGGGGTGTTGGCCTCCGTCTCCGCCACGACCACGAAGGGGTCGGCCCCGCGGACTGTCGGCACGACCACGGGGCCGATCAGCGCGGCGACCGCCAGGCACCACCGCAGCGGCACGGCGCCGCGCCGTCCCTGCCTGCCCGGAATTTCCATCCACGTTGCACACATTGCCCATACCTCCCGGTCTTGGTGACCGGTACGCTTGTCATGGACAGATTCATCGACAGCTTCCTTTGGTCAAGTTTGTCGATTGCATCGAAGTTGACGGCATTGAAACAAAGGCGTGGCCCCACGGGGGCGCACTGCCAGCGCCGGCGGGCACACGGCGGAGACCTGGGTCGGCAGGGGCCCCGGCGGCAACAGCCAGTCGCGCGGGTGCACCCGATCAGAAGTCGAACGCCACGCGCGTGCCGAAGCCGTGGATCCCCCCGCTGCCGTCGTACGAGGGCACCGGAACCGGGCCGGCGGGGCCGTTGGCCCACGGGGTGCTGCGGTAGGCGCGGTAGGTGAAGTCGTAGTTGAACACGACCCGCGCCCGCGGCGTGAGCAACCAGTTGAGCCCGACGGTCACCCCGTTGAGCACGCCGCCGTCGACCTGACCGTCATCGAGGCAGAGGTGGTTGTACCGGGCCACCGCCTGCCAGGCGCCGCTGCCGCGGCGCCGGTCCCGTGACCGGACGAAGTTCGAGAACGGCACCGGTCGGTCGAAGCGGTGCTCGGCGAGGGAGTAGCCCCGGCTCTCGCCGGTGAGGAACGTCGTCGCCTCGACATACCCGCCCTGGTAGAAGACCGTCCCCACGGGCGTGCCCGGCGGCGGTTGCCAGCCGGCGGTCGAAAGCGGGCCGATGTCGGTCGTGGCCGCATCGAGGAGCCACGAGCCGAAGTACTCCGCCTGCAGCGACCAGGGGCCGGCATTGGCCACCACCTCGGCTGCCAGCATGTTCTGCCAGTCGCCGGCGAGGACGCCGGAGTCGGCGTAGATGGCGTTGTCGGGACCGGGCGGCCCGTTCCACAGGGCCCCGCGACTGCGGAAGCGGACCAGCCCGTTCCGCGGCTGCATCGACCGTCCGGCGAGACCGAGGTGGAGGAGGCGCCGGCCACCGTCGGCGTAGGCCGGGAGCCAGACGAGGCGCCCGACGGTCATGCTCCCCCCGGCGAAATCGGCGAAGCCAAAGGGGGCGGCGGTGTTGACGAACTCACCGACCTGCCAGGCCACCAAACCGTCGGCCGTGCCCCCCAGCGCCTGGATGCCGGGCACGAAACCGTCGTTGAACGGCCCGACGAAGGCGTCCTGGCAGAAGGACCGCTCCATGAAATCGAGCGACCGGCAACTCGCCAGGTGCTCGAACCCGAACGGGTCTTTCTGGTTGCCGACGCGAAGCCGACCGATAAACGGCAGGTCGCGAGCCTGGAGCCACAGGTCGGTGACCTCGGGGAGCGGCCCGGCACTCGGCCGGAGGGGATCGATTTGGTTGAAGGCGTTGATCTGGTTGACGAGGTCGTATTCCGCCGCCCAGTCGAACTGCTCTCCCATGCGTCCGTCGAGACGGAGCCGGGCCCGGCGGAAGTTCACCGCGTCGGAAAGCGGGGGCGCCAGGCCTGCCTGGTCGACAGGCTGCAATGGCCCGGCGCTGGCGGCGTAGGCGGTGCTGTCGAACTGGACCAGGCCGCCGAAGCGGAGGGCCCGACCATCGGCGTCGGTCCCCTCGATGGCGTCCGCGGCGGCCGTTGCCAGCGGCATGGCGTCGACGGGAAGCGCTTCGATGGGCGGGAGTGGTAGCGCTTCCACCGCCGGCAGTGCCGATTCCGGCAGCGGCTCAGGCAGTCGCTCGGCAACGGCCGGCAGGCCGAACGGCGCCGCCGGCTGCCCGGGCACCGGTTCACCGGCCGTTGCCGTGATCCCCGCCAGGACCGCGACCAGCAGGGTGTGGAACATGAACCGCGGCCGCCGATGGTTCCCCGGCGGTTGTTCCATGGCCCCGACGATCCGCACGGCAGGCATCAGAGGAGGAATCGTCAGGGTCGCCCCATCCCGGATGGCCGGGCCGGCACGAATGACGGTCGCGGAGGCTGCGACCGCGCTGCCGGCGGGGAGGGGCTTCACGGTGCCGATGGCGGCGCGGACCGGGGGGCCGCGGAGGTCTGCCCCGACACTGCCGGCAAAGCCGCCCCGGAGGGCGACCATACCCGGTCCGTCCGTCACGGCCCCCCTGCTATCATCCCGCGGTTCGCCCCTCTCCCGGAGCCTTCAGCCATGGATGTCGCGCTCGAGGTGTCCCCGACGGCCGGTTTCCTCGGCATCGACGCGGGCACCCAGGGCCTGTCGGTGATCCTCACCGATTCCGCCCTGCGGATCCTCGGCACGGGCGCCGGCGCCGCCAGTTACGACATGGTGCCGGGGCTCGGCCCGGAGTGCTACGAGCAACATCCCGCCGACTGGGAGCGGGCCCTGCGCGCCGCCATGGCAGCGCTCCGCGACGACCTCGCCACCCGGGGACTCGCGCCGGCCGTCGCCGCCATCGGCATCTCCGGGCAGATGCACGGCGAGGTCCTCTGCGCTGCCGACGGGGTGCCGCTGGTGCCGGCGCGCTTGTGGTGCGACGGCCGCAACGAGGCGGAGGGGGAGGAGCTCACCGGCCGGCTCGGCGTGAAGATGCCCAAGCGGATCACCGCGGCGCGCTGGCTGTGGACCCTCCGCCACCGCCCCGACGTCGCCCGCCGCACCACCCACCTCACCACGCCCGCCGGCTGGATCGCACACCGCCTCACGGGCCGGTGGCGACTGGGCATCGGCGATGCCGCCGGGATGTTCCCCATCGACCAGGCCACGCTCGACTACGACCAGCGCCTCCTCGCCGAGTACGAGCGCGTGGCCGGCGCCGTCCCGGGCGGCCCCTTCCCCCGACTCGCCGACCTCCTGCCTGAGGTGCGCCGCGCCGGCGACGACGCCGGCACACTCGACGGGCACGGGGCGGCCCTGCTCGGCCTCCCCGCGGGGATCCCGGTGGCGCCCGCCGAGGGGGACCAGCCCGCGGCCCTGGCCGGTTCGCTGATCGGTAGCGCTGGGCAAGTGGCCCTGAGCTTCGGCACCAGCGTGGTGGCCAACTCGGTGGGGGACCGGGCCTTCCAGGGCGTGGCGCGGGCCATCGACCACTTCTGCGCTCCCGACGGCAAGCCGATCAACATGGTCTGGATCCGTAACGGCACGACGGCGATGAACATGGTCGTCGGCATGTTCGGCCGCGCCGGTGCCGGCAGCGGCGGCCGGGCCTTCGACACCCTCATGCCGCTGGTGCTGGCGGCACCCGACGACTGCGGAGGCATCCTCGCCCTCCCCTTCATGGACGACGAGCCGGGGGTCGACGTCCAGCGCGGCGGCACGGCGCTGGTCATCGGCCTCAACGAGCACAACGCCACCCCGGGCAACGTCGCCAAGGCGATGCTCCTGGCGACCGTGTTCAACCTCCGCCACGGCAGCGACATCCTCGCCGCGCAGGGCTTTCCGCGCACCGAGATCATCCTCTCCGGGGGCCTGACGAAGACGCCTGAACTGGGCCAAGTGATCGCCGATGCCTTCGCCACCCCCGTCACGATCCTCGACGGCGCCGCCGAGGGCTGCGCCTGGGGCGCGGCCCTGCTGGCGGCCTACCGCACCGCGCGGCTGGGCGGAGACGATCGCGACTGGGCGACATTCCTCGCCGCCCATGCCTCCGGCACCCCGCGTTGCTTCATCCCGCGGCCGGAGGCGGTGCCGGTGCTGGCGGCGCTGGAGGCCCGTTACCGCCGCCTCCGCGCCACCCAGCCCGCCCTCGATGCCGCCGTCTCGGGAGCGCCGGGTCTGGGCTGAGGAACGACGGTGCCGCGTGGTTCAGCGCGGCTGGCTGACGAGTTGCACCAGCGCCTCGGTGACACGGGCCTTCGCCACGGCATCGCGGAGGATGAGATAGCGGTGGCGGCCGGCGGGATCGGGGGTGAAGGTCGTCGCCCCCTGCGCCGTCACGGTCACCTTCCCCGGCGGCGACCGGTCGAAATAGCCGCGGCTTCCCCACACGCCGTCGAGGACGCTCGTCAGGTCCCAGCTCGGCCGGTCCTGCGGCGGCGGTGAGAGGATCCGGTAGGCCTCGGCCACCGGGTGATGGGGCACGTCGCGGAAGTCCTCGAGGATGCTCCGGCTGGGATAGGGTAGCGCGATGCCGATCTCGAATCCGCTCCACACCATCTCCGTCGGCCAGCTCGGCGACGAGCGCCGCCGCGGCCCGGTCGCGGACGACGTTGTATTCGCCGTAGGCGGCATCGCCGTCGATCGGCTGGAAGGCCCCGGCCATCAGCTGCAAGCAGCGCACCTTCCGGGCCACGAGTTCCACACCCGACAAGGGGCTGACCGCATCGGGAGGGCTTTCCAGGAGCCGCGCCAAGTTGGTGGAGAAGCCCACCTGGATGACGACCACCGCACCGTCGGGCGCGCCGGCCAGCGCCGTGCGGAGGACGCCGACCGCCTCCGCCGCGTCGGCCGCGTCGCGGAGCGCGTGCGGGTAGCGCTCGCGGCCGGCGAAGGCGGGGTCGTCCCAGGTGGCATCGACGAGCTTCAGGTAGACGCTCTGCTCGGCCACGCCGCCGGGACGGACGACCCCCACCGGGATCGAGTCACGGCCGTAGAAACGGTTCACGGCGTCGACGAACGGGGCGGCCCGCGGATGGTCGGCCGAGACCGTCACCGCCAGCAATCGGCACCAGGCCCGCGACTCGAGGGCATGGAGCATCGCCAGCGCCGCCACGTCGTCGCAGTCGCCGCACATGTCGGTGTCGAAGATCACCGGCACGGGCGCCGCAGCCACCGGCCGGGCGCCGATCCCGGCCACGCACCCGAGCATCACCACGCACCGGGCCGAGAGCACACGCATCGCCGATCCTCCGCTGGTATGAAACGAATCCAGATGGGTTCGCCGGTCTTCCTGGCTGGCCCCGGCCGCTGGCACTCGGCCACCGGCCGTCAGGCGACAGCCAGCATCCGCTCCAGGGCCGTCACCGCCAACCGCGCCGTGTCGTCGTCGACGCGGATCACGTTGACAGGGTGCCCCGCCTCGAGGTGTTCCAGGCTCCAGCAAAGGTGGGCCAGGTCGATGCGGTACATCGTGGCGCACATGCAGATCACCGGCGAGAGGAAGCGGATCGACTGCTCCGGATGGCTCTGCTCGAGCCGCTTCACCAGGTGCAGTTCCGTGCCGATCGCCCAGGAGGTGCCCGGCGGGGCCGCCTCGACCTGCCGGACGATGGAGCTCGTCGAGCCGACGAGATCGGCCTTGTCGACCACCTCCATCGCGCACTCGGGATGGACGAGGATCCGCACCCCGGGCACCGCCTCGCGCACGGCGTCGACGTGCTCCGGGCGGAACATCGCATGCACGCTGCAATGCCCCTGCCAGAGGATCACCCGCGACCCCGCCACGCGGGCCGCGTCGTTGCCCCCCAGCCGTGGCTCGTGGGGGTTCCAGACGCACATCGCGTCGAGGCCGATGCCCATCGTCCGCGCCGTGTTGCGGCCGAGGTGCTGGTCGGGGAAGAAGAGCACGCGGTCCCCGCGCGCGAACGCCCAGTCGAGCACCGCGCGGGCGTTGCTGGACGTGCAGACGATGCCGCCATGGCGGCCGCAGAACGCCTTGAGGCTGGCGGCGGAGTTGATGTAGGTCACCGGCACGACGCGGGAGGTGTCCACCACCGTGCCGAGGTCGGCCCAGGCGTCCTCCACCTGGTGGATGGCGGCCATGTCGGCCATGGAGCAGCCGGCCGCCATGTCGGGCAGGACCACCGTCACCCGCCGCCCGCCGCGGCCGGCGACCTTCTCCGGCCGGTTGACGAGGATGTCGGCCGTTTCCGCCATGAAGTGGACGCCACAGAAGGCGATCGCCTCGCAGTCGGCGCGGGAGGCGGCCGCCGCGGAGAGCTGGTAGCTGTCCCCCTGCAGGTCGGCGTGGGCGATGACGCCGTCCTGCTGGTAGTGGTGGCCGAGGATCACCAACCGGCTGCCCATCCGGCGCCGGACCGCCTCGATGCGCTCGTCGAGGAGGCGATCGTCGAGGCCCCGGTAGGCGGTCAGGGGCGCGGCGCGCGGAACCTTGTCGAGGGAGGTGGCGTCGAGGGTGGTGGACATGGGTGGCAACCCGAGGGCGGCCCGGCAGCGGATGGCGGGCCGGCGATCGGCACGGAACAGATCAGTATACGGGGCCGGTGCAGCGCGGGTGTGGGCCGCTATACTTGTCGGGGACTTGGTTCTTCCACCCCCGCGAGGACGGCAGGCGACATGGCACGGAAAGTGGTGAATCGCAAGGAGCTGCGGGCCCAGGCCGACGCGGCGGAGGCCCGGGAAAAGGCGGGTGGCAAGAAGGAAAAACCGGCCAAGGTGAAGGCCGCGAAGGAGGCGGTCGCAAAGGAGCCGAAGAAGCCCGCCGCCAAGAAGCCGGCGCGGAAGAAGGTGGCCAAGGAGGTACGCCTCAAGGCCTACTGGGGTGTGTTCAACCCCGCCATGAAGCGGTTGGTGCTCTTCGAATACGCCGACAAGAAGGCGGCGGAGAAGAAGGCCACCGATCTTACCGCGTCATCGCGGGCACAGCACTTCATCCAGTTGGTGAAGGAAGCGATCGCGGAATGAGCCGGGCCGGCCGTTCACCACCTGGCAGGGGCCCGGGTCACACCTGCCAGGGGCTCTGCCA
>RFRL01000135.1 GCA_009924545.1 Planctomycetia bacterium | reverse complement strand
CAGGCTTGCCGACGAGACGGTCGCCAACGCCGGGCGGCGCATCCGCGAGAGCTACTGGATGGTCCTCGGCGGCCTGGCCACGTCGCTGTTCGTCGGTTCGCTCCTCGGCTGGCTGATCGGCGGTGGCGTGCGCCGGGCGCTGGGTGGGGCGGCCTTGTCGCTCGAGACCGGGGCCCGGCAGACGGCCGTCGCTGCCGGGCAACTCGCCGCCGCCAGCCAATCCCTGGCGGCCGGGGCGAGCGAGCAGGGGGCGAGCGTCACCGAGACCAGCGCCGCGCTCGAGGAGATGTCGGCGATGATCCGCAGCACCGCGGGCAACGCCGAGAAGGCCAAGGCCTTCGCCGGCCAGGCCCGCTCGGCGGCCGAAACCGGGGCCCGGACGATGGGGGAGATGAACGCGGCGATGCGCGCCATCGAGGCCTCGAGTGCCGATGTCGCCAAGATCGTGAAGAACATCGAAGAGATCGCTTTCCAGACCAACATCCTGGCCCTCAACGCCGCCGTCGAGGCGGCCCGGGCCGGCGAGGCGGGGGCGGGGTTCGCCGTGGTGGCCGACGAGGTCCGCTCGCTCGCCCAGCGGAGCGCGGCAGCCGCCAAGGAGACGGCCACGCGCATCGAGGCGGCGATCGCCAACAGCCGGCAGGGCTCCGCGAGTTGTGGCCGGGTCGGCGAGTCGCTCGACGAGATCATGGACCGGGTCAAGTCGGCCGATGCCCTCGTGGCCGAGATCGCCACGGCGGCGCGCGAACAGGCCCAGGGCATCGACCAGGTGGGGCTGGCGATGACGCAGATGGACAAAGTGACCCGCGACACTGCCGCGACGGCCAGCGAGAGCGCCGGTGCCGCCGAGGAGCTCACCAGTCAGGCCAGTGGCCTGGAGGACACGGTCCGGTTCCTCCAGTCGCTCGTCGTGGCGGGGGGTGGGCGCGCGGCGCTACCCGCGGTCAGCCGGCGAGCACCGGTCGCCGCGCCGCGTCGGCCCACCGTGCCGCCACGGAACCTGACGGCACCGCGGCCCGGAGCCATCCCCCACATCCCCATGCCCGCTGAAGGCAAGGGGGAGGGGGATCACGAGGATCGGCACTTCACCGAGTTTTGAGCATGCTGCGGTGGCGTCGGCCCGGTCGTCTCGCCCGGGCGCGTCGGGAGGTGATCCAGGGAGGGGTGGATGCCAGGTGTCACCGCGCGGCGCGGGAGAAGGGGGCTTCGCGGGGTGGCACCCGTCCCGCGGTGCCGTGGGCACAAGGGCCGCGGATGACACGGAGGCGACGGTGGCGCGGAAGGATCGCGGAGACATGCTCATCCCCCCCGACATCCCCCTGTCGAGCGAAGCCTTCGCATGGCTGGCGCGGCTGGTCTACGACCGCAGCCGGATCTGCCTCGGGGACGACAAGCGGATCCTCCTGGCCAGTCGCCTGGCGCAGCGGCTGCGGGACCTTGGCCTGGGCAGCTACGAGGAGTACTGCGAGCGGCTCACGGCGGTGGAGGGGGCCGACGAGGTGGTGGAACTGATCGACCTGGTGTCGACCAACCACACGCGCTTCTTCCGCGAGCCGGTACATTTCGATATCCTCCGCCGCCTCCTGCCAGATTTGTCGCGCCGGGCGGTCCGCGACGGCCGGCCGCTGGCGCTGTGGAGCGCGGCGGCCGCCTCGGGGGAGGAGGCCTATTCGATGGCCATCGTCCTGGCGGAAGCGGCGGGCGAGCGCGCGGGGGTGGACTGGCGGATCGAGGCTTCCGACATCTCGCGGCGGATGCTCGACCGCTGCCGGATGGGGATCTACGACCTGGCCAAGGTGGAGTTGCCGGTCGCCGGCTGGCGTGCCCGGTATTTCCTCCGCGGGTTCGGCGAGCGCGAGGGACTGGCCCGGGTGAAGCCCGCCCTGCGGCGCCGGCTCACCGTGCGCCAGGTGAACCTGTTCCAGGACTTGTATCCGGTGCCTGCCGGCCAGGACGTGATCTTCTGCCGCAACGTGATGATCTACTTCGACCAGCCGTCACGGGCGGCGCTCGTCGATCGCCTCACCGCCCAGCTCGCCCCGGGGGGCTACCTGTTCGTGGGCCACACCGAGAGTCTGATCGGCATGCCGCACGGTCTCGAGGCGTGCGGCCCGAGCGTCTACCGGAGGCCCGGTTGACCCGGTCGGCACCGATGTCCACGTCGCAACCATCAGGCCGGCTGCGGGTTCTCGTCGTCGACGACTCGGCGCTCGTCCGCCAAGCGATCTCCGCGGCGCTGTCGCGCGATCCGCAGATCGAGGTCGTGGGCACCGCCTGCGATCCGTACGTGGCCCGCGAGAAGATCCTCCGCCTCGACCCCGACGTGATCACGCTCGACTTGGAGATGCCCCGGATGGACGGGCTCACCTTCCTGCGGATCCTCATGAAGCACCACCCCCTGCCGGTGGTCGTGGTCAGTTCGCTGGCCCAGGAGGGATCGCTTGTGGCCCTCGAGGCGCTCGAGGCCGGGGCGATCGACGTCCTCGCCAAGCCCAACGGAACGTTGTCGGTGGGCGATCTCGCCGGCCGGCTGGCCTACCATGTCAAGGCGGCGGCGGCATCGGGCGCCTACCTGGCGGCGCGGCGGCGCGGCGCCCCGCCGGTGGAGCCGGCCGGTGACGTGCCGCCGGTGCCGCGGCCGGGAGGGAGCCGCGATGCCCGGCAGTTGATCGTCATCGGATCGTCGACCGGCGGCGTGGAGGCGCTGCGCAAGGTGTTGCCGCGGCTGCCGCTGGGATTGCCGCCGATCGCGGTCGTGCAACACATCTCCCCGACGTTCTCTGGCGCGGTCGCCGCCCGGCTCGACGAGCTGTCGGCGATCCGCGTGACGGAAGCGGTCGACGGGATGCGGCTCGAGTCTGGCACGTGCGTCATCGCCCCGGGCGACGTCCACCTCGCCGTGGCCTGGCAGGGTGGCGCGCACCGGGTGCGGTTGGTCCACAGTCCGCCGATCCATCACTGCCGACCGGCGGTCGACGTGCTGTTCCGCTCGGCGGCGGAGGCGGCCGGTGCGCACGCCGTGGGGGTCCTCCTCACGGGCATGGGCAGCGACGGGGCCCTGGGCCTGCAGGCGATCCGACGTGCGGAGGGGCGTACCATCGCCGAGCACGAGAGCTCGTGCGTGGTTTACGGGATGCCCCGGGCGGCGATCGAGCTGGGGGCGGTGGAGTCGATCCTCCCCCTGCCGGAGATTCCGGCGGCGATCGTCCGGGCCGCGAGCGGACGGGTCTGGCCGGGCCCTGCAGCGGGCTGAAACTGGCATCGATTCCCGGGGCCAGCTTCGCTAGTCTCCGCACCTCACCCGTTGCGAGGAAATGCCATGCCCGTGCCCCGCCCGGCCCACCGGCCCCGAATCCGCAGTCTGCCTTCCCGCCGCCGCCCACTCGCGTGGAGTGCGCTGGCCGTGGTCCTGCTCGGCGGCCGCGCGCTCCCTGCCCAGCAGCCCGTCGTGGCGGGGCAGCCGGAGGTGCAGACGGTCGTGGGCGCGAAGAACGCGCTCGATCAGTTCAGTGGCCTGGCGATCGAGTCGATCCCCCCGGCGATGCTCTCGTCGGCGGAGGGGGTGGCGATCTTCCCCAACATGATCAAGGGGGGATTCATCTTCGGCGTGAACTACGGTCGCGGCGTCCTCATGGTGCGCCGTCCGGACCGCACCTGGAGCAGCCCCGTGATGGTGACGATGGGTGGCGGGAGTGTCGGTTTTCAGGCGGGCGTGCAGGCCGCTGACATCGTGCTGGTGTTCGCCACGCCGCGGAGCCTCCAGGGGATCCTCAACGGCCAGAAGGTCACCCTCGGCGCCGACGCCTCGATCGCCGCCGGTCCGATCGGTCGTTCCGCCAACGCCGGCACCGACGCCCGCCTCGGCGCCGAGATCTATTCCTACGCCCGGAGCCGCGGGCTGTTCCTCGGGGTGTCGCTCGGCGGCAGCGACCTGTCGGTCGACCACAACGCCAATTCGATGCTCTACGGGCGCTTCGGCGTGTCGCCGGCCGACGTGTTCAACGGCAACGGGCTCGGCCTGCGGCCGGGGCGGCTCCACCTTGACGATCGCCGCATCGAAGAGCGTCCGGGCCCGCTCCACCAGCGGGTGCGACAGCGCCTCGCGGATCAGCGCCGCCTGCGACTGCGCCGGCCGCGCCGGCGCGGCACGCGTTGTCTGGCCCACACGGCGGTCTTCCGCCCCGGCCACACGGCGGTCTTCCGCCCCTGGCGTACCACCGGCGTCCTCGACAACTGCGCCACGGCTCACTGTCGCCGCTTCAGCGGCTGGCACCGCGACGGGCGCCGGCGGATCGACCTCGAACGCCAGCTTCGCGGGCCGCCCCACCAGGGCCACCAGCACGCGTTGCAGCCCGGCGGTCACATCAGAACCGCGGAGGAACGTCGCGGCAGCGGCCGACTCCGCCGGCATGCGCACCTCGAGTCGGCCATCCCGCCACACGGCGCGGACAGCCAGGTGAGCGAAGTCGGCCGCCAGCCCGCCCACGAGCCGGCCACACTCTCGCCAGACATGCAACGGATCGGTGTCGTCGGGGAGGGGCGTCACCGGCTCATCGCCAGCAACGCCGGCTCCCCTGACGCCCGTCGCCGGCGTGCTCGCCACAGTGGTTCCCCGGGCAGCAGCCGGTGCCGGAGCACCGCGCTCGTCAGCCCGCACCCGCTCAACGCCCGGCGGGGCCTGTGCCGTTTTTTTTTCGCGCGGCGGCTCCGCCGCGGCGGTTCGCGCTGCCGGCGTCGCCCGGGGGTCCGTCGCGGGGGACGCGCCTCCCCCTTGCACGACCTGCTCGACGAGCCCGGCGAGGGCATCGAGATCCTCCAGGGTCGCCAGGCGGACCACGGCCATTTCCGCCAGCACCACGGCATGGCCGCTGGTGCGCATGCGGTTGAGCGTCTGGTCGACGATCTGCAGCATCGCCAACAGCGTCGCGGTCCCCAGCCGGGGTCCCAACTCCCCGAGGTCGAGCCCCAGGCCGGGACCCGCGCGGAGCGACTCGGGACCACAGCCGACGCTGGCCACCAAACAGTCGCGCAGGGCCCCCAGCAACTGTTCGACCACTCCCCCGGGATCGGCGCCGCCCGCCAGCGTCGTGTCGAGGCCGGCGAGGGCGCCGCGCGGATCGCGGGCAGCGATGGCGGCGAGTATCCGCCCGATCGCCTCCTCGCGGCCCGTGCCGATCACGGCATGGACCTCGTCGGTACCGATGGCGGCACCAGTGGCGGGGGCGGCGCCGCCGAGCAACTGCTCGAGGAGCGACTGGCTGTCGCGCATGCTGCCGTGGGCACGACGGGCGATGAGCTGCACGGCCTCGGGCGTGATCGCCACCCCCTCGGCCGCCGCGATCTGGGTCAGCCGCCCGCCGATGGCGGCGGCATCGACCACGTGGAAATCGAACCGCTGGCAGCGCGACAGGATCGTCACGGGGAGCTTGTCCGGCTCTGTCGTGCAGAGGACGAACTTCACGTGGCCGGGGGGCTCCTCCAGGGTCTTGAGGAGGGCGTTGAACGCCTCCCTGGTGAGCATGTGGACTTCGTCGATGATGTAGACCTTGTACCGGCCGCGGGCGGGGCGGACGGCGACGTTTTGGCGCAGCTGCCTGATCTCGTCGATGCCGCGGTTGCTGGCGGCATCGATCTCTACCACGTCGATGTCCTGGCCACCGGCGATCGCCAGGCAGGCGTCGCAGGCATCGCAGGGCTCGGCGGCCGGAGCGCGTTCACACTGCAACGCCTTGGCGAGGATCCGCGCGGCGCTGGTCTTGCCCACCCCACGACCGCCGGTGAAGAGGTAGGCGTGCCCCACGCGGCCGGAGAGGATCGCCCCGGCCAGCGACCGGGCGACATGTTCCTGACCGACCAGCTCGGAGAAGCGCTGGGGCCGGTACCGGCGGGCCACGACGCGGTAGCCACCCGGAGCCTGCGCGTCACCCGGGGGACCGCCGCCGGGCGGGAAGGAGCGGTCGGAGTCGGACATGGCCTGCCGTCTCGGGGGCATGGGGCCGGATGCCGATGAGAGGCCCACCGCACAAAGGAGCGACTGCTTATGGCTGCTGCGGTTAGGCCCTGACCAGATTCACAGGCCCCCATCGCAGGGGCCTCTCATCGGCACCCGCACCGTCGACTCCGGTTGTACGGCGCCCCCCACCCGCGGGTCAAAGGCTGCTACATTTCGCCCCCATGTCGTCGCCGATGATGCAGCAGTTCGCGGCCGCCAAGGCGCGGTGCCCGGGAGCACTCGTGCTCTTCCGGATGGGGGATTTCTACGAACTGTTCGGCGACGACGCCCGCGACGCCGCCACCCTCCTCGACCTCACCCTCACCAGTCGCGACAAGGGCCCCGATGCCCTGCCGATGGCGGGCTTCCCGCATCACCAACTCGACGGGCAACTCACCCGGCTCGTCGCCGCCGGGCGCCGCGTGGCGATCTGCGAGCAGATCGACGACCCGAAGACCACCAAGGGGCTCCTCCGCCGCGAGGTGACGCGGATCGTCACCCCGGGCATCGCCGCCGACGAGTCGCTGCTCGCGGCCGACCGGCGCAACCACCTGCTGGCGATCGTGCCGGCGGCGGCGCCCACGGCCCCGGTGGGGCTGGCGTGGATCGACGTCGCGGCCGGTCGCTTCGAGGCGGCGACGCTGCCGGCCGACGACGTCGCCGACCTTGTCCTCCGGCTCGCCCCCTCCGAGTGCCTCTGCGGCGAAGCGGACCGGACGCCGGCCGCCACGCTCGCGGCCGGCGGCGGCTTCGACCGGCCGCTCACCGCGCGACCCGATTGGTGGTTCGGTGACACGGCCGCCACCCGCGTCATCGACGAATGCCTCGGTCGCCGCCTCGAGGGCCTGGGCTTCGAACTGCCCGCCGATCAACCCGGGATCCGCGCGGCCGGCGCGATCCTCGCCTACCTGCGCGAGAACGAGCCGGGGGCGGTCGCCCGCATCACCACGTTGGCGGCCTGGCGGCCCGGCCACCGGCTGGAGATCGACGAGGCCTCGCGTCGCAGCCTCGAGCTCCTCCGCGCCACCGGCACCGGCCGCCGGGAGGGATCGCTCCTCGACGTGGTCGACCGGACGCGGACCGCGATGGGGGCCCGGCTGCTGGCGGAGTGGATCACCGCCCCACTGGTCGAGCCCGCGGCCATCGACGACCGGCTCGACGCCGTCGCGCAGTTGGTGGCGGCGCCGCGGCTGGCGGCGACGCTGGCCGACGCGTTGGCCGAGGTGGGCGATCTGGAGCGACTCGTCGGGCGGGCCGTGGCGGGCCGGGCGGGGCCGCGCGATCTGGAGCGGATCGGCCGGGCCGCCCGGGCGCTCCCCGCCCTGCGCGAGGCACTCGGCCCGAGCAACGGCCTGCTGGCCGAACTGCGCGACGGGCTCGACCCATGCACCGACATCGCCACCCGCACGCAGGCCACGCTCCGCGACGGCTGTCCGGTGTCGGGCCGCGACGGCGGTTTCCTGCGCAAAGGCGCCGATCCCCGCTTCGACGAACTGGTGGAGCTGGCCAGCGGCGGCAAGGCCTGGATCGCGGCCTACCAGGCCGAGGAAATCTCACGCACCGGCATCGCCTCGCTCAAGGTGGGCTTCAACCGCGTCTTCGGCTTCTTTCTCGAGGTCGGGCGGAGCCACGCCGCCAAGGTGCCCACCGAGTACGTCCGCAAGCAGACGGTGAAGAACGCGGAGCGCTACACCACGCCGGCCCTCGACGAGCGCCAGCGGCAGGTGCTCTCCGCCGAGGACGACGCCCTGCGCCGCGAGCTCGAACTGCTCGACGAGCTGCGGTCGTTCGTCGCCGACCAGCGCGAGCGGCTCGACCGCGCGGCCGGGATCTGCACCATCCTCGATTGCCTCGGTTCACTGGCCGACGTGGCCCGCTCGCGCGGCTGGGTGCGCCCCGAGATCACCACCGACGGGAGCCTTGCCATCGAGGCCGGCCGCCATCCCGTGCTCGAGCAACTCCTCCCGGTCGGCGCACTGGTGGCCAATGACCTCGTGCTCCACGGGGGCCCGCGGCGCGACCCCATCGGTGCCGCCGCGGTGGCCCTGGTCACCGGTCCCAACATGGGTGGCAAGAGCACCTTCATCCGCCAGGCGGCGATCCTCGTGGTGCTGGCGCAGACCGGCAGCTTCGTGCCGGCGGCGCGGGCCCGCATCGGGATCGTCGACCGGCTCTTCGCCCGGATCGGGGCCGGCGACGACCTCGCCCGTGGCGCGAGCACGTTCCTGGTGGAGATGGCCCAGACCGCGCGGATCCTCAACCGCGCCACCGCCGACAGCCTCGTGATCCTCGACGAGGTGGGGCGCGGGACGAGCACCTTCGACGGGTTGGCCGTGGCCCAGGCGGTGGTCGAGGATCTCCACGACCGCCTCGGCTGCCGCACGCTGTTCGCCACCCACTACCTCCAACTCGCCGCCCTCGAGCGGCTGCCCGGGGTGACCAACCTCCAGGTGCTCGTCGAACAGCACGAGGGGCGGCTGGTGTTTCTCCACCGCGTCGCCCCCGGCGCCGCCGACCGGAGCTGGGGCGTGCACGTCGCCCGCTTGGCGGGCGTGCCCGAGGGGGTGATCAGCCGGGCGCGCGAGCTGCTCGTCGACTTCGAGGCGGGAACGCCGGCTCCGGCCGACGCCGCAGCGCCTCAGGGAGGGGAGACGCCGCGGCCCGGTCTTGGCCGGCGCCGCCGCGAGTCGGCCGCGCCGCCACCGGAGCAGCGCACGCTCTTCGAGTGAGCCGCCGCCGACCGGCGCTCGTCACAGCCCCGGGCGCTGGTCAGCGGTGGTCAGCCGCACTGGTTCATCTTGTCGCGCGGCGTGCCCGGCGCGACCAGTTCCACGGTGGGCCGCGCGATCGCCGTCTGCCCCGGCTCCTCCGGCGCGAGCGTGACGGCGATGCTCTTGTAGGCCGGGGTCCGCGAGAGCGGATCGGCCACCTTGGGCACGAGCACGTTGCTTTCGGGATAGTACATGGCGATGCACCCCGGGCGGATCTGCTCGTAGACCGCCACCACCTGGTGGCGCATCTCCCCCGCCGTGCTCCGGATCCGGCAGCGGCCGCCGGCGCTGAGCCCGAGGCGCCGGGCGTCGTCGGGATGGACGAGGACGATGTCGCGCCGCGTCTGGTTGCGGTACAGGTCCTCCTCCTCGTAGACGACGGTGTTGAACTGCCCCTCGCTGCGGATGGTCATCAACTGCAGCCCCGGAGGGGGCTCCGGGAGGTCGTGGACGAACAGCGTCGCGCGGCCGTCGGCCGTGGGGAAGCGCGGGGTGTCGAGGGCCCGGCCGGGAATGGAGAACTCCTCCTTCGTGCGGTCGATGCCGGCGATCGCCTCCAGCCCCGGCACGATGGCGGCGATCGCCCGGCGGATCGTCGCGGTGTGGGCCATGGCGCGCCAGTCGACGGGCACCGGATCCTCGCCGAGCACGCGCCTCGCGATGTCGGCGATGATCGCGATCTCGCTCCGCGGCCCGGTCTCGGGCCCCACGGCGTGGCGCGGGGCACCACCGTCGGAGAGGCGCACGAAGCTGAACATGCTCTCCTGCGTGGAGGGCTCCGGCTCCTCGTCGCGGGCCAGCACCGGGAGGATGATCGTCTCCTCGCGACCGAGGCCGTGGGCGTGACCGGTGTTGAGCGACGTCGACAGATAGACCACCGTGTCGACCCGCCCCATGGCGCGGCGCGTGAAGTCGGCGTCGGGGCTGGCGCCGTAGAGATTGCCCCCCAGGCACACCGCCACGCGCATCTCCCCGCGCTCGGCCGCGTCGAGGCACTCGAGCGTGTCGAAGCCCTTGTGCGTCGGCAGCGTCACGCCGAAGTGCCGCTCCAGGTTGGCGAACACCGCCTGCTTGAGCAGCGGCGTGACGCCGACGGTACCCATCCCCTGGATGTTGGAGTGACCGCGGATCGGCTGCAGCCCGGCGCCGGGCCGGCCCACCATCCCCCGGACCAGCGCCAGCGCCGCGATCGCCTGCACCGTCGCCGCGCCGTGGAGGTGGTGCGTGACCCCCATCGTCCAGGCGAAGATGGCGCGCTGCGACCGGGCGTATTGCCCCGCCACATCCTCGATCTCGCCGCGCGACACCCCCGACGTGCGCACGATGTCGTCCCACGCGAGGCTGTCGAGCCGCGCGGCCAGTGCGGGCCAGCCGTGGGTGTGGGCAGCGAGAAACGCCTCGTCGACGGCGCCCGTCTCCCGGAGCCGCTTGAGCAGTCCGTAGACGAACGCCAGATCGCCGCCGACGCAGGGCTGGACGTAGGTGCTGGCGATCTCGCTGCCGAAGAGCAGGCTCCACGGGTCGCTGGGCACCGAGAAGTTGACGAGCCCCGTCTCCACGATCGGGTTGACGACGATCACCTTCCCGCCGGCGCGGCGGACCATCATCAGCGTCCGCATCATCCGCGGGTGGTTGCTCGCCGGGTTGCCCCCGATGAGCATCACGAGGTCGGCTTGCTCCATGTCGTCGAGGGTGATCGTGCCGGCACCGGTGCCGATCACGCTGGTGAGGCCCACGCCGCTGGCCTGGTGGCAGTAGTAGGAGCAGTTGTTGACGTGGTTGGTGCCGTAGAGCCGGGCGAAGAGCTGGAGGAGGAAGCCCGCCTCGTTGCTGGAGCGGCCGCTGAAATAGAAGAACGTCTCGGCAGGTGGGGTGCCGCGCAGCTTCGCCGCGATCCGCCCGAGCGCGTCCGACCAGTCGATCGGCCGGTAGTGCTGGGTGCCGCGCTCGAGCACCGCCGGCTGCACGAGTCGTCCCGAATGCTCCAGCTCGCGGGGCGAGAAGCGCTGCAGTTGGGGGGTGGAGTAGGTGGCGAAGAACTCCGGCTTCACCGCTCCCTGCATGTCGGCGACCATCGCCTGGAAGCTCTTCTTGCAGACCTCGGGGAAATGGCCCGCCTCGTTGACCATCCCTCCGGCCTGGCCCCCCATCCCCAGGGCGCAGGTCTTGCATGCGTTCCGCGAGCGCATCGCGCGCCAGAACGGCAGGAGCCCCCCCGCCTCGCGGGCTTTCTTGAACGTGTAGCGGATGGCGCGCCACCCGCCACCGGTGGTGACGCGACCGAAGAACCTACCCATGAAGCCTCCCCACGCCCTGCGAGCCGGGCACGCTTGTGTTCGGGCCAGCCCAGGCTGGGCTCGGGCAAACACGGGCCGGTTCCTGACCAACCAGCCCGATGGCCGGCCACCCGCGTTTCAGCGACTCCCGGACGGCGCGTCGTCGAGCAACTGGATCTCCACGCGGCGGAACTCCACCGGGTGGCTCTCCGACTGCAGGGAAATCGTCCCGGCGGCGAGCCGTTTGTCACCCCCGCGGGCGGCGATCAGTTCCTTGGCGTGCGCGTCGCGTTCGTCGAGCTGCGGCTGCTCGTATTCGAGCACCGTCTGGCCGTCGATCGGTCGCCCCGTCGACCTCGATCTCGACGGTGACCCACTGGTCGCCGCGGTAGGTCTTCGACTTCGAGCTCGTGCAGTGGGGCGTGAACAGCTTGCCCCCCATGACGACGTTGGTCCCGGGCGTACACAGGTTGGCGGTGGTCCGCTCGCCGGTGGCGGCGCCGCCGAGGAACTGGACCTCGATCGAGGCGGGGAAGTCCTGGCCCCGGGCCATGCCGGCGGGGTCCTCGCCGTGGAGCATCACGCCGCTGTTGCGCACCGCCCAGCCGGGCCCGCCGGGGCACTGCTCCCCGGTGAAGCGGTAGTCGATCCGCAACCGGTAGCGCGAGAAGGTGCCCTCGTGGAACAGGTGGCCGAACTTCTCGCCGAACGTCGGGTACTTGGCGGGATCGTAGACCACCTTGAGCACGCCGTCCTCGACGCGGAAGGTGTCGCCGTAGTTGTCGCCGAGCTTCTCGCCGCGGATTTTCGGCGTCCA
>RFRL01000134.1 GCA_009924545.1 Planctomycetia bacterium | reverse complement strand
GCGGAGATCGTCCGCGAGAAGAGCCTGCTGCGCTCGCTGATCGACACCAGCACCGACATCCTCCGCGACGCCTACGACGCGCCCCAGGAACCGCGCGAACTGCTCCGCACAGCCGAGGAGAAAATCTTCGCGATCATGGAGCAGCGCACCGCGGCCGAGGCGCGGCCGATCGACGCGGTGCTCCAGGACGTCCTCAAACGAATGGACGCCCGGATGAAGCACGAACAGGCCCTCGGGGGCGTGGAGACCGGGTTCACCGATCTCGACACGCTGTGCGGCGGGCTCCACGACTCCGAACTGATCATCCTCGCCGCCCGTCCGAGCATGGGGAAGACGGCACTGGCGATGAACATCGCCGAGCACGTCGCCATCGGTGACCAGCGGCCGGTGCTGTTCGTGAGCCTGGAAATGGCGAGCATGGAACTCGCCGACCGTCTCCTCTGCTCGGCGGCGCGGGTCAACGGCCACCGCCTCCGCAACGGCACGATCTCGCAGGAGGACCGCCGCCGGTTGGTGCAGAAGGCCACGGAGATCAGCGCCGCGCCCCTGTTCATCGACGACACCCCGGGACGCACCCTGGCGGAGATCGGGGCCGTGGCCAGGCGCGTGAAGCGCAAACACGATCTGGCCCTGATCGTGATCGACTATCTCCAGCTCATCGAACCCGACAACCCCCGGGATCCGCGCCAGGAACAGGTCGCCCGGATCGCCCGCCGGCTCAAGGGCCTGGCCCGCCAGTTGACCGTGCCGGTGCTGTGCCTCGCCCAGCTCAACCGCCAGGCCGAGGTGTCGCGCGACAACCGCCCCCGTCTCAATCACCTCCGCGAATCGGGCGCCATCGAGCAGGATGCCGACGTGGTGATGTTCGTGCACCGCGAGGAGTACTACCAGACCAACGAAGAAGACAAGGAGCGGGTCAAGGGACAGGCGGACATCATCGTCGCCAAGCAGCGGAACGGCCCGGTGGGTGACGTGCACCTGCTCTGGCAGCACGACTTCACCCGGTTCGTGAACCAGGAACATCGGCCGTACGACGAGTTCGAGAGTTACTCCGGCTGACAGCCGCGGTCCCGGGCGCTGGCGGCTGAAAACTCGGCAACGGATCGGGAGAGCCGCCGGTTCCGGCGTCGCGGCGCCGGCGGTCACACCGCGCCGCGGGCCCGGGCGGTGCGGTCGGTGCCGGGGACCACGTCGAGCAGCGCCCCGGCGGCCTCGCCCCGGTCGAGGTGCTCCCAGGCGATCGCCCCCATCGCGGCGTTGTCGGTGCACAGCGCCGGCGGTGGCACCAGCACCTCCGCACCGTGGCGGTCGCCACAGTCGACGAGGGCCGCACGGAGTCGGCTGTTGGCGGCCACCCCCCCGCCCACGAGCAACAGGCGCAGGCCCGTCCGCTCCATGGCCAGGCTCACCTTGGCGACGATCGAGTCGACGGCGGCCTGCTCGAACGACGCCGCCAGGTCGGCCCGGGCCTGCCCCGTCGGTGGCGGAAGATCGGGCGGACTGCCCGGGGGTCGGACCAGGACGCGGAGCGCCGTCTTCAGGCCGCTGAAACTCACGTCGAGACGCTCGCGGTCCGCGGCCAATGGGCGCGGCAACCGGTGGCGCCGCGGGTCGCCGTCGACCGCGGAACGTTCGATCCACGGGCCGCCGGGATAACCGAGCCCGAGGAGGGCGGCCGCCTTGTCGAACGCCTCGCCGACGGCGTCGTCGATCGTGCCGCCGAGCCGCTCCAGGCGGGTCGGCGTGTCGACCCGGTAGAACCCCGTGTGCCCGCCGCTGACCACCAGCCCGAGGGCCGGATACCGGACGCGCGCGCCATGGGCGAGTCGACAGGCGTAGAGGTGCGCGGCGAGGTGGTCGTACCCCACCAGCGGAAGGCCGAGACCGAGGGCGATCCCCTTCGCCGCGGCCAGCCCCACCAGCAGTGAGCCGACCAGCCCGGGGCGGACCGCCACGGCCACCGCCTCGAGGTCGTGGCGGCCGATCCCCGCCCGCGCCACGGCCTCATCGATCACCGGCAGGATCCGCTCCACGTGGGCGCGGGCGGCCAATTCGGGGACCACCCCTCGCCACCGCGCGTGCAGCGCCTCCTGGGTGGCGACGACGCTGCCGAGCACCTCGCGACCGCGGCTGATCACCGCCGCGGCGGTCTCGTCACAGGTCGATTCGATCGCCAGCAGCGGCACGAGGCAACCGTCCCCGAGGCCCGCCAGCGCTCGCTCAGAAGTCGTACCACATCCCGAACCCGCAGCGGTTCTGGTTGTTGTACACGAACTCGTACTGGGGATCGGAACCGTAGAGATACTCGAGCCCCACCCGGTACAGCTTCTCGCTCCGGCGCCCGCGCCAGGCCCAGCCCGCCTGCACACAGACGTTGCCGCCCCAATCGAGCTCCTGCCGCGACATGCCGTTGACCGCCAGGAAGGGCGCCCCTTGGCCACCGGTGGGACGGGCCTGGAGCAGCTCGCAGCCCGCCTGCAGTTCCCAGGGTCGCGAACCGCCGGCGTTGAAGAATGCCCACCCCACCTCACCGTAGAGCCGCAACCAGTCGTAGGGGTACCAGGAGTTGCCCCATACCAGGCAGTCGCGGACGTAGTTGATGCGCGGGTAGCTCGGGTGCTTGAGCATGAACTCGTCGCCCAGATGGGCACTGTTGTGGTAGTAAGCGAACTTCGTCTGCCAGCGGCCGATGCCGTAGACCAGCGGCACGCCGAATCGGTAGTCGGCGCTGCGCAGGTCGCGCTCATCTTCGGGGTCGAGCCGCACGAAGGCGGCACCCTCGATCTGCACCTCGAAGCCCTGTGGGTGGACCACCGTGTCGGACCCGTAGCGGAGGATCGACGCCCGGCCACCGAGGGTCGTGTCCCACAACCAGCCCTCGCGCCCCGTGCCGACGATCGCCGGTTCGGTGTCGTTGTAAATCGACGACCCGATGCGCGGTTCCTTGGGGCCGGCGAGGTAGCTGGTGTAGACGAGGTTGTTGGGCATCAACTGCCAGCACCACGGCCGCGGTGCCCAGAGGTCGTCGAATCCCTCCGGGAAGCCCGCCCCAGGGACGAGGCATCCGTCGCTGCAGCCCACCTGTGGCTCGTAGGGCATGTCGAGCACGACCGGCCCCGAGCCGGGGCTGGGTGGCAGGGGCATGACCCCGGGCCCCGGGGCGACAAGCTTCCCGGCCGTGGATGGTGCGACGGGCTCGGCATATGGCGGCATCACCAGCGGTGACGGCAGATCGGCGGCTGGCACCGCGTTGGGGATCGTCACCAGCATCCATCCCACCAGCACGAGGGCCGGGCGAAGGCCGGTCGATTCCAGCGCGGAGCGTCGCCGCGACCGGACGATCGGTCCCCGGCGCCGCGCGGCACCCGCGGCCTGCCGGTCGCAGGCAGGCTCGGGCGCGACGGGAGGAGTCGGCATGGGATGGTGAGGGAGGGGCACGGAAGTGATGGGAAGGGCGGTGGGGTTGTCCCGGACGGAGGGCGCCCGCCCCCGGGAAGACGGCGATGAATTGCGTGACGTGCCCGCGGGTGCCACACTCTAGGGAGCCGACCGTGGCCGACTGAAGAGTGATCGGCAACCATGGGGGGCTCACCACACGCGGTTTCACCGTCCGCCGGCCGAATACCCGCAGCCCGGCAGACTGGGGAAACGCCGCTGAACCCCAGAGTCCCCACGGCCCGCAGCCAACCTCGGCCATCTCCGCTTCCGGGATTCGCCCGATGACGCGTCATCCTTCACCCGACACTCCCCCGATGCCGCCGCCAGCGCAGCCACCGGCATCGGCCGCGACCGACCCCGTGGGAACTTCCGACCCCGTGGGACTGGCGCTGGGGCGCATTCCCAGCGGGCTGTACATCGTCACGTGGCGCGACGGGTGCGGCGACCGGACGATGCTCGCCAGCTGGGTGATGCAGGCGGCCTTCACGCCCCCGATGATCACGCTGGCGATCGCCTGTTCCCGTGACCTGCTCGCCGCCATTTCCTCCGGCTCGGAGTTCGTGGTCAACATCCTCGGTGAGGCACAGCGCCCGCTGGCCGGGCGTTTCTCCCGGCCCCCTGCCCCCGGAGAGGACCCGTTCGCCGGCTTGCCGGTGGAGCGTGTCGCCGGACTGGCGGCTCTCACCGATGCCGCCGGATGGCTCCACTGCCGGGGTGTCGCCCGGGCGGAGAGTGGCGACCACGCCGTCATCATCGCCCGTATCCTCGCGGCCGGACCGGCAGCCGGGGGTGCGCCTCTGGTGCATGTCCGTCGGCATGGACTACGTTACTGAGCGTTCCTGAGTTGCCGGGTGGCCACGTTTGACCGTTCATCCACTGGACCGTCGATCGCTGCCCCACACCCGTCAGGGCCGCTGGTCGTTCGGGGGCCGGCAACCGTGGTTTTTCGAGGGGGGAATCGCATGACACGTCGCAGCCTCGTCCCGTTCCTGGCCTGCATCGGACTGGTCTGTGGCCTGACATCCGGATGCAGCAGCGCGAGCAAACCGGTGGTTCCCGGCGGAGCCGCGGCCGGAGCCGCCGCCAAACCGCAGGCGTCGGCGGGGAGCAAACGGCTGATCTTCATCACCAACGGTGACGATCCCTTCTGGGACGCGCTCCTCAGCGGCCTCGAGGACGCCGAACGGCGATTCGGCTGCGCAGCGGCCGGCCTCAAGGTGTCGCGCGACGTCAACAACGCCTCCGCCGAGGGCCAGATCGAGCGGTTGCGCCAGTACGCCACCCAGGACGACATCGCCGGCGTGGCGATCAGCGTGATCCAGGCCGACAACCAGTCGATCGTGGAGGAGATGCGGAAGCTCCAGGCCAAGGGGGTCAAGGTCATCACCGTCGATGGCGACGTCAACCGGTCCACCTTCCGCGACGCCCGCCCCTACTACATCGGTACCGACAACGTCGTCGGCGGACGGGTGCTCGGCGCGGCGACCCGGTCGCTGCTCGAGGCGAAGGGGGCCAAGGAAGGGGGCTACGTCCAGTTCGCGGGGTTCACCGACAACGACAACGCCCGGAGCCGGATGAACGGCGTCCAGGAGGCGATCGGCACCGCGTTCACCGAGCGTGACCGGATGGCCGACGAGATGGACCTGCCACGGGCACGCGACAACGTGCGCAACGCCACGCAGAACCACAAGGATCTCGTCGCCCTCGTGGGGATCTGGGCCTACAACGCCCCCGCCATCGCCGACGTCGTCACCGAGAGCGGGTCGCGCGACCGGTTCGTCGTCGGCACGTTCGATGCCCAGGACCTGGCGATCGGCCACATGGGCAAGGGTAACATCGACGTCATGGTGGTGCAGAACCCGTTCGAGATGGGGGTGCAGACGGTCCGCCTCCTCAAGGCGATGGTCGAGTCGGACGAGGCGGTCATCAAGGAGATGTTCCCGCGGGCCGGCGAACCGGACGGCGACATCTACACCACCGGCCTGCGGGTGGTGGTGCCCGACGCCTCCTCTCCGGTGAAGCGTGACCTGTTCGACCCCAAGGTGGTCGAGTTCATGACGCTTCCCGAGTTCCAGGCCTGGCTGAAGCAATACAACCTCACCAGTTCCTGACCATGAAACCCTCCGGCCCCCCGTCCCGCGGCTGGATCCTCCCGCGGCACGAACTGGCCCTCCTGGCCGCCATCGTCGTCGTTTTCGTGGGCACCGGCTGGCTCGACCCCAACGGCACTTACTTCAACGCCTGGGCGGAGAGCCGCGACATCATCCTCCGCAACACCGCGCTTTTGGGCATCATCGCCCTGGGGGCTTCGGTGGTGATCATCTCGGGCGGGATCGATCTCTCCGCGGGTTCGATGGTGGCCATGAGCGGCACGACCTGTGCCTTGATCATGATGCTGTTCGCCGCCCCCGACGACCGCCGCCTGGTGACGGTCGGTCCGCTCGGGATCGCGGCGGGGGTGGGTGGGGCCCTCCTCGCGGGGCTCCTCGTGGGCACCCTGCACACCTGGCTGATCACGTCGATCCGCCTGCCCCCGTTCGTGGCCACCCTGGCGACCCTCGTGGGGCTGCGGAGTTTCGCCCGCGCGATGTGCGTGTTCGTCACCCGGGAGCGTTGGGGGAGCGAGTCGCAGCAGATCCAGGTCAACACTCCCGCCTTCGTGTGGCTCAAGGAACACAACGTCGTCGTCTCGGTGGCCGTGTTCCTCACCCTGGCCGTCGTCACCTGGTTGATCCTCTCGCGGACGGTCCTCGGCCGGCACCTCTACGCGCTGGGGGGCAACGAACAGGCCGCCCGGCTGAGCGGGATCCGCACGGAGAACGTGAAGTGGTTCGCCTATTGTTTCGGTAGCCTGACGGCGGCGCTGGCGGGGATCTTCCTCATGGCCGACAGTAGCGTGGCCCAGCCCAATGCCGCCGGCCGCAACTACGAACTCAACTCCATCGCCGCCGCGGTGGTCGGAGGCTGTAGCCTCCAAGGCGGCGTGGGGACCGTCACCGGCACGGTGCTCGGGGCCCTCTTCCTCCGGTTGGTGATCGACGCCGTCTCCAAGCTCATCAAGGCCAGCGCCGACATCTACGAGGGGATGATCGTCGGCATCATCGTCGCCCTCGCCGTGACCCTCACTCAATTCGGGCAGTTGATGAACGCCGGCGGCAGGCTCTTCCCCGGCCTCCGCGGGCTCGCCGCGATCCCCACGATCGCGGTGTTCGCCGGCCTGCTCTCCATGATGGGCAGCGCCAACGTCGAGGCGCTGCGCGGCCGGACGGTGCCCTTCGGGCTCGCCGTGGGGACCCTGGTGCTCCTCGTCTTGTCGGCGGTCCGCTGGTGGGAAAACCGCCGCACCACCTGATCCCGACGGTCTCAGCGGGGCCGCGCCCCGGGGAAGCCCCCGCCATGGAACCGATCATCGCCATCCGCGGCGTCAGCAAGCGGTTTCCCGGGGTCGTGGCACTCGCCGACGTGAGCTTCGAGTTGGCCCCCGGCGAATGCCAGGCCATCTGCGGGGAGAACGGGGCGGGCAAGAGCACCCTGATGAAGATCCTCTCCGGGGTGATCACCGACTACGAGGGGGAGATCCTCGTGCGTGGCCGGCCGGTGCGCTTCACCCGGACCCGCGACGCCGAACGCGCGGGCATCGCCATCATCCACCAGGAGCTCAACATGGTGGAGCAACTCTCCGCCGCCGCCAACATCTTCCTCGGCCGGGAACTGCGCACGCCGCTGGGCCTCATCGACAACGCCGCCATGGAGCGGGAGGCGGGCGAGCTCCTCGCGGGGCTCGAGTGCCCGATCGACCCGCGGATCCCCGCGGGGGCGCTGCGCGTGGGTGACCAGCAACTCGTCGAGATCGCCAAGGCGCTGTCGCTGCGCACCGACATCCTCATCATGGACGAGCCCACCAGCGCCCTCACCGAAGCGGAGGTCGCCCGGCTCTACCGGGTGATCGAGCGCCTCCGCGCGCGGGGCACGACGATCCTCTACATCTCACACAAGATGGACGAAGTATTCCGCCTCGCCGATCGGATCACGGTGCTGCGCGATGGCCGGCACGTGCGGACCATCGACCGCGGCGTTACCTCGCCCCGCGAAGTGACCGGCTGGATGGTGGGCCGCGACATCGCCGGGCACGAATTCCATGGACAGCGGCAGCGCGGGGAGAGGCTCCTGGAGATCCGCGGCCTCACCCTTCCCTGGCCGGAGCATCCCCGTGGCTACCGCCTCGCCGACGTGTCACTCGACCTCCACGCCGGCGAGATCCTCGGCGTGGCGGGTTTGATGGGGGCGGGGCGGACGGAACTCCTGGAGACGATCTTCGGCGCCGGTCCGACCACGTGGACCGGCGTTATCCGCCTCGACGGCAAGCCGGTCCGCTTCCACCACCCGCGCGAGGCCTGCGCGGCGCGCATCGCCATGGTGACCGAGGATCGCAAGCGCCTCGGCCTGTTCCCCGACCTCGACGTCGCCGCCAACATCAGCCTCTGCAGCCTCGCCGCCGCGCTCCGCGGGGGTCTCGTCAGCCGGGAGCGGGAGGAGGCGCTCGTGGCCGGACCGATCCGCTCCACCGGGGTGAAGACGCCGGGCCCCCACGCGGCGATCACCGGGCTCTCCGGCGGCAACCAGCAGAAGTGCATCATTTCCCGGTGGCTGCTCACGCAGCCGCGGATCCTCCTCCTCGACGACCCCACCCGGGGCATCGACGTCGGTGCCAAGGCGGAGCTCTACCAGCTCATCGACCGGCTCTGCCGGGAGGGCCTGGGAGTGATCCTCACCTCGAGCGAACTGCCGGAACTGCTCACCCTCGCCGACCGGATCATCGTCCTGGCCGAGGGTCGCCTGACCGCGGAGCTGTCCCGCGGGGAAGCCACCGAGCAACGGATCATGGAGGCGGCCACGGCGGTGTGAGCGGGGCCCTGCTCCGCCCGGGCCATCACGCCCCCAGGCTGCGGGCCACGATGCCGCGGGCCCGCGCCTCGTCGCGCGTGCCGCTGACGATCGCCCGCCCGTCGGCGAACACCGCCAGTTCAATGCCCGGCTCGACGTTCACCCGGACGATCCAGGGGTTGGCGCTGACCGTGCCCAGCACGGCGGCCCGGCGGGCGAAGGCCTCGAGATCGATGGCGCTTCCCGGCGCCGGGGCGACCTGCACCGCATCGCGTCCACAGAGCACCGCGGTGGCGCCACCGAGCCGCCCGTCCAGCCACGGATGGTCGCCGCCCCGGCAGGTCGGGCAGCCGCGCTCCGCCAGCGGTGTCAGATCGACCGTCCGCCACGCGTGTTCCCACAGGTCGCACACCAGCAGCCGATTCCACCGTTCCGCCACGGGATCGGTCCCCGGGGGGCAGACGATCAACTTGATCGCCTCGGCCGCCTCCACCCCTCCCACCACCAGCGCCGTCGGACCGATGATCCCCGCCGTGTCGCAAGTGGGCAGCGCGCCCGGCGCCGGTGGTTCGGGAATCAGGCAGCGCAGGCAAGCGGTGCGGCCGGGGATCACGGCGAGGACACGCCCTTCCGCACCGATGGCACCACCGTGCACCCAGGGGATGCGCTCCCGGCAGGCGAATTCGTTGACGAGGAACCGGGCCGCGAAGTTGTCGGTCCCGTCGACCACGAGATCGACGCCGCCGAGGAGCCCGGGGGCGTTTGACGCCGCGAGGTCGGCGACCACCGGCTCGATCGTGGCGGCGGCATTGATCCGCTCCAGGTGCCGCGCGGCGGCCACCACCTTGGGCAGGCCGACGGCGACGTCGGCCTCGTCGAAGAGTACCTGCCGGGGCAGGTTGGACCATTCGGGCACATCGCGGTCGATGAGGCGGAGGAAGCCGACGCCGGCCCTCACGAGGGCCATCGCCACCACGCTGCCAAGCGCGCCACACCCAACCACTGCCACGCGGGCCGCCGCCAGCCGCGCCTGACCGGCGGCCCCCACCGGTCCGAAGCGGATCTGCCGGGAATACCGTTCCGCGTCGTCGCATCGCATGGCTGCATCGTAGCAGGCTGCCACTCCCGATCCGCGGCCCCACGGGCCGCGCGATCCCGCCGCCAGGGGTCAACGCACCAGGTACCCGGCCCAGTCCCACGCCGGCCGTGCGGAGCCCTCCTGCCCCCAGCCGGCGAGCAGTGCCTGCAACCGGTCGCAGTCGGCCCGGGCCACGGCCGGCGGGAGCGGTTCACCCCCCGGCTCCCAGGCCGCCACCACCGGCACCGGGGGCGGAAGCCGCCAACCAGCATGGGGCACGCTCCCGCGCGGCAGCAGCGCGACCAAGCAATCGACCGGCGGCAGCGGGTCGGGTGGCGGGGGCCGGGTGGCATCGACTTCCTGTGCCACCAGCAGGGTGCCCCGGCGTCTGCCCGCCAAGGCGAGTGCGTCGCCGACGAGACCGTCCGGCGCGGCGGCGGGCACCACCGCCAGCAGAACCGCCGGGCACCCACCCAGGTCGGTGAGCCGCTCCCCGAGGGCCGCACCGGCGGCGGGGACCGGTGGGAGTGTCACCCGGGCGATGACCACGATCCCCTCCGCGGCTGCCCGCGCACAGGAGGCGGCGTCGGGGTCGGGGATCCACGCCGTGGCCCCCAGCATGCGAAGGTCGCCGACACCCGCTTCGGGCACGGCCTCGAGCCCCACGCCCCGGGGCACGAAGCGTCTCCCCTCGAGCCACAGCGACCGCCCCCGCACCCCGCTGCGCCGCATCCCCACCCAGCGGTCGCAACTGGCCACTTCGCATCCGGCCAGGATCAACCGGGCCTGGAGTCGATAGCGGGCCGGCACCTCGGGGTGCCAGTAGGCGGGCTCGGTGAGCACCGCCCCGGCCATGGCCACGCCGCCGGCCGGCGTCGCCAGCGGTTCCAGCCGGATGACGGTCGGGAGCATGTTGGCCCGTCGGCAGTCGGGGCCGGTGAGCCGCCCCTCGATGCGCACGCCCTCTCCCCGCGCTTTCCCCGACCGGTCGATGACGAGCAATTCGGCCCGCTCTTCGCTGGCCCGCCCGAGGAGCACGAGCGGCTCGAACCCGACAGCCATCACGAGGGTCGCTTTCCGGGGAAGCGCTCCAGCGCCATCTCCGCCAGCCGCTTGAGGTCGAGCTTCCCCGAGCCGAGAACCGGGATCGCCTCGATCGCGGCGAAACTGTCGGCCGACGGGATCCACAGATTGGGCAGACCTCGCGCCTGGAGGGCCCGGCACACCTCACGCGGGTCCCGGTCGGTGGGGAGGTGGAGGACGATGAGCCGCTCCCCCTTGGCCGCGTCGGGCACCGCCGTGACCACCGCCAGCAACTCGCCGTCGCCCGCCCCGAGCTCGGCGTTGACCGCCGCCTCGATCGAGAGGTGCGGCACCATTTCGCCGGCGCACTTGGAAAAGCGGCTCTGCCGGCCGGTGATGGTGATGAAACCGTCGGCGTCGAGCCGGGCGATGTCGCCGGTGCAGTACCAGCCGTCCCGGATCACCGTGGCGGTGAGATCGGGGCGGTCGAGGTAGCCGCGCATCACGTTCGGCCCGGTGATCCACAGCAGGCCTTCCTCGCCGACGGGCAATTCACCGTTGCCGTCGCGGTCGGTGATCCGGGCCGTGCAGTTCTCGATCGGCTTGCCGACGGTGCCCTCGCGGAAGTCCGCCGGCCGGCCGGGCACGTGCCGCGACGGTGGCACGTTGGCCGCCACCAGCGGCGACAGTTCCGTGGCGCCGTAGGCCTCCATCGGCCGGACGCCGAACTTCTTCTCGAAGGCGTCGCAGACATCGGTGGTGAGCTTCTCGGCCGATCCGAACACCACCTCGAGCGTGGAGAAATCCTCCGCCGGCGTCCGCCGGATGTAGTTGCGCAGGAAGGTGGGCGTCGCCATCAGGACGGTGGCGTGGTACAGCCGCGCCAACCGCCCCACCACCTGGGCGTCGAGCGGATTGGGGTGGTAGACCACGCCGGGCTCGAGCGTCAGCGGCAACCACATCGTCCCCATGTAGCCGTAGGAGTGGAAGAACGGCAGCACGCCCACCAACATGTCGGCCGTGGAGAGGTGCACCAAAGCGTTGATCGCCCGGACGTTGGACGCCACGTTCTCCTGGGTCAGCACCACCCCTTTCGGGTCACCGGTGGAGCCCGACGTGAAGATGATCGTGAGGATGTCGTCGGGGGCGATGCGGTCGAGCCCCAGTCGCCGCTCCAGGGCGGGCAGCGGCGTGACCGTGGCATCCCACCACGCGCGCAGCTTGTCGACGAGGGACAGCCGGGCCCGGATCGCGGCGGCCTCGAGGAACCGCTCCCCCAGGGTGAGCTTCACCCGTTCGAGGAAGGCCGGGGTCGAGATCACGTGGCGGAGCCCGGCGCGTTCGATGCACACGTCGAGGATCGACTGGCTGGTGGTGTAGTTGAGATTCACTGCCACCCGGCCCGACAGGGCCAGCGCGGCATTGACCACCGCCGCGCCCGCGGTCTGCGGCAGGAGCACGCCGACGTTCCGCTCCTCGGGTGGCAGAACGCGCTCCAGCACCGCGCGGGCGGCGAGGATC
>RFRL01000133.1 GCA_009924545.1 Planctomycetia bacterium | reverse complement strand
ATGTTCCAATCGCTCGTCGAGGGGCGGGCGGTGCCGTGGAGCCTCCTGGTCAAGGACATGCCGCAGGAGAAGCACCACGACCTCGATTTCATCATCGGCCAGCTCGATTGGGACAAGAACGTCGACACCCACTTCAAGCAGGCCAACTATCTCGAGCCGATCCTCGACGCGGCGCGCTCGACCGCGGGTGCCGAAGACCGGTGGATCGTCTACGGCGAGGTCGACGGCCGGCAGTTGTTCAGCGCCAAGGAGCTCACGCTGGAGCCGGGAGCGCGGATCACGATCAAGGAAAACGGCGCCAGCGGCTGGATCACCGTCCAGGGGGAGGGCACCGTCGCCGGCCATACCGTCGCCACTCCGACGCTCATCCGCTTCGGGCAGATGACCGCCGACGAGTTGTTCATCTCGGCCAGTGCCGCGGCCGAGGGCTACGAGGTGGTGAACACCGGGCCGGGGCCGCTCGTCTCCCTGCGCTACTTCGGTCCCGACGTCCACGCCGATTGCCCGAAGACCGGCCGCCAATGGTGACCGACCCGGCTCCCGTCCCCGTCGTCGCCACATTCCTTCCCTGAGCGCCCCGTGCCCCGACCGAGAGGTTGCCCCGATGCCGAGCCATGCCTACCCCAAACTCCACAACGCGATGTGGCCGGGCCTCGTCGGCAAGGGCGCCGACGCCGGCCAGGAACCGCCGATCAGCCTGGAGCGGATGCTGCAACTGACCGCGGCGGCGAGCGTCGACGGCCAGCGCTTCGACGGCATCGACTACTTCCTCTTCCATCCGCACACCGATCCCGACGCCTCCGAGGACCAGCTCCGGCGGATCGCCGACCTCATCGCCTCCCACGGCTTCGCGGTCGGGTCGCTGGTGGCGCCGATCTGGCCAGGGACGGTGGGTGATTCGGCGATGGGCAGCCCGGTGCAGCGCGCCAAGTTCGTCAATGCCGTGAAAAAGGCCTGCCGCATCGCCCGGATCTTCAACGACCATGGCGTCCGCCAGTACGGCGTGATCCGCATCGACTCGGCCGAGTTCGGCATCGCCAAGTGGCGCGAGCACCCGGCGGAGAACACGCGCCGCATCGCCGCCACGTTCCGCGAAGCGGCGATCGTGGCCGCGGCCCACGGCGAGCGCCTCGCCGCCGAGGGGGAGATCTGCTGGGCGGGGATGCACTCCTGGAAGGACATGGTCGACCTCCTCGAGGCGGTCGACATGCCCGGATCGCTCGGCTTCCAGTGTGACCTCGCCCACACCTACCTCTACCTCATGGGCTACAACGCCCCGGAGCACGCCCTCCTCGCGCCGGGCTACTCCCCGGCCGAATTCACCGTCGCCTACCGGCGGATGACGGAGAAGCTCCGTCCCTGGACGATCGACTTCCATGTCGCCCAGAACGACGGCGAGGTCCACGGCGCCGGCTCCCACGACAAGACGGGCAAGCACTGCCGGGCCGACGATCCCGCCGGCAAGCTCGACATCGTCGCCTGCTCGGGCCACTGGCTCGAGGGGGCCGCCGAGCGTGGCATCCGCCACATCTGCTGGGACGGCTGCATGTTCCCCAATGCCACGCTGGAGAATCCCGCCACGTGGAACACGATCCTGCGGACGATGCTCGCCGTGCGCGACGCCCACGGGTGGTCCTGACACCCGCGCGGTGACCGCTCGGCGACAGGAGCCGAGCCCGCCCTCCACTCCCTCCACACCCCGACGAGGAACTCCCCCGATGGCCAAGCCCCTCCGCATCGGCATGATCGGCTACGGCTTCATGGGCCGGGCCCACTCCAACGGCTACAACCGCGTCAAGGACTTCTTCGACCTCGAATACCTGCCGGTGCTCCAGGCCGTGGCGGCCCGCGACGTGGAGAAGGCCACCGCCTTCGCCACCCGCTGGGGCTACCAGCGCGTGGAGAGCGACTGGCGGAAGCTCGTCGCCGCCGACGACATCGACGCCATCGACATCTGCACGCCGAACAACCTCCACGCCGAGATCGCCATCGAGGCCGCCAAGCACGGCAAGGCGATCCTCTGCGAGAAGCCCCTCTCGATGAACGCGGCCGAGGGGGAGAAGATGGTGGCCGCCGTCGAGAAGGCGGGGGTCCCCAACACCGTCTGGTACAACTACCGGCGCATTCCCGCGGTGACCTTCGCCAAGGAGCTCGTCGCCGCCGGCCGGCTGGGGCGGATCTTCCACTACCGCGCCAACTTCCTCCAGGACTGGACGATCTCCGCCGACCTGCCCCAGGGGGGCGCGGCGCTGTGGCGGCTCGACGCCGCCGCGGCCGGCAGCGGCGTGACCGGCGATCTTCTCGCCCACTGCATCGACACCGCGATCTGGATCAACGGCCAGATCAGCGACGTCACGGCGATGACGGAGACGTTCATCAAGGAGCGGAAGCACCAGCTCACCGGCAAGGTCGAGCCGGTCGGCATCGACGACGCCTGCTCGTTCCTCTGCCACTTCGCCAACGGCTCGCTCGGCCTTTTCGAGAGCACGCGCTACGCGCGCGGCCACAAGGCCCTCTACACCTTCGAGATCAACGGCGAGAAGATGAGCCTCAAGTGGGATCTCCACGATCTCCACCGGCTCCAGATCTTCGACTACGCCGATGCCGGCCCGGAGCGCGGCTGGAAGAGCGTGCACGTCACCGACGGCGACCATCCCTACATGGGGAAGTGGTGGGTGCCGGGCCTGGCGATCGGCTACGAGCACTCCTTCGTGCACCAGGTGGCCGACTTCCTCGAGGCCTACGCCAAGAAGCAGCCGGCCCATCCCACCTTCCGCGACGCCCTCGACACGCAGAAGGTGTGCGACGCGGTGCTCGCCAGCGCCAAGAGCCACCGCTGGGAGACGGTCTGACGGCCCGGCGCAGGGCAGGCTCCGCCCGGTGATTCCCCGCCCCGCGCGGGCGGCTGTACCCGGCTGCCATCCGCTTGACCGCCGGGACCGACCGGTTCTAGGCTCGAGAGACGATTTCGGGAGGATGAGCGGTGGCACGGGCGTCAAACATTTACGGCGGTACAGACCCGGCAGCCGTCCCGGCGTATTCGATTCCGGAAGCCGCTCGTTTCATCCGCGTACCGCAGGCCACCGTTCGTTCGTGGGTCTTGGGGCGCACCTATCCATCGCGGACGGGGCCCCGCAGCTTCGACGCGGTGATCGATGCGGCCGATCCCGCGCGGCGCTCGCTTTCGTTCCTGAATCTCGTGGAGCTCCACGTTCTCAGTGCCATCCGCCGGGACCACGGCGTGAAGTTCGACGCGGTGCGCAAGGCCGTGCAGTTTCTCCGTCGCAGATTGACCAGCCGGCATCCGCTGGCCGATGTGCAGATGCTCACCGACGGCAAGCATCTGTTTGTCGAGCGGTATCGCGAATTGGTCAACGTGTCGGACCAGGGACAGCTCGAGATGCAGGCCTTGCTCGGGAACTACCTGAAGCGCATCGACCGCGATCCGCGGGGAGTTGCCATCCGACTGTATCCGTTCACGGTGACGCACGACGACACGGATCCGCGCACGATCGTCATAGATCCGCGCGTCCAGTTCGGGCGTCCCTGTATTGTCGGGACAGGGATGCCGACCGCCTTGATCGCGGAACGGCATCAGGCTGGCGACTCGATCCGGGAGATTGCCAACGACTACGGCCTTGAAGCCGATGCCATCGAAGAAGCGATCCGGTACGAGAGCCGCGCGGCGTGAGCCGCAGCTCGCCTTCTTTCTCGACCGGTGCACCAACTCCAGGACGCTTGTCGCCGCGTTGACGGCAGCGGGGGCGGTTGTCGAGAAGCATTCCGACCACTTTCGTGACGACGCCCGGGATGAGGATTGGTTGAGCGTGGTCGGCGCAAAAGGTTGGGTCGTTCTCACAAATGACAAACGAATACGGCACAGGACCCTTGAGCGCAACGCGCTGATGGCTGCCGATGTCCGGGCCTTCGTCCTGACGGCCGGTCATTTGACGGCCAAGGACGCTGCCGCAGTCTGGGTGCGGCACCTCGCGTGACTGGCTTGGATTCATTTCCGTGGGTCAGCGCGGCGGGCGCAGCCTCCGCTCGGGCTCAGCAGAGGGGGACGCCCCCCGCGCCTTTGCCCTCGCATCGCCCCGCAGCCAGGGGTGACGGGCCGATGCGAGGGCGACGGCGGAGGGGCTTCGCCGGCCCTGTGATGGGCATGACAGGATGTCGTCTACTGTCGTCCACCCACAAAGATCCCGGATGGACCGGAATTTCTAGTTCCTGGAAGAGCGCCGTTAATCCGCGGATAAGTGGCGAGATTCCGCCACGGCTTCCGGTCGAAAGACATCCTCACCCGAACCTTCCCAGGCTAGCGGTCGAGCCGGTCCGTCGCGTTCGATTGAGGACAGGGCAACCGGGCACCAGCCGGGCTACAAGTCGGTGTACTTCGTGGCCCTCCCCCGGCTCTTTTCCACTGGATAACGCAGCTCGTTACGCTCTAGCTTGCTCTGGATCAGTTGAGCGGGATCGAGTCCCACGTCGTGGGCTAGCAGCAGCGCAAAAGAGAGGATGTCCGCCAATTCGTCCGCTAACTTTTCCTGCAGCGTGGTATCGGCCAGACCTGCGACAACGTCGTCATCCGTTCTCCACAGCATGACTTGCTGAAGCTCACTCGCTTCGATCGCCAAGGCCGCAGCGAGCTGCCGGGGCGTGTGAAACTGTTTCCAGTCCCGCGCGTCGCGGAACGACCGCAACGCCTCTACTGCTTCCTGAAACTTCGAGTCGCGGGTCATTGATCGATTCCATGCCGAGTGCCCGAATGAGAAGAAACTACCCGGTGCAACGCTTCAAGAACACCGCGCCGGACAGACCCTGGCGGGACGGCGTAGACCGTTCGACGCGCCCTGCCGGGTTTTTTAAGAGCGTTGCTCCCGCGCCTTCCCGGACTTTTGCAGGGGGTCCCTCAGTGGCCGATCGCACCCGGATCGGGTTTGCGCGTGTTGCTTCTCGACTTCCTCCGAACCAGCCGCGATCGACCCGAGGTCATGCACCTGTCGCTTCGCGGCTGCGAGGTCCTGATTGTCTGCCGCGTGCAGCGTGGTCAGCGGGCTGCCCTCGCAATCCCCAGGGCTGAAAACTCCATTCCCTGAAAACGGGAACCCGGAGCGTTTCAGCACGTCGTGGCGCACTGGCTCGGCTCACCAGAGTGGGCGTCGTCCGGCCGCCAACCAGCGCGGGATTCACCCGGCGGCGCCTGAAGCGGGGCCGCCATTCCCCTCGCCACCGCCATCTTCGCCGCAGTGCGGCTCGAGGGCCTTGATCTTCGCCACGCGGCGGGCGTGACGGCCGCCCTCGAAGGGGGTCTCGAGCCAGGTGCGGATGATCTTGTCCTGCAGTTCCGGACCGATCATTTCCGCCGACAGGCAAAGGACATTCAGGTCGTTGTGCCGCCGGCTCATCTCCGCCGTCACCTCGTCATGGCAGGTGACGGCACGGACCCCCGGCACCTTGTTGGCGGCGATCGCCATCCCCACGCCGGTGCAGCAGAGGAGGATGCCACGGTCGGCCGTGCCGTGGCTCACCCGCCCCGCCACGTCGGCGGCGATGTCGGGATAGTCCACCGGCTCGGTCGTGTGGCTGCCACAGTCGACGACCGTGTTGCCGAGGCGCTCGAGCAGGCCGATCACCCGCAACCGTGCCGAAACTCCCCGGTGGTCACTCCCGACGGCAATCCGCATGGCTCAACCCCGCGTCGCACCCCCCGGATCCAGGCCGGGCAGTTCGGTCGCCAGTGTAGCCAGTCGGGCGAGCAGATGCCCGCGAATCTGCCCGGCGCAGGCCCGGTACGTCGCGACCGGGCCGCCGATCGGGTCGCTGACGTCCTGCCGGTCGGGAGCGAGCATCGCCACCCGCCCCCCCGCCTCGGGAAACTGGGCGAGGAGGGCCGCCCAGTGGGAGGCGGTCATCGTCCAGATGACGTCGGCCTGGCGGACCAGGGTTTCCGTCACCGGCTGGCTCTCGTGGGCGGTGAGGTCGCCGCCGATCTCCGCCATCGCCTCCACCGCCCCGGCGCTCGCCTTGGCGCCCGACCAGGCGGCCAGCCCGGCGCTGGTCACCACCACCCCGCGCTGCTCGATCTCGTCGGGGGCACAGCCCAGCCGCTCGGCGGCGAGGTGGCGGAAGAGGGTCTCCGCCATCGGGCTGCGGCAGGTGTTGCCGGTGCACACGAACAGCACCATCAGGCTCGACAGCCGCTGGAGCGTGTCGGCCGAGACGATGCCCGGATGGACGACGCGCACCCCCGTGGGCTCGACGGCGATGGTGGTGGCGGGCTGCGCATAGCGGGCCCGGCCATCGTCGATCACCAGCGCCAGGCTGTCGCCGGCCCGGGCGAGCAGGTCCGCGACGGTGACGGCCGGCTGTCCGTCGACCAACGGCTCCGCCAAGGCGAACGGACCGGCGTGCATCCGCAGGCTCTGGACGAGGAGCGGGTGGCCCGGCACGCGGATCCGCAGCTTCCCGGCGGCGACGATCCGCTCCCGGGCGGGGCCCGGCAGCCGATGCCGGAGACCGTCGGGAGCGTCGTCGGGCACGAGGGCCGCGACCGGCCCCGGCCAGCAGCGGCGCGTCAAACGCCGCCCCGCCGGCGGCAGGCGCGGCGCCCAGTCGAGCGCCTCGTCGGCGCCTTTGAGCGCCAATGACAGGAGCGGTTCGTCGGGACGCGGCTCGGCGAGGGTCGTCAGCCGCTCGACCGCCGCCACATCGCGCACGTTGGCGGCGACGACGTAATCGGTCTCGGTGGGGAAACCGACGCAGCGCCCCTCGGCAAGCATCTGGACGGCCCGATGGACGACGTCGCGGGCGTCATCCGCACGGCGCAGGTCGATGACCGTTGGCGGCATGGGCAAGGCCGGGGAATCGGGCCCCCCGGGGGGGAGCGAACGAAAAACAGTACCGTTCCGCGGGGATACCAGTCAAGCAACCGCGTCGGCAGCCGGGCCCGGCTTGCCGTGGATCGTGCCGCAGTTCGCCTTGTGGCCAATCGGTGGCCTCCGCTATCTCTCCGCGGCTTTCGTCCGCGGTCGTTCCGCACCCCGCCGCCGTCGCACCATGCCGCAGCCCCGCCGCCGCCATCGCGCCACCGTCCCTCCGCGCCTCCGCGCCGGCAGGGGGTGGGGAGCCGTTGTGCTGGTGCTGGCCGCCTCCCTCGCCGGACACCCCACGGCACGCGCGCAGGTGGCCCCCGCCCCACCGGCACCGTTTCCCGCGCCGCTCCCCGCAGCAACGCCGATCCCCGTGCCGACGGCCTCCCCGCCGGTATCCGCCGCGCCGAAGGCCCTCCCATCGCCGGTGACCAGTATCGTCCCCGGCGTGGTGCCCACGACGGCCGCGACCCCGCCGGCCGCAGTCACCGCCGTGCCCGCCGTCCCCGCCCCGCCAGGGCAGCCGGGACCGACCGCGGAGCGAATCGTCGAGGTGCGGATCGAGGGGAACCACGCCACCGAGGTGTCGAAGTTGCCCAAGCTCTCCACCCGCGCCGGCCAGGATTTCGATCCGCAGGTGATCGCCGAGGACGTCCGCACGCTGCACCGGTCGCGGAAATTCGTCGACGTGCACCCCAAGATCGTCCGCGTCGCCGAGGGGGTGGTGGTGGTGTTCCAGGTGGTGGAGCGGCCGATGCTCCGCTACGTCCGCTACATCGGCAACGAGCGCGTGATGACGCGCACCCTGCGCAAGAAGGCGGAGATCGACGTCGGTGACTCGATGGATCCCTACGTCGTCGAGGAGGCGCGGCGGCGGCTCGAGGCCTTCTACCACGAGAAGGGCTACGAGGCGGCCCGCGTCTCCACCATCGAGGGCAACAAGCCGGGCGACAAGGGGGCGGTGTTCCTCATCGACGAGGGGCGCAGCAAGAAGACACTGTGGACCGGCTTCGTGGGCAACACCATCGCCAGCGATGCCCGGCTCCTCACCCAGATCAAGTCGAAGCCGGGGATCTTCTGGATCATCGGCGGCGACATCGACCGGCAGAAGATCGACGAGGACGTCGACCTCCTCACCGCCTACTACCGCAGCCTCGGCTTCTTCCAGGCGAAGGTGGGGCGCGAACTGGAGGTGGTGCACGGGGCCGGCCGCGACTGGACGATGCTCACCTTCGTGATCAACGAGGGGCCGCGCTACTCGGTGCGGAGCGTGTCGTTCCTGGGCAACAGCCGCTTCAAGAGCGAGTTCCTCGCCCGCGATCTCAAGCTGAAGAGCGGCGAGCCGTTCAACCAGTCGAAGATGGACGCCGACCTGGGGCTGATCCGCGACATCTACGGTGGCCGCGGGTTCGTCTTCGCCGACATCCGTGCCGATCCACGCTTCCTCGAGGAGCCGGGCCAGCTCGACCTCGTGTACAGCGTCAACGAGGGGCAGCGCTACCGGGTGGGGAAGATCAACGTCCACATCCGCGGCGAGCACCCCCATACCCGCCATGCCACGATCCTCAACCGGCTTTCGCTCCGTCCCGGCGACATCCTCGACATCCGCAAGCTGCGCGAGGACGAACGGCGCCTGAAGTCGAGCAGCCTGTTCCTCACCGACGCCTCGAAGGGGGAGGGACCGCGCATCGCCTTCAGCAAGCCCGATCCGGCCGAGATCGAGCGCGAGCAACTGGCCCGTGATCCCGCCCGGCCGGGCTTCCGTGGGCAGAGCCCCGACGGCCTCGTCGACGATCCCGCCGACGCCGTCATCGATCTGGTCCTCGAGGGGGAACTGGCCCCGGAAGGCACGGCCGGCGCCGCACCGGCCGAAGGTACACAGCCGGCAGTCGCTCGCCCGGCGGCACCCGCGACCGGCATGCCAACGGCACCCGCGCGCACCGTGTGGCGCGGGCAGAGCCCGGCCCCCGGCTACGCCCAGCCCGCCCCGCAGGCACCGAGCTACGCCGGGCAACCGGCACCGCGCTATGCCCAGGCACCGCCTTACGGTCAGGCACCGGCGTACGGCCAGCCGCCGGGTTACGGCCAGCCGCCGGCGCAGTCGTTCGGCGTCCCGGTGGTACCCGGTCCGGCGGCCACGGCGCCGCCGGGCAACTGGGGGGGCAGCCCGATCGCCCCCACCGGTCCCGAGGCGGTCGACTACGGCCGCACCGTCGCCCCGCAGCCGGTCACCGTGGCCCAGGCCCCGGGGGGTGTGTTTCCTGGCGTGGCGCCGGCCGTGCCCCCGCAGGGTTTGCAGCCCGGGTTCCTCCCGCCGCCGGGAATGCCGGGAAGCGCGCCCGGCTTCCCGGGCGCCCCACCCGCCTTCCCGGGAGCACCGGGTGTGCCCGACTTCGGCGGGCCACCGCCGCTGCAGGTGTTCCCCGGCACCGAGCCCTACGTGATCGTCGACGTCGATGCCGAGGAGACGCAGACCGGTCGCTTGATGATCGGGGCGGGCGTCAACTCCAACGCCGGCCTCGTCGGCAACATCGTCATCGACGAGCAGAACTTCGACCTCTTCCGCCTGCCGCGGAGCTGGGACGACGTCCGCAACGGCGTCGCCTTCCGCGGTGCCGGGCAGCGCTTCCGCCTCGAGGCGGCCCCCGGCACCCAGTTGCAGCGCTACACCGCCACCTTCCAGGAACCGTACCTCTTCGACACCCGGATCGGCCTGTCGACGAGTGCCAGTTACTACACCCGCTACTTCTACGACTGGGCCGAGGCCCGCGTCGGTGGCCGCGTGGGCCTTGGCTATCAGTTCGCCTTCGCCCCCGACCTGTCGGTCAACGCCGGGTTCCGCGGCGAGAGCGTCGACGTGTACAACCCGCGCGTGCTCGCCCCCGACATCGTCAACATGCTCGGCACCAACTCCGTCTACGGGTTCAGCGGTGGCATCATCCACGACACGCGCGACAGCCCGTTCCTTCCCACGCAGGGGCACCTCCTGACGTTCGAGTTCGAGCAGGTGATCGGGACCTTCGTCTACCCGCGCGGGATCCTCGAGGGGCGGCAGTACTTCCTCCTCAACGAGCGTCCCGACGGCTCGGGCCGGCACGTGCTCTCCGTCGGCTCGGTGCTCGGCATGTCGGGCCCCGACACCCCCGCCTACGACAACTTCTTCGCCGGTGGCTACAACACCCTCCGCGGCTTCGTGTTCCGCGGGGCGAGCCCCCGCCAAAACGGCGCCATCGTCGGCGGTCCGTTCGAGTGGCTCAACACGGTGGAGTACCTGTTCCCGATCACCGCCGACGACACGCTCCGCGGCGTGGTGTTCACCGACTTCGGTACCGTCGAGAGCAACGTCTCGATCAACAACTTCCGTGTCGCCCCGGGCTTCGGCCTGCGGATCACCCTGCCGGCGATGGGCCCGGCGCCGATCGCGCTCGACTTCGCCGTCCCGGTGGTCTACGCCCCGTACGACAGCCAGCAGCTGTTCAGCTTCTTCGTCGGCTTCGCCCGCTGATCGCTCGCACCCCATCGCGCCCATGACCCGACCTCCCCTCTCCGGCGGCCGTGACGAGCGGATCCTCGTGGTCCGCACCCGGTACGTGGGCGACACGGTGATGGCGATCCCGTTCCTGCGCAACCTCCGGGCCCGCTATCCGGAGGCGCGGATCGAGGTCCTGGTGGAGAAGGTGTCGGGAGCGGTGCTCGCCGACTGCCCCGACAAGGACGAACTGGTCTCCTGGGAACTGCCGCGCCCCGGCCACCCCTTGGCCCCCGTACTGGCCACCAACCTCCTCCGCTTGGCGGAATTCCTCCGCGGGCGCCGCTACACGCGGGCCTACGTCCTCAAGCGGGCCCTCTCCGCCGTGCTGCCGGTGTGGTTGGCGGGAATCCCCCACCGGGTCGGCTTCGGTGGCGAAGGCCGAGGGCTGCTCCTCTCCCGGAGCGCGCCCCTCACGCCGCACCGCCACGAGGTGGAACTGTTCCTCGACTTGCTCCGGGCCGACGGCATCGCCGTCGACGACGCGCGCAACGAGAACTGGGTGTCGGTCGCCACGCGGACGGCGCTGGAGCCACTGTTGGCCCAACTGCCACCCGACCGTCCGAAAATCTTCATCAGCCCCAAGTCGACCTCCTGGGAGCGCGAGTGGCCGGAGGCCCGCTGGGGGGCGCTGGTGGCGCGGCTGGTGCGTGAACGGAAGTGCGAGGTCGTGTTCTGCGGATCGCCGGCCCAGATGCCGTTCCACGAACGGATCATCGAGCGCGCCGGTCCGGCCACGGTCCCCCACGCCCACGACTGGTCGAAGCGCCTCACGCTCGAGCAGTTGGGCGGCCTGCTGGCCAAGATGGATCTCTGCCTCGGGGTCGACAGTGGCCCGGTCCACGTGGCCAGCAGCTTCGGAACGCCGGTGGTGGTGCTCGTGGGCCCCACCGATCCCAACCACTGGTGCCCCTGGGACGCCCCCACCGTCGTCCTCCGTGGCCCGGTGAAAGCGGTGCGGCGCTGGGGCTGGAACCGGGCTGAAGCGCCGCAGGCGGCTGCGCCCCCTCCGGGTGGGTATGGCGTCAAGCTGCCCGGCGGGCTGCGGGGCAGCTCCGGCGGGCTGCCGGGCCATTCCACCGGCGGGCTGCGCTGGGAACCGGGGGAGGCGGCGATGGACTCGATCCCGGTGGCGGCGGTGTGGGACGCGGCCCTCGAGCTCCTCGACGCACCGGCTGCATCAACCCCCCGGCTCCGCTCCGCCGGGTGAAGGCCGGCCGCCGGGGTGCGGGGGAACGCGCTCCAGATCACCCCGACCCGCGGCGCTGCCCGCCACGAAGCCGCTCGCCCAGGCCCACTGGAAGTTGAAGCCGCCGATCCGGCCATCCACGTCGAGCACCTCACCGGCCAGGTGCAATCCCGGGCAGACGCGGCTCTCGAGCGAATCGAGCCTCACCTCGGCCAGTGGCACCCCACCCGCCGTCGCCTCCGCCACGTTCCAGCCGCGGTCGCCACTCACCGGTAGCGCCATCCCCTTGACGACGCCGACCAGCCGCCGCCGCGCCTCGCGCGGCAGATCGCCGGCGGGGGGCGCCGCCGGCGATCTGCCGCGCGAGGCGCGGCGGCGGCTGGTCGGCGTCGTCAAGGGGATGGCGCTACCGGTG
>RFRL01000132.1 GCA_009924545.1 Planctomycetia bacterium | reverse complement strand
CCGAGGCGCGCAAGCTCGGCCAGCAGCTCAAGCTGGCGGCGAAACGCGGCTTCCGCGTCGCCCTCGTCATCGGCTCCGACGAGTTCGCCCAAGGCACCGCCCAACTCAAGAACCTGGCCACCGAGGCGACGACGACGATCGCCTGGCGGGGGGACCTGCGGGCCCTCGTCGATGCCGTCCACTCGCACCTCGAGGCGATCCGCGCGGAGCCTTGACGCCGGGTGTGCGCGGCGTGTCGCGGACGAACCGGTGCCGTGGCGGACCCGCGTCGTCGCGTTGCCGGCGCAGGGACCGTCCGACCCGGTTCAGTCGTTCGCTGCGGCCGGCCCGGGCGCCGCCGGATCGATTGGCGTGCGCCCACCGCGGCTGCAAACCCGCTCCCGCCACACGAGGAGCCCGTGGAGCGCGTGGTAGAGGGCGCCGCACTCCAGGTCGAGGTCGGCGGTCTCGTCGAGGAGGCCGACGAGTCGACCGGCCGCACGCACCACCCACGGTTCCCTGAGCCGCTCCCGCGGCAGGGCCCGGGCGACGACCTCGAAGGCATGGCCGGTGGCCGACAGCGTGGCGGTCACGTCCGCCGACCGGCCGGGGCGGGCGAGGTGATGGACGGAAAAGCTGCCGTCGGGTTGCTGGTAGGTCTGGATCACCTCGAGCGCGGTGGCGAGTCGGTCGCGGGCCAGGGCCCAGCCACCCGCCAGCGCGTCGTCACCATGGCGGGTGGCGGTCCGGTGGGCATCGAGGGCCACCGCCAGACCATAGAGACGGTGCATCCCGCCGCAGGCGGCGGCGAGGAGGTCGGCCTCGGCTTCCATCGTCACCACCCGCTCGGTCGTCCACCGGGACCCGTCGGCTGCAGTCCAGGAGGTGTCGGGCGGCGCCCAGGCGGCGAGTGCCATCAACGTCCAGGTGGCCTCCTGACCGGGGCGGATGTCGGCCTGCGCCTGCGCGAGCATGCTGGCGAGCGTGAAGCGGCGTCCACCGACGACGAGCGGCGTGTCGGCGGGGAAACCACCGCGCCCGGCCTGGGCCAGGTACCCGAGCCACTGGTCGGGATGCCCCTGGCCGGTGGTGCTCCCTTCCTCGACCACGGCGCGCGGCCCCTGCTCGCCCGGGCGCAGCACCCAGCCCCGCAGACCTCCCCCCCCGAGGAGATGATCGACCGCCGGAGAGACGGTGCCGTCGTGGGTCAGCGGCAACTCGGCCCCGTAGGCGAGGATCCCGTGGACCACCTGCCACGCCCCTTGGACGGAGGCATCGAGCCGGCGGCCGTCGCGGGCCCTGGCCAACGCGGCGTCGATCCTCCGGCAGAGTGGGTCGAGGGCGTCGGGGGCCGCGAACTCCGCCGCCGGGTCGGGACCGCCGGTCACGGCCGGTGCGCAGCCGCCGACGGCGAGCAGACCACCGAGCCAGGCGACGGCGACTCCCGCCACCCACGGCGCCGGTGCAGTGCCATGGGCTCGAGCGGCGCGGCGAACCGCGGGGCTGGAATGGACGTAACACATGGTTGCGACAAGCAGCGGGCGAACCGCGCGGCGGTGTGAGCACGCTGTGGACACCCAGCCTGCTCCACCTCGCGGCTGAGGTGACGGGAGCGCGGTTTCCGTGAAAACCGCTCGTTTTCGTGTGGATCGAGGCCTCGGACGGGCGTTGTCCGCTGGCCGCTAGAATACCTTCGTGCCGGAGCGGATGTTCCGCGACCCTCCCGGCATTCCGCGACAGGACCTGACCCATGCCCTTCTTCTTCGATCCGGCCTACTTCCTGGCGATCGCCCCGGCTGTGCTCCTGGCGATGTGGGCCCAGTGGCGCGTGCACGCTTCGTTCGCCGCGGCTGCCCAGCAACCGGCGCCCCTCTCGGGGGCCGCCGCCGCACGCCACATCCTCGACTCCGCCGGGGCCACGGACGTGGTGATCGAGCAGGTGCCCGGCCAGTTGAGCGACCACTACGATCCGCGTTCCAAGGTGCTTCGCCTGTCGAGCCAGGTGTACGGCACTCGCTCCCTTGCGGCGGTGGGGATCGCCGCCCACGAGGCCGGGCACGCGCTCCAGGATCACCAGGGGTTTTCGCTGATGGCGCTGCGCAACGCCGCGGTGGGGGTGGCCAACGTCGGCAGTGGCGCGGGGCTGATGGTCTTCATGGTGGGACTGGCGCTGGCGCTCAAGCCGTTGGCCTGGCTGGGCATCGTGATGTTCGGCGCCACGGTGCTCTTCCAGTTGCTCAATCTCCCCGTGGAGATCGACGCCAGCAACCGCGCCAAGGCCCAACTCGTCGAGCTGGGCATCGTGCCGGGCGCGGAGATGCCCCACGTCAACCGCGTCCTCAACGCCGCCGCCTGGACCTATGTCGCCGCTACGCTGCAGAGCGTGCTCACACTGCTGTATTACGCCAGTTTCCTCTCCGGGGGCAGCAGCGACTCCGACAGCCGGTGACCGGCCCGGTCGCGATCCCACGCCGCGGGTGCTGGCCGTGACCGCTACTGATTGAGGCTGTAGAGCAGCACGTTGAGGGCGATCCGCTCCGCGTCCTCGCGCCCGTAGCCCGCGCACTCCATCGAGTTCTGCTTCTCGAGGGCACAGGAGAGGTCGTAGGGGGAGAAGATCACGGCCCAGCGGTCGCCGATCCGGATCCCCTCCAGCCGCGGCGCGATGCGCCGCTTCGTCGCCCCGAGCGGCCCGTTGCCCCCCCCCTGCGGCTCACGCAGCGTCACTTCACGGATGTCGTAGCCGCCGTACTCGTGGGCCGTGAAGATCGGATCGTCCGCGGCGATCTCCTCGAGTTTGGCCTCGGGGAGGACCGCGGCGATCTCCCGGCGGAAGGACTCGCTGAACGCGGCCGACGCGCAGACACTGTCGGCCAGGAGCGTGCCGCCGCGTTCGAGGAACTGCCGGAGCCGGTCGCGGCGCTGCAGATCGTAAGAAAACGACTGCCGGCCGTGCATGAATACCAGGTGGTGGTCGAAGAGCCGGTCGTCGGTGAGGTCGATCTGGTCGGGTGTGTCGTCGACACGGATGCCGAGCTCGCGGGTGGCGGCCCGGAGGATGTTGGCCAGGGCCGCCGGCGCGGCATCGCACAATCCCCCGTGCCGCAGCTTGCCGATCGTGAGCCGGCCGCGGTCGAACTGGTCGGTGGGGGCGCCAGTGTTGGCCTCGATGGCGAACAACTCGTCCTTCCGCTTCACCTCGCGGTTGGTGGCGTAGGCGAGGATGTTGGTGCCCACGGCCAGCGCGGCATCGACCTCGGCGGCGATGCCCGCGGGGAGGCCGCGGCGGGCCGGACCGCCGATCTCCCACAGGCAGGAGAGGCTGGGCATCGACGCGCCTTTGCCGCCGAGGTCGTTGGGGGGGGCGTAGATGATGCAGGTGCGGCAGCCGTAATCGACGCCGAGGAGCGGCCGCTGCAATTCGGCGGGAACGACCTCCTCCGCGTGCCAGGCCGGATGCTCGGGCGGCAGCAGGTGGAGGTCGTACTCCGGCTCCGGAAAGATCTCGCCGACGAGTTGGCGGAACTTGCGGTCGAAGGCGTCGCTTCCCGGGCAGCATGCCTCGGCGAAGATGAAGCCCCCCTCGTCGATGTAGCGGCGCAGGCGGGGGCCGGCGTCGGGGCCGAGTTGCATCCCGTCCTTTCCCGACAACCACAGGACCGGCGCCTGGAGAAGGTCGGCGGCATCGGCCGCAGGCGTGTCGATGACATGCCAGGAGAGACCGGCCGGGTAATCACGCTTCCAGCGTGCCTCGACATGCTCGACCAGATGGGCGATATCGTGCCCATGGCGGTTCCAGTCGATGTCGGGACCGTGGCGGCTCTTGGCCACGATCACCGGTCGGCGGCCCTTGGCGAGGAACAGCAGCGCGAAGCTGGTGTTGACGATCGGATCCTCCGTCTGCTTGCCGCGATAATTCCCCGTGAACGGATCCTGCGCGTCGACGAACATCCGCGCGCCTTCGAGATACCAGTCGGCATCCCCGATGAAGCGCCGGGCGGTGAAGCGCCCCACGCGCTCCAGGCCGTAGAGGTAGTAGAAGTGCCAGGCCGCTCCCTGGCCCGGATTCTCCATCGCCGTGAAGCGGCGACCGAGCCACTCGAGCCCCTTCTCCAGGACCCGCGGGCTCGTCCCCCCGCCGCAGCAGGCCACCGCTTCCCGGGTCGCCCGCGCGTCGGGGGCCCCGACATGTTCCGCGGTGATCCACACGCTGGCCACGCCGGCGCACGTCATGCTGCCGGTGCCGCCGCCGCCGTTGCCGATCGTGTAACCCCACGAGCCGTCCGGCCGGGCGCAGGCGGTCCAGTAGCGCTGGGCCTTCTGCCACACCTCGTCCTTCACTCTCACGCCCACGCGGTCGGCCTCGTGGAGGGCGAGGAGGGCGAACTGCGAATTGGAGTTGTCGCCGCTCCCCTTTCCCTTGCCGTACGACCAGGCGCCGGCGGCCGGTCCCTGGGCCACCTGCGTGGCTTCCAGCCAGTCGACGTTGCGCTGGAGGATGGGGCGATCGGCGTCCGGCGAGATCATCGCCAGGAGCATCGTCTGCAGGGAGACCGAGTAGGTGTCGTCCGGCTTCTGCCGGCGGATCCAGTCGAGTCCCCGCTGCATGGAAAGGTGGTCCCGGGGCAGCCCGGCGTTGGCGAGGGCCAGCATCACCAGGGCCGAGGCACCGATGCGGTTGTTTTCGGTGCGGAGCGTGCACTCCCACGACCCATTGGGCTCCTGCTGGCGCACGAGCCAGTCGCGGGCCTTGTCGATGGCGCGTTGGATCCGCTCCGGCGACACCACCCCGCGCCGGCCCTCGTCGGGCTCGTCGCCCCGACCCCGCTGCGGCACCTGGGCTACCGTGGTCCAGGGCCACAGGGCCACCGCCACCATGGCGACGATCCACGCCGAGCACGAGTTGCCGGGACGCGTCGCGCCGGCTCCGGACACGGTCGTGGGGCCGGCCATGGCGACCTCCTGCGGGCGTGGATCGGGCTCAGCCCAATTCTACCGCCTCCGGGGCGACGGCCTATCGATTCCATCACCAGGGAGCCACGATCGCGGCCGCGGCGGTCGTCGCGATTGCCGCTCCGGCGACCGTGCCGGATACTCTGTGAACCGCGGTCCCGATGGGCCGTGGTCGAAAGGAACGATGACCGTGTCCAGCAGTTCCCGCACCAAAACGCTCGACGACATCCTGCTGGAGTTCAGCCAGCACAGGAAGCTCATGCAGGAGGAGTTGCAGAAGGTGATCGTCGGTCAGTCCGACGTCATCGAGCAGCTCTTTGCCGCCATCTTCACCCGGGGGCATTGCCTGCTGGAAGGGGTGCCGGGATTGGCCAAGACCCTCATGGTGTCGACGCTGGCCCGGATCCTCGACGTGGGCTTCAAACGGGTCCAGTTCACCCCCGACCTGATGCCTTCCGACATCACGGGCACCAACGTGCTGGAGGAAGACGAGTCGGGGCGCCGCAGCTTCCGCTTCGTCGAAGGGCCGATCTTCACCAACATCCTCCTCGCCGACGAGATCAACCGCACGCCGCCGAAGACCCAGGCCGCGCTCCTCCAGGCGATGCAGGAGCGCGAGGTGTCGGTGGGGCAGGAAACCTACCCACTGCCCGATCCTTTCTTCACAATCGCCACCCAGAATCCGATCGAGCAGGAGGGCACGTATCCCCTTCCCGAAGCCCAACTCGACCGCTTCATGTTCAACATCAAGGTCGGCTACCCGACCGCCTCCGAGGAGGAACAGATCCTCATGGCCACGACCCGGGCGGAAAAGCCCGAGGTGCGAAAAGTGCTCTCCGGCCGGGCCATCGTCAACATCCAGAAGCTCGTGGGTGGCGTGGCGGTGAGCGACTACATCGTCAAGTACGTGGCCCGTTTGGTGCGGGCGACGCGCCCGAAGGATCCCGAGGCCCCGCCGTACGTTGCCGAGCTGGTCGATTGGGGGGCCGGGCCGCGGGCCGGGCAGTTCCTCATCCAGGGGGGCAAGGCGATGGCGGCGATGGATGGCCGTTTCAGTGTGTCGATCGAGGACGTGCGTCGGATCGCGGTGCCGGTGCTGCGGCACCGGATCGCCACCAACTTCCAGGCGCAGGCGGAGGGCCTGACCAGCGAGTCGATCGTCGAGCGGCTGGTCCGGGAGATTCCCGAGCCGGAGATCCCCCGGCTGGTCAAGTGAACCGCGGCGGCGCGTGAGTCGCTGGCGGGATGGCGTCGGCTGAGGTGTGCCGGGCCGTGGCAGCGGGGAGTCGGAGCGATGGTGCGGGCGGTCGAGGAGTATCTCAAGCCGGAGGTGGTGCGGACGATCTCCCGCCTCGACCTGCGGGCCCAGTTCATCGTCCGGGGGTTCCTCCAGGGGCTCCACGCCAGCCCCTACCAGGGGTTCTCCGTGGAGTTCAGCGAGCACCGCAAATACGCCCCGGGGGACGATCCCAAGGACATCGACTGGCTGGTGTACGCCAAGACCGACAAGCATTACGTCAAGAAGTTCGAAGCCGAGACCAACATCACCGGCTACCTGGTGGTCGACACCAGCGGCTCGATGGCCTACACCCATCGCCAGGAGCTCACCAAGCTCGACTACTCCATCTCCCTGGCGGCGGCGCTGTGCTGGCTGATGGTCCACCAGCAGGATCCGTGCGGCCTGATGGTGTTCGGCGAGAAGCTCCACGCCAGCCTTCCGGCGCGGTCCCGGCGGTCGCAGATCGCACAGGTCCTCTCGGTGCTCGCGCGGATCAAGCCGGCCGGCGGCACCGACGCCGCCCGCAGCCTCGTGCAGGTGGCGGCGATGCTCCGGCACCGGTCGCTGGTGATGGTGTTCAGCGATCTGCTCGCCGATCCGGGGCCGATCCGCGAGGCCCTCCTCCGCCTCCGGCACCGGGGGCACGACGTGATCTTGTTCCATGTCCTCGACGAGGCGGAGGTGCGCTTCCCGTTCGCCGGGATGACCGAGTTCATCGAGCCGGAGACGGGGGAGAAGATGATCGTCGATGCCGACGCCGTCCGACGGGACTTCGTCGCGGCGGTGGCCGCGTTCCGCGAGGAGTACCGACGGAGTTGTTTCCACGCGGGTATCGACTACGTGCCCCTTGACACGAGCATGCCCTTCGACCGGGCGCTGATGGAATACCTGCTGAGTCGCCGTAACCGCTTCTGAGCGGGCGGACCGGTGGCGGAGATCGCGGTCATGGGCCTGTCGTTCCTCACCCCGCTGTTGCTCGCCGGCGCCGGCCTCGTCGCGGTGCCGCTGATCCTCCACCTGTTGATGAAACAGCGGCCCGTGCCCCGGGAGTTCCCCGCGCTGCGGTTCCTCCGCGTGCGGGCCGTGGCCAACCGGCGCCGGTTACGGCTCCAGCATCTCCTCCTGCTGGCCTTGCGGATGGGGGCGCTGGCCCTGCTGGCGGTGGCCCTGGCCCGGCCCACGCTCCGCGGCGCCGGTTGGCTGGCTGCTGGCGAGGGGCCGATCGCCGCCGTGCTCGTCTTCGACACCGCGCCGCGGATGCTCCTCCGGGAGGGCAATCGCACGCGGCTCGAGCAGGCGGTGGAGCTCGCCAAGCTCCTGTTCGGCAAGCTGCCCAAGGGGAGCACCGTCGCGGTGCTCGACACCAGCGGTGGGAACGCCGCCTTCTCGCCGTCGCTCGCGGCCGGGCTGGCCCGGATCGAACGCCTGGCGACGGCCACCCCGACGCAGACCCTGGCCGCCGCCGTCGCGGACGGTTTCCGGCTCCTCGATTCGGCGACGCTGACGCGCCGCGAGCTGTACCTGTTCACCGACGGTTCCCAGGGCGGATGGGAGGCGGGAGGGGTGGCCGAGTTGGCTGCCGCGCATCCCGACACCAGCCTCCTGGCGATCGACGTGGGGGCGGCGGCGCCGGTCGATTTCTCCATCGACGCGGTGGAGCTCGCCACTGAACAGGCCTCGGCCAACGCACCGCTGGGGGTGTCGGTGACCACGTCGCGGCTCGGGCCCGAGGTCAGCCGCGCGGTCGCCGTGGAAGTGCTCGGCGTCGATGGCCGCTACGTGCGCCGGGCGGTGAAGCCGGTGACCTGGCAGCCGGGGGTAGCGGGGAGCGTGGAGTTCGAACTCACCGGCCTGGAGCCCGGCGTCCGCCAGGGGCGCGTGGTGCTCGAGGGTTCGGACGACCTCGAAGCCGACAACGCCCGTTACTTCACCGTGGCGGTCGGCACGGTCGCCAGGGTGCTGGTGGCCGCGCCCGCACCGGCAGCCACGACGGCGCTGTTCGTCGAGCAGGCGATCGATCCGGTGGGGCTCCGCAAGACGGGTGGCAGTCGTTTCCGGACCACGGTCATCGACGTGACCGCGCTCGAGGCCACCCCCTGGGATCCCTTCGCCGGTCTGGTGCTCGTCGATCCCCCGCCGCTGCCCGACCGCACGTGGGAGCTGCTCGGCCAGTGGGTGGCGTCGGGCCGTGGCCTGGTGGTCTGGCTCGGACCGCGTGCGGCCGACGCCGCCCGGTTTTCCTCAGCCGCGGCGGTGCGCGTCCTCGGGGGTCGCATCGAGCGGGTGTGGCGCGATGCGGCGGGGGAGAACTACATCGCCCCGGCCGCCCTCGACCATCCGCTCCTGGCGGCCTTTCGCCGCGTCGGCGACGCGGTGCCGTGGGAGGACTTTCCGGTCCGGCGGCACTGGGAGTTCGTCCCGGCCGAGGGCGGGCCGGAGGGGGAAGCATCCGGCGCCGTCCCCGTGGCCGGCTATCGCAACGGGCTGCCCGCGATCCTCGCCCACCGGCTCGGACGCGGCAGCGTGGTCGTGTTCACGACGCCGGTGTCGCAGGTGGCGGACGACCCCGAGTCGTGGAACACGCTGGCCACCGGTTTCGAGCCCTGGCCGTTCGTGATCCTCGCCAACGAGTCGCTCCTCCACGCCACCGACACCGCTGGCGACCGTAACGTGGTCGCGGGCGTGCCCGCCGTGGTCCGGCTCGACCGGCGGGACCTGGCCGCGGTGTTCGTCGGCACGCCCGGCGGCGATGATTTCCCGGCCGCGGTCGATCCCCGGCAGGGCACGGTGACCGTCACGGCCACGCAGACACCGGGCAACTACCGCATCCGCTCCGGCGGCGAGGTGGGGGGCGTGGTGGAGGGATTTAGCGCCAACCTGCCCGCCGCGGCCACCGACTGCACGCCGCTGGGGCCGGAGAAGCTGTCGGCGCTGCTCGGGCCTCAGGCTCGTGTCGCCCGCACGGCAGGGGACATCGTCCGCGACGTGAAGCTCGAGCGGGTGGGAGCGGAGCTGTCGGGCTGGGTCCTCCTCCTGGCCGCGGCGGCCGTCGCGGCCGACTGGATCATCGCCAACCGGTTCTACACCCCGCGCGATGACCGCCCGGCGGGTGCCCCGGGAGCCGACGCCCCGGCTTTCGCCTCCGCACCGTCCGCCCCGGTGCCGCCGCCGCGGTCCCCCGTCGCGCCGCAGGTGACGGCATGATCGCCACCAGCGTGGTCGAAGGACTCTCCGTCGGCTTCGATCCAGTGGGGTCGGGCTGGGTCGTGGCGGCCGTGACGGCCGCCCTGGCGGCGATCCTCTTCCTCTTCGCGCCCGATCCGACGCGGCTGCGTCCGCAGCGGCGCTGGATCCTCATCGGGGTGCGGCTGGCGGCGTTCCTCGCCCTCCTCGCCTGCCTCCTCCGGCCGACGCTCGTGGCCGTGCGCAAGGCGCGGCAGCAGGGCACGGTGATCGTGCTCGCCGACGCCTCGGAGAGCATGACCGTCGCAGACGGTGCCGGGGGGCGGACGCGGTGGCAGGAGATGACGGCCGCGCTCGGCGCGGCGCGCAAGGCCGCCCGGACGCTCGTCGCCAACGGCGATTTCGACATCGCGTTGTGGCGCTTCGACCGTGGCGCGACGCCCGTGGCCGGCACGGCCGACGACCCGTTTCCCCTCGGCGAGTGGCAGCGGCAGGCGACGGCGGAGGAGTCGGCGCTCGGGGCGGCCCTCGACGATGTCGTACGGGCTACGGCGGGGCGGACGGTGGCGGGCGTCATCGTCCTCAGCGACGGTGCCCAGCATGCCTATCCGCCGCGCGACGTGCCGCCGCAGACAGTGGCCCGCCGCATCGGCGATGCCGCGGTGCCGCTGTGGAGCGTGGCGTTCGGCCAGCAGCGCGGTGGCGGCCAGGGACGGGATGCCGCCGTCGTCAGTCTGAGCGCCGCCGAGACGGTCTACCTGAAAAACTCGCTGGAGGTGTCGGGACGCGTCCGGCTCGAGGGTTTCGGCGAGCGCGACATCCCCGTCAAGCTCCTCGCCGAGACCGACACCGGTGCGCTCGAGGAAGTATCGCGGGTCCTCGTCCGGGCCTCCGCCCGGGGAGGCGATGAGCCGGTGCGGCTGTCGTGGACGCCGCGTTCGGTCGGCGAGAAAAAACTCGTCCTGGCGGTCGAGCCGCAGGACGGGGAGGTGGTCGTCACCAACAACGAGATGACGACCTTCGTCGACGTCATCGACGGGGGCTTGCGCGTCCTCTACCTGGAGGGAACGCCGCGGGTGGAACAGCGGTACCTCCGCCGGGTGCTCGCCGCCAGCCCCGACATCCAGGTGGCGTTCGAGTCGATCGACTCCACGGCCCCCGGGCGCCGGCGCTGGCCCGTCGATCTCTCCACCGCGCTGGCAACCGATGCCAACGTCATCCTCATCGGCGACCTCGACTCCTCCGCGCTGCGCCCGGAGGATCTGCGCGTCATCCAGTCCCGCGTCGGCGCCGGTGCCGGGATCGGTTTCCTCGGGGGGTTCCATGCCTTCGAGGCGGGTGGTTGGGGGGGCACGGTCCTGGCGCCGCTCCTGCCCTTCGAGCCCGATCAGTTGGCACGGCAGCCCTTTGACCAGCCGGTCCGCGCGGGGCTGCATCTGCCCGGACCGATCCGCATGCTCCCCGATCCCCGCTTCGGATCGGTGTCGATCCTGCGGCAGGCCGAGGGGCCGCAGGATTCGCTCGCCGTCTGGCAGCGGTTGCCACCCCTCGACGGGGCCAACGTCCTCGGCCGGCTCACGCCCACGGCCAAACCGCTGGCGCTCACCGCTGATGGTCGCCCACTGCTCGTGGCCCGGGAGTTCGGCGAGGGACGCGTGCTCGCCTTCGCCGCCGACTCCACCTGGCGCTGGGCCATGCAGGGGGCGGCCGAGCAGCATCGGCGCTTCTGGCGGCAACTGGTGCTGTGGCTGGCGCGGAAGGAGGACAACGCGGCCGACACCGCGTGGGTGCGCTTGGCGCAGCGGCGACTCTCCCCCGGGGCGACACTGTCGTTCGACGCGGGGGTCACCCACGCCGACGGCACCGCCGCCGCGGACGTGGCGTTCGAGGCCGTGGTCACCTCACCGGGGGGCGCGTCGCGGCCGGTGCGCGTGACGCGCCGCGGGGAGTCGTTCACCGGCGCCGTCGGCGACTTCGCCGAGCCGGGCGACTGGACGCTGGTCGTCAAGGCCAGCCGGGGCGGCGCGGAGATGACTACGCGCACCGCCCGGTTCACGGTGTTCCGCCAGGATCTCGAACTGGCCAACCCCCGGGCCAATCCCCTCCTCATGCGTCAACTCGCCGAGGTGACCAGTGGCGGCGTGCGATCGCCGGAAGAGCTGCCGGCGCTGTTCGCGGAGATCGCCTCCCGGCCCGCCGCCTTCGAGACGGAGGAGCAGTGGAGCTACACCCCGTGGGACAAGTGGCCGATGCTCCTCCTCCTCGCCGGATTGATGTGCGGCGAGTGGTACCTGCGGAAGCGGTGGGGGCTGGTGTGAGCGTTGATACCGGCGGTCCGGTGGTCCAGAACATCCGTGCCCGGGGTCGATCCGTGGTCTGGGGCATGTCCGGCCCGGGAGAATCGGGGGTTTTCGGCATTCGGCGATGCCGCCCGGCCTGCTATCGTCCTCCACCCCGGCAGTCGTCGGGACGGGAGGCGGGCGATGCCCAAGCGGCGACCGATCCGGGAGAAGCTCCTGCTGGGTGGATTGCTCGTCGGCATCATGGTGGCCGTCCTCTCTGTCAGCGGTTTCCTCGGCATCTACTCCTACCGCCGGTTGGTGCGGGGGCTGAGCCGGCGCGCGGGCGAACTGCCGCAGGCCAGCGCCCTCGGGGATGCCGTGG
>RFRL01000131.1 GCA_009924545.1 Planctomycetia bacterium | reverse complement strand
AGTCACTCGTCAGACAAGGAGTGCGTCATGAACTTTCCCTCGTATCGCGCCCCGCGCTTCCGCACCACCGTGTTTCAGGCACGCAGGATGTCGGCGCCGCGCCGGTTCCGCGTGGTGAAGTTCCGCGTTCGTTCGGCTCCGCGGTGATCGCGGGGTGGAGGTCCACGCACCCCGCCGCCGCGTCACACCGAGCGACACCCTCACCGACCGCTGCATCCCTTCACGCCACACGCACCGATCAACACCCGTCGTCCCCAGCCGTTCCCGAGCCCCCCGATGAACCGCCCTGACGTCATCCCCGCTGCGCCGCCGCCGACACGACCCTCGGGCTCCCGCGGTACACACCGATCCAACATTCCGAAAGTCAAACGCCAAAGCAGTTGTTGGCTCCTGACCGCATGAATCACTCCCCACACAGTCACTCCCAAGACTGTGGTTCCGAAACCAGGTTCCCGTCTTTCGTCACATCGTTCGAATCTCCCACTCCCCACTCCCGGATCACCCTGTTCCAGAAAGGTCCCACCATGCTCCTCTCCCGTATTGTCCCGTCCCGTCTGCGGTGCGTCGCTGCCGCCACGGCTGCCCTGATAGCGATGGTCGCGATGGGTGGCAGTGCCGCGAATGCCGCCACCTACTCTACAACACGGCCAACAATGCTTCGAACGGAAGTTGGCAGGTTAACAACAACTGGATTGGAGGCACTCAACCGCCGGCGGGCAGCGATCTGGTCTTTGGCAGTACCACCGCGGTGAGTTCACGGTCCACGACCAACAACACGAACAACTTCGTGGTGAACTCGATCGCGTTCTCCGGAACGACCCAGTTCACGCTGTCGGGCACCTCGATCGCTCTCGGCGGCAACATCGACACGGCGGGTACGACGCGAAACAGCATCCTCAACTTGCCGATCAACCTCACGACCTCTGCCACGTTCACGGCGGGTGGTGTCAGTGGCACTCAGGCACTCACTATCCAGGGTGTCATCGACAATAGTTCGGGCCTGACGCTCGCTGGGACAGGACCAACGAACCTCACCCAGTCGATCACCGGGATCGGCACGCTCACGACGGGGACGGGGAGCACTGTCAACTACGTCGGCGTCAACCTGGGTGGAGATCTCTCGGTTGGCGGTGTGCTCAACATCGGTGGCACCAACGTCGCGGCCACGCGGCTGGTGATCGCCGGTGGCGACATGACCGTCTCCTCTAGCAATGCCGCGATCAGCATGGTGGTCGGCACGTCATTCGGAGCCATCGTCGATCCCACTGTCTCGTCCAACGGCAGCTACGACCAGTTCATCGGTGTCGGTGGTAGTTCGTCGGTGGCCTTCAACGGCGCGTTGAACCTCAACATGGACTTGCTCGAGCCCGATGCCGACTACCCCCTCGAAAGCTTCGTCAGCAAGTGGAAGCTCTTCAACTTCGCCAACTACAGCGGCAACTTCACCGCGATGACCGCGACCGGCTCGCCGTATCCGGAAATCAACACCACCTGGACCCAGGATGGCAACGGCAATTGGGTCTCGCCTTTCCTGAACAACGGCTCCGACCCCGCCCAGTACTTCGCCTTCGACCGGGCCACGGGTGAACTGGTTGTGGTGCCCGAGCCGACCGGCTTCGTGATCGCCGGGCTGGGTGTGGCGATGGCCGGCTGGCGGCTCGCCCGGCAGCGGAAGCAGAAGGCTGCCGCCGCTCGGGCCGAGGGCTGACGCCCAGTCGAACAGGTCGCGGCTGGCCGGCACGAGAGCCAGCCGCGGGGATGGGGATCGAGAGAGGGCTCGCGGTTGGGTAAAGGGCAGTGAATATCGTTCGTGGAAGAAGACACGTTCGGATCGATGGAGACTTGACCGACGTGTACGGAAAACGCGAACGGGTGCGGGTTGCAGGAATGGTGTGACAGCAGGATTGGCAGCGACGAGCGATTCTTACACCAGGGAGGCGGTCGCGGGCAACGACCGCTAAGGAGACTGCAACATGAACGACGGGTATGAACTCGAGCTTGTGACGACGCGGCACACGGCGATCGCCAGCATGGCGGTCGGGTGGGTCTTCGCGATGGTCACACTGGCATTGTGCATCGTGATGTGATGCTGTGCTCGGCCCCTCCGCACGTGGTGACGCAGGGAGCGGAGCGGGCCGGAGCGAACGGGCGGTGCGGCAAGGGGATAGCCGGAGCGGATGACGAACGACAAGGGTGGTGACTCAGGGAAGTCGGATCGCAGGGGCAGTTTGCGGAGAGGGGTGGAGTGATGATCGGGTCGATGAATACACCGACTGCGATGGTGGGCGGAGGAGCGGTCAAGCTGGGAGGGGAGTCCTGGTTCCCGCTGACGGTGGCCGACGTGATGACCTGTGCGGTGCCGGCGGTGCTGCTGCTGGCGCTGGTGTGGATCGTGTGACAGTCTGGCAGCTTGGTGTGATCAACAGAGCAGAGGGTGTGATAGAGAGAGACTTGCGTGTGACAATGGTGAATCGGAGATTGGGTACGGGGAGTTGCCGTATGAGCCGGTTTTCGAGGAGCACGCGGTTGTCGAACACTTCAGGCCCGCGGAGTGTGACGGAAGGCCGGTCCGTGGGGTTGCCGTGGGGCGATCCGGGAAGCAGGGGATGGTCGCCTCGGGTGGGCACGCAGCGGGAGATGGCAATGGACAGTCGCATCAAGCAGTTCGCCGGCCCACACGATCCGGGGCTCATGCCGTATCGGGGTGCAGCAACCCCGCAAGGGGCAGGTTTCGTGGCGGAGCGCCGCGACAAGCGGCGGGGTGTGCCGCACCTCTTCGACGGGGGAGGAGGCACTTGACGTGAAACGACCCGCACCCCATCCGCACGGTGCGCACGGCATCTGCAGGCAACCAAGGAGTCCCTGGCAGCGGGACTCCGCCAACGAATCAACGACAAGCGAATCAACGGACACTCAACAACCACAGACACGAAGGAAGCGGCGATGAAAGCACGGATCGGTTCGGGCCACGTCACACAGACAACACATTTCGGCTTTTACTCATCGAATCGGGCTTACACACTATCGAAGGGAGCTCTCATGTCGCACGGAACGATTGTTCGCCGGGGTTGGACGAAGGGGGTCGCGGTGGCCGCCGGCTTCGTGGGTTTGGTGGCGGCGTGTTCGGCGAACGCCGCGACCTACACGTGGAATGCCGCCCAGACAGGCCAGCAGTGGAGCAGCGGAGCGAGTTGGGTGGGCGGGGCGGTGCCGACGGCAGGGAACGACCTGGTCTTCGGTTCGGCTGGTGGTGGTGCCTCACGGTCGGTGAACAACAATATCGCCAACAATTTCGCCGTGAACACGCTGTCTTTCACCGGGACGACGGCCTACACGCTGTCGGGGAGCAGCATCACGATCGGGAACGTCGCCGGGGGTGCGATCACCAACAACACCACCCGATCGCACACCATCAATCTGGGAGTCAACCTGACAGGAGCCGCACCCATCACGGTCGTCGGGGGCAACTCCTCGACGGGGCTCGTGTTCGGTGGAGCCGTCGACAATGGACCGGGTATCAATCTCTCGTCAGGTCGGGCCTCGTTCACGCAGTCGATCGGCGGCTCAGGACCGATCTCGACCTCGTCCAACTCGAGCTTGACACTCTCGGGCACCGGTGTCGGGGGTGATCTCGCTGTGAGCGGAACGTTCGTCGCGGGCAACAATCCGCTGCTGCTGAATGTCAGCGGGTCGACGACGTTGAACCCGTCCGCTTACACCATCATGCAGGTGGGCAGCACCGGGCAAAACATCGAGCCAGGCGTCAACACCGACGAGATCGTCACGCCGGCGGTCGTTTTCGGTGGCACGCTCGAGATGAACTTCAACGGGTTGCAGTACGACCCCAACACGTTGGAGACGTTCACCACGGTGTGGAACCTGTTCGACGCGGGCTCGTACAGCGGCAATTTCTCCTCGATCAAGGTGGTCAACGCGCCGGCTGATTACTCCAACATGAACGGGACCTGGACCCTCGTGGGTGGCGTGTGGCAGTCGCCGATCATCAACAACGATGCAGGCAATCAGTACTTCGCCTTCGACTCGACGACCGGCCAGTTGGTGGTGGTGCCCGAGCCCTCGACGATGGTGTTCGCCGGGTTGGGTATGGCGATCAGTGGGTGGCACTGGCTGTCGAAGCGGCGGAAGGCCGTGGCGTCGGGTGCGGCGATCGCGGGCTGAGGATTGTCAGGATCGCAAGGGTCTGGAGCAGTCGGTCGGGTGAGCCGGCCGACTGCTGGCGGGGTGGGCGGATGACCGAGAGATGAGCCGCGAAGCAGGTTCGGTCGCCTGTGGATGAATGAACCTCAGCGGACGAGTCTGTCGTGCGGTGAGATGCCGGGGTCGGTTCTCACAGGAAGCGTGGTGGTGGTGAAGGGTGGGCGAAGGTGGGCGACGTGAAGGGCCGGGAGTGGCGTTTGGGCGGCTTGGAACGTGCGGCGCGATCAGGCGGGATACGACAGTTGGATGGCGAGTTTCGCGGGAATTGCCGGGCTCGAGGCATGCGATTCGGGACCGACTGGAGCTAATCGAAGCCGGTGCCGAGAGGGGTGGTTTACCGAGCCGGGTGGTTGGTGGTTGGTCATGCCGTGAGCGGATCACGCTCGCGGCCGGTGGGGTGGCGGGAGGGCCCGCCCCGGGCAGACGAAAGATTGGCTGGCGGCCTGGGTGTCGCCAGTCCCGCTCCTCCGGCGAATTGTGCCGGTGGTCAGCGGTCGCACCATGAGGAGATGCACCATGAGCGTTGGAATGGAATTACCGCGGATCGGGGAGGAACCCCGACCGTTCTTGGCACTGTCGGACATTCGGCTGCCGTTGACGAGATTCGATCTCGCCCTCTGCGTGCTGCCGATCGTCGCCTTCTTGGCGATCGTTTCGTCCGTCTGAAAGGTGCCAGCTGCCCGCGGGCAGCATGCTCCTGAATCACCGTGGCCGCCGGGCCGTCGGTGTGATTCAGCGAGAGTGGCCAGTGCGACACGCCGGTGACGTACGAGCCATGTTTCCGGCCCTCGCGGGCCGGTTCACGAAACAGCACGCTGCGGGCGACCGCGGCGTGGTGGAAGAGTCAGGAGGAACGTTTGGTAAGTGAGACCCTGGGTTGGTACGCGGGTGAGCGCGTGGCAATCGCGGGTGTCGAACAGGTCGGCGGGCCGGAGCCCGGCGATCGCATGCATCGGGAGAGATTCACCTTGAGGAGCTGCTCATGAGGCTATTTGTCGGAAAGAGACCTTTGTTGCACACCTTGTTGTTTGGAAGGAGCGCGATGTTGTTTCGTCAGTCACACAGATTGATCACGAGTACGGTCATCGGGTTGGCGGCGTTGTTCGTCGCCCATCCGGTGTGGGCGGCCTCTTACACCTGGAGTGGGGCGTCAGCAAGTTCGTCCGCATGGAATGCGGGAAACTGGCTTTCGGGCACTCTGCCCACGGCGGGGACGAACTCGTTGTTCTTCACCGGTTCCAATCGTCTGACCAACATCGCGCCCACGGCCTACACGCTCGACGGGATCACGTTCCAGAGCGGTGCCCAGAGTTTCACGCTGACCGGTTCGACCTCCCCCACCCTGACGATGCTCGGTGACATCGTCAACCAATCGGGGACCCTGCAGACGATTGGCGGGGTGACCAATGGCACGAGGCTGCGTCTCAATTACACGGGGACGTCGGCGGTCACCCGGACGATCGACACCGGTACGGCGTCGATCGTCTCCAATGCCCAGTTGGCCGGCAGCAGTTTGGTCACGGTTTCCAAGACGGGGTCCGGACTTCTGACGATCAACGAAGCCCCCAACGTGAACCACAACCTGTTCAACTCGACACTGAGAGTCGATCAGGGTGAGGTGCTGCTGAGGGCGAACTTGGCAAGTGCCCCTCTCGTGGTCTCGTCCGCCGGGACACTCACGACCGGTTCCAGTGTCGCGGGATTGGCGACGCTCACCTCCAGCGGGACTGTCAACATGGTCACGAATCTCAGTGTGTCCGGGTCGGTCAATCTCGCCTCGACGAGCGTGACGAATTTCACGTTGCCGAGTGATTCTGCTGACGCTCCATTTTTGAACTACGGTGACAATTCGGTGTTCGGTGGCACGCTCAACGCGACGTTGGCGGGCACCTATCCGGACGCCGTCATCGACGCTCCGGTGGTGTTCAACCTATTTAAGGCCACCGGTGGGGCGGCCGGCGGTAACTTCAGTGCGGTCAATGCCACGTACGGCGGGCAGACGCTGTCGTTCACGCAGGGACTCGACCCCGACTTCCCGCAGAAGTGGGTCAGCTCAGCGACGACGGACGGTCAGTACCTGACGTTCGACCAGATGACCGGCCAGATGGTGGTGGTGCCCGAGCCCTCGACCGTCGTCTTCGCCGGGATCGGTGCGGCGATGACCGGTTGGCACATGCTCAAGAAGCGGCGTAGCCGTCGGCATGCGGCCCGGCCGACGTTCGAGGTGTGAGCGACCGGCTCAAGCCGGAATCGTGATCGACCGCCGCGGGCGGTGCTTCGGCACCGCCCGCGGTTTTTTTGCCTTGCCGGTGTGGTCCATTGGTCGCCCCGCGCCGCTCAGCCCGTGCGCCAGGCGTGCTCGCGGAGGAGGTCCAGCGGGACGATCGACAGGGTCTTCTCGTGCGTCGCATCGAGGACGACGGAAGGCGCGCAGCCCGCGGCCGCCGCCTCCAGCCACCGCTCGGCGCACAGGCACCAACGATCGCCCGGCACCAGCCCGGGGAACTGCCATTGTGGCCGGGGGGTGACCAGATCGTTGCCGGCCGCCACGGTGAACGCGAGGAAGGCCTCGGTCATCACCGCACAGACGGTGTGGACGCCCGTGTCGTCGGGCCCCGTCCGGCAGCAGCCGTCGCGAAAAAACCCGGTGAGCGGGGCCCGCGAACAGGAGGCCAGCGGACCGCCGAGGACGTTGCGGGCGGCGGCGTGCGCTGCGGCGGGGGGTCGGGCGGATGGGTCGAAGTCGATCATGGCACTGCCTGCCGGGTGACTGCGGTGGGTCGTGGCTGTACGGGCGCGAGTATAGTCGTCTCCGATCGTCCCTCCTGCCACGAGCCGCCGCGATGCTCTCCCTCCGCTCGGTCACCGCCCCCCGTTGGCTCGCCCAGATCGACGGGCGGTTCGACGAGTTGCTCGTTGACCACGCCCACTGCGAGAAGAAGGCGGCGGGCGTGGCCATGAATCTCCTCTTCGCCTACGTCGACCACACCGACCTGGCCCGGGCGATGACCGCGATCGTCACCGAGGAACTGGAGCACTTCCACCTCGTCCTCGATCTCCTCGAGCGCCGCGGCATCCGCTTCCGCCGGCTCGCGCCCGCCAGCTACGGCCGCCGCCTCCACGAGTTGCTCCGCACGGCCGAGCCGGAGAGGGCCATCGACCGGCTCCTCGTCGCGGGGTTGATCGAGGCGCGCTCCTGCGAGCGTTTCGCCCTCCTCGCCGAGCATGCCCCCGACGACGAACTCCGCGCCTTCTACCGCGGGCTGTTCGAGGCCGAGGCCCGGCATCATGCCACCTACATGCGCTTGGCCTGCCAGCGGGCCCCGGAGGCCGTCGTCCGCGAGCGCTCGGAGGCGCTGGCGGAGGCGGAGGCGGCGATCATCGCCACGGGTGACCCCGTGCCGCGGATGCACAGTTGACAGCCGGCCGCCCGCCGCGGCTCCACCCCCTGGGAACCGGTGCGATGAGCGACCGTTCGACTCCTTCCATGCCCTCCGGCCGCGGTCCGCGCCGCCGGCTGGGGCGCGAGGAATGGATCGCCATCGCGGCGCTGGCCGCCATCGCCGCCTGGGGGGGGCTGACGCTCACCGGCCCGGGTGCCCTGCCGGTGGCGAACGTGCCGTGGACCGACCGCCCCGTCACCGTCGCCGACGTGCCGCTGTTGGTGCTCCTGGTGGTCGGCGGGGGGATGCTCGTGTGGGAGCTGGTGGCGAAGGTCGTCTCCGGCAGCTTCGGCTCGGACCTGCTGGCGGGAATCTCGATCGTCACCAGCCTGCTGCTCGGCGAGTATCTCGCCGGCGCCCTGGTGGTGCTCATGCTTTCGGGCGGTGAGGCCCTCGAGGCCCGGGCGGTGAGCCGCGCGGGGGACGTCCTCGACGCCCTCGCCCGGCGCATGCCGGCGCTGGCCAACCGCCGCGTCGCCGGCGGGCTGGCCGAGGTGCCGCTGGCGGAGATCGCGGTCGGCGACGAGCTGGTGGTATTGCCGCACGACATCTGCCCGGTCGACGGCACGGTGGTGGCCGGCCACGGGACGATGGACGAAAGCTACCTCACCGGCGAGCCCTACCGGATGCAGAAGGCTCCCGGGTCGGCGGTGCTCTCCGGGTCGATCAACGGTGAGGCAGCGCTCGAGATCCGCACCGAGCGCGTGGCGGGGGACAGCCGCTACGCGAAGATCATGGACGTGCTCCGCCACAGCCAGCAGCAGCGGCCCCGGCTGCGGCGGTTGGCCGATTCGCTCGGCGGCCTCTACACGCCCTTGGCGGTGGCGATCGCGGCCGGCGCCTGGTGGTTCAGTGGCGATCCGGTGCGGTTCCTCGCCGTGCTGGTGGTGGCCACCCCCTGCCCCCTCCTCATCGCCATCCCGGTGGCGATCATCGGTGCGGTCTCCCTCGCCGCCCGGCGCGGGATCGTGATCCGGGATCCGGCCATCCTCGAGAGGCTCGACCGCTGCCGGACGGCGATCTTCGACAAGACCGGCACCCTCACGTACGGCGCCCCGCACCTCACCGAGGTGGTGCCCCTGGGGAGCCTGTCGGCCGCCGACGCGCTCACGCTGGCGGCGAGCCTGGAGATCTATTCCAAGCATCCCCTCGCCGCGGCCGTGGTCGCCGCCGCCGACGAGCGCGGCCTGCCGCGCCTGCCGGTGGAGGCGCTGGCGGAGAAGCCCGGGCAGGGGCTCACCGGCACGGTGCAGGCGGCCACGGGTGAGGCCCGGCAGGTGGTGATCACCAGCCGGCAGAAACTCGCCGCCGTGGCGGCCCCCGCCGCGGCGCGGCTGCCGCCGGTGGCGGGGGGGCTCGAGTGCGTGGTGCTGGTCGACGGGGAGGCGGTGGCACTGCTCCGCTTCCGCGATGCCCCGCGCTCCGACGGCGCGACCTTCGTCGGGCACCTCGGCCCGGCGCACGGGCTCACCCGGGTGATGCTCGTGTCGGGCGACCGCGAGAGCGAGGTCCGCTGGCTGGCCGACATCGTCGGCATCCGCGAGGTCCATGCCGGGATCCAGCCGGAGGGGAAGCTGGCACTGGTGGAGGCGGCCACGCGCGAGGCCCCCACGGTGTATGTCGGCGACGGGATCAACGACGCCCCGGCGCTGGCGGCGGCCACGGTGGGGGTGGCGATGGGCACGGCCAGCGACGTCACCAGCGAGGCCGCCGGCGCGGTGGTGATGGACTCTTCGTTGGTGCGGGTCGACGAACTGTTCCACATCGCCCGGCGCCTCCGCCGCATCGCGCTGCAAAGCGCCGTCGGCGGCATGCTCGCCAGCGTGCTGGGGATGGCTGCCGCGGCGGCCGGATGGCTTCCTCCCACGGCCGGCGCCCTCCTCCAGGAGGCGATCGACGTGGTCGCGGTGGTCAACGCGCTGCGGATGGCCTGGGGCCCGGGGCGGCTGTCCGACTACTGACCGACGGTCGCCGCCCCGGTAGCCCGGTCCACCGGTGCCCGCGTGGTGCGACGGGGCGATCGCCCGGCCACACCGACCGCCACCGATCCGCCGGCCCACACGGCAGCGCCGGCGAGCGCCGCGGTGACCACGGCCACGGGACCGGCACCGAGGGCCGCCGCCGCACAGACGCCGGCGCTGGTCGCCAGACCGGCCGTTTCCCCGAGCATGCGGCAGTGCTCCCGAGCCGCGCCGCGCTGGTGGGCGGTCCACTCGACGGCCAGCGCCGCTCCTTCCGCCACCAGCGCGGCCGGCACCAGCGTGCGCAGGCCGAGCCGGGCGGTCGTGCCCAGGGCGGTCCGCACCACGAGCCGTTCCCCGGCGACGGTGGCCAGCCGCGCGGAGAGGATCGTCGCCAGCCGCGCGGCCACGGCCCCGGCGCGGTCGCGGAGGATCGCAGTCTGCCGGCTGTGTGGCGCGCCGGTGGCGCACCACGAGGCGAAATGCTCGCAGTTGTCCCCCACCGGGCAATAGCCGTCGCGCCCCACCGCGGCTTCGGCCCGGCGGGCCACCTCCTCCGCCGGGAATGCCGCCGCCGGCTCGGTGACGTGGCGAACCGGGGCGCCGGCGGCGAAGTCGCCCAGGCTCGTGCGCACCACGCACCCGCCGGCAAACAGGCGGGCCGGATCGTGCGGCTGGGCGTGGACGACGGTGCCGTCGCCGAGGTCGATCCCGTGGTGGGTGTAGGGCACGCCGGTGGCGGAGAGCCACCGCGGCACCGCCAGTCGATCGCCCCGCGCCATCGGTGGACTCTCCGCTCGTGTGACCCGCTCGCCGAACGGCCAAGCGCCATGGGGCGGCGGTCCAGCCACATCCTACGCGACCGGCCCGGCCCCGGTTCGCCGCCGCGGGGGCACCAACCGGCCGGCCCGGCCGCCGGCCGTCATTCGCCGCGCTGGCGCTGGCGGAAGTATTTCAGACCCGGCAGGAAGAAACACGCACCGCTCACCGTCCCGAAGATGATGTGTTGGTAGGCGGGGAGCACGCACATCAAGAGCGCCGTGAGGAACAGGACGGCAGCCTGGATGTAGAAGGCGCCGGAGAGGATCCCCGCCTTGGCGAAGAACACGACCCCCGCCAGGAGCGCGAGGACCGGCGACAGGCTCAGCACCGGCAGGCCGAGGAGATCCTCGACCCAGAAGAGCATCACGCTGCCGATCACCGTGCCCCCCCAGACGTGGGCGATCTGGCGTTCCACCGTCACCGGTCCGGCGCGGTGGCGCAGCGCCCAGAAGATCGGCGCCCACAGCGCCAGCCCCCCACCCCACAAGACGAGATACGGCCAGCGCTCGCCGACCCCCTGCCAGGCGATCACGTCGGTGGTGATCGACAGGGCGAGCACCACCACGGAGTGCCACATCCAAAGCAGGCCCCAGTTCTCCAGCACGACCGCATGGTGCGTCTCGCGGAGAAGCCGCGCGACCACGTCGGCCAGACCGCCCCGGCGGGCGGCCACCGGCTCGCCGGCGAGGTAGGCGCGGAGGTCGGCGGCGAGGGCCGCCGCCGTGGGGTAGCGGAGGTCCTGCGGCTTCTGCAGGCTCTTCAGCGCGATCAACTCCAGATCGTGATCGACGTCGCGGTGGATCGAACGGGGCACCGGTGGATCGGCTTCGAGCACAGCCAGGAGCGTGTCCATCGGGGTCGCGGCCTGGAACGGCGGCCGACCGGTGATCGCCTGGTAGAGGATCGCCCCCAGGCTCCACACGTCGCTGGTGGGGCCGACGTCCCCGCGGCTCCCGGCGGCCTGCTCGGGTGACATGTAGCAGGGGGTGCCGAGGATCGCGCCGGTGTGGGTCACCGAGGCATCGTCCTCGAGGCGCTTGGCGAGACCGAAGTCCGACACCCGCGGCTGCCCCGCACCGTCGATGAGGATGTTCGAGGGCTTGAGGTCGCGGTGGAGCACGCCGTGGTCGTGGGCCGCCTGCACCGCCTCTCCCACCCGCATCAGCACCGTCGCCGCCTCGCGGCCACCGAGCGGACCGGCGGCCAACTGCCGGGAGAGGGTCGTCCCGGCCACGTACTCCATCGTGTAGAAGGGGTGGCCGTCCCATTCCCCCACCTCGTACACGGCCACGATGCCCGGATGGGCGACGCGCGCTGCTGCCTCCGCCTCGCTGCGGAACCGGGCGAGATCGGCAGGGCTGGCCACGTCGCGGCGCAGGAGCATCTTCACCGCCACGGTCCGGGAAAGGCTCCGCTGGGTGGCACGGTAGACCACCCCCATGCCGCCCCGGCCGAGCTCCTCGTGGAGCTCGTAGTCGCCGAAGGTCGCCGGCAGGGTCGTCACCCCTGGCACGAAGTGCGACGGCGGGTCGTGCGGCTCGAACACCGGCGGGGCGCTGTCGCCGGCGGGCAGGGTCGGCGGCAGCCTCGTGCCGGCAGCCGGTCCGGGGGTGAAGATGGTGGACCGCTCGGCGACCGCATCGGTGAGCATCATCGCCCCGAACAGCTCGCGCAGCTGCCCGGACAGATCGGGATGCTGCCCCACGAGAGCCTCCAGCCGGGCGTGGGCGGCGGGGCCCGCGGCCGCCGAGAGTTCGTCGAGCAGTTCCGCCAGCCGGGCCTCCTGATCGGCCGACAGCGGCGCTTCGACGGCGCGGCGATATGGTTCAAGGCGGGCGACAGGCATGGGCGGTGGGATGG
>RFRL01000014.1 GCA_009924545.1 Planctomycetia bacterium | reverse complement strand
CTCACCTCTCGTCGGGTCGCTCACGCCGACGGCTTTGGCGGCCGCCGCGATCGAGTAGCGCTGCTCCGTGACGAGACGCACGGCATCGCGCTTGAAGTCGTCGGTGTAGGTCTTCGGCCGCTGTCGTCCCGAACTGTCTGTCTTGGCCATCTGTCGGTCCTCCGGGGGGGCATTATCCTGCGCTCCCCGCAGTCCGGAAGGAGTAGGGCGTCTCAATCCGCCCCTGGCGGTAGAGTTCGACGAGGGCCGCTTCCTTGGCCGCAACGTCGAGATCGGCGAGCTCCCGCCGGAGTTGGTCCTCCACTGCGGCGGGGAGATCGAAACTGATGGACACGGCAAGCCCTCCGGGCAGATACGGGTCGATCCTCATTCTACCGCGACGCCGCTCGGCCCCACCAGTTCGACTATTCGTCCGACGCCGGTAGCGTTAGGTTCCGTGAGCGGGCCTCGTTCGACAACGTACGATGACACACGACCGAAACGACATCGTCCAGCCCACCGATCCCGACGCGTCGTCGACGCTGTTGCAGGCAACATGCGATGATTCGTATGAGCGAGGCTCGGCGGGAGGTCACCGAAGCCCATCTGAACGCCTGATCGCGGCGATCACGCACGATCGTGTTTGCTTCGCTCCGCGATCCCGATTCGCGGGCCGACACATGGAGCATCGCCGGTATTCCGACCGGTGATCCGGGCTGCCTCCCTGGGAGTTCCCCGGGGGTTTCCCCGGTGAAAACAAGGCGGATGGGGTGGGATTCGAACCCACGAACGACTTTCGCCGTTGCCGGTTTTCAAGACCGGTGCATTCAACCGCTCTGCCACCCATCCTCACGCGACACGCCCGGCACCCGACGCCAACCACCCGACCACCGCACGACCGGGGCCCCCGGTTGGACTCACCAGCGGCACCGGCGGCACCGCCTGCAGCACACTTGCGACGGCCGCGACGGCGGATCACCCCCCCGCAGCAGCCCGCGAACCCGAGTGTACGCCGTCGGCCACGGGCCGCACCACGCGGGTGGCTTTGACGCCGGAGGGGAGGTTTTTTAGAGTTTCGGCGTCGGCAGCGGCCCCGTTGGGGCCCGCCAGTCCCCGCACAAACAACCGCACACCCCGCAGGAACATCCCACCATGGGCGGCATCAGCAACCGGATGAAGGAAGTCAAACGACGCCGGCACCGCAAGCAGCAGGTGGCGAAGTTCCGCGGCAAAGTCAAGAAAGCCACGACGTCGGAAAAGCTCGTCATGGCGCAAAAACTCCGCAAGATGACCACCGGCTGCGAGGTCCTCATCGGGGCCATGGGCCTCGAAGAACGGAAGCGTTGAGAACGGTAGCGCCGAGAGCCGGAGCCTTGACCTGTTCTATCGGCCCCGAGGCGAAGCAGACACGGGCGCTGAACACTCTCGGCCCACTCTGGACCCCACTCCGGAGATCGTGTCCACGCCGGGTGGTGTTTCGAGTTCCGTGTTTGGTGGGCCATGGTCACCCTGCCGGATCAACCGGTCCAGGCAGCCCTCGTGCGGCCACGGCTTCACCTGCCACCGCGTCCCACAGCGGCCGGGCCGCGGTGATGACTTCGTCCAGTGGACCGCTGGGCACCCGCGCCACGAGCCAGGCCCACGGCACGAGCGCCGTCAGTTCCGCCTCCAGCGCCGCCAGTGCCTCTCGCGGCAGACGCCGCGCGTTCGTCACCCGGTCGGCATCGACCCCCATCGGAGGCGCCAGCCCCGGCGGAGACGTGCCGAGTTGGTGCGTCGGGTCGTAGGGTATGTACTCCCGCCCCAACCAGCCCTGCAGCCGGGCGGCCATGCCGGCAGGATCGGCGACCACGTCGGCCAACTGGACCACATGCACCCGCCCCGCCGCGGCCAATGGCGCCGCCACCAGCCCGGCCGTCGAGAGCCGGATCGCGGCGGCCGCGTCGGCGACGGAGTTGCCCAGCCGCAGCCACGAGCCGGTCACCTGGAGCGGATCGCGCAGCACCACCACCACCGGCGTGCCCGGAGCGCGGCGGATGACGTCGGCGAGGCAGGCCATGTAACGTGGAGTCTTGTCGATCAGCGGCAGCTCTTTGCGGCGGATGAGCGACAGCTCCCGCAACAGTCGGTAGCCCTCCGCGAAGGAGCCGCAGGCCCGGTACCGCTCGAGGAAGTCGGCCGGCAGTTCCCACGACTGGATGAGCTGCGCCGCATAGGGTTCGGGAATGCCCTCGGCCGGGCACTCGGCGAGCAGCAGCCCGCCCTCGAAGCAGCCGCGCATCTGGCCGGTATTGCGCAGCAAATCCTTGACGAGCGTCGTGCCCCCCTTCTCGTAGCCGGCCACGAGGCAGCCGAGCACGTCGCGGGGGATCGGGGCGTGGTCGCTCATGGGGCCGCCGGCCGGCGGCGATCAGGCCACCGGCGCGAACGTGAACTCGTCCTGCACGAAATCGACGCGCACCCGGCTCCCCTCGGGAAACCGACCCGAGAGCAGTTCGCGCGCCAGCGGATTCTGCAGCTGTTGCTGGATCACCCGCTTCAGCGGCCGGGCGCCGTAGACCGGATCGTAACCGAGCCGGGAGATCTCGGCGATCGCCCCCGGGGTGCACTCGAGCGTGATTCCCGCCCGCGCCGCCTGCTCCACCAGCCGCCGCACCTGGATGTGCACGATCCGCTCGATGTGCCGCTCGTCGAGCGGATGGAAGACGATCGTCTCGTCGATCCGGTTGAGGAACTCGGGGAGGAAACGCGCCTGGAGCGCCTCCTTCACCGCTTGCCGAACCTCCTCCTGGGAGCCCCCCTCCTTCGTGATCTCCTGGATCACCTGGCTGCCGATGTTGCTGGTCATCACCACGATCGTGTTGGTGAAGTCGACGGTGTGACCGAGGCTGTCGCTGAGCCGGCCGTCATCGAGCACCTGGAGGAGAACGTTGAACACGTCGCGGTGGGCTTTCTCGATCTCGTCGAGAAGGACCACCGAATAGGGGCGGCGGCGCACCGCCTCCGTGAGCCGACCCCCCTCTTCGTAGCCAACGTAGCCCGGCGGGGCGCCGATGAGGCGCGACACCGTGTGCTTCTCCATGAACTCGCTCATGTCGAGGCGGACCATCGCCCCCTCGTCGTCGAAGAGGACCTCGGCAAGAGCCTTGCACAACTCCGTTTTCCCCACCCCCGTGGGCCCGAGGAAGATGAACGACCCGATCGGCCGATGGGGATCCTGCAACCCCGAGCGGCTGCGCCGCACCGCATCACTGACCGCCTCGACCGCCTCGTCCTGGCCCACCACGCGCTGGTGGAGCCGGTCCTCGAGCACGAGCAGTTTGGCCCGCTCGCTCTCCACCAGCCGCGTCACCGGGATTCCCGTCCAGGCGCTGACCACCTCGGCGATCTCCTCCGGACCGACGTCGCGGCGGAGAAGCCGCTTCGTGGATTGAGCCTCCTTCGCGCCCTTCCCCGACTGCTCCTCCTCCTGCTCGGCCCGCGTGGCGAGGGAGCGCCGCTTCTGGTCGAGCTCGAAGAGCCGCTGGTAGAGATCCTCCCCCACCGGCTGCCCGGAGGCCTGCCGCTCCTTGATCTGGACGTTGGCCTGGTCGAAGGCGAGCTGGGCGGCGTCGAGTTGCTTCCGCAGCTCCTCGGCGCTGCCCACGCCGCTCTTCTCCGCCTCCCACTGCTCGCGCAGGCTGGCGAGCTTCCGCCGCAACCCCGCCGCCTCGGCTTCGATCTCGGCGAGCCGCTCGCGGGCGTGCTCTTCGGTTTCCTCGGCGAGCTGCCGGGCAGCGAGCTCGAGCTGCACGAGGCGCCGCTGCACCTCGTCGATCTCGCTGGGCACGCTCTGCAGCTCCATCGCGATCCGGCTCGTGGCCTCGTCCATGAGGTCGATCGCCTTGTCGGGGAGGAAGCGATCGGCGATGTAGCGGTTGGAGAGCTCGGCTGCGGCGACGAGGGCCGAGTCCTTGATCTTGACCCCCTTGTGATGGGCCTCGTACCGCGGCTTGAGGCCGCGGAGGATCGCGATCGTGTCCTCGACGCTCGGCTCGCCGACCATCACCGGCTGGAAGCGGCGCTCCAGGGCGGCGTCCTTCTCGATGTGCTTGCGGTATTCGTCGAGGGTGGTGGCGCCGATGCAACGGAGTTCGCCGCGGGCCAGCGCCGGTTTGAGGAGGTTGGCGGCGTCGGAGGCCCCCTCGGCGGCGCCGGCACCGATCATGGTGTGGAGCTCGTCGATGAACAGGATCACGCCGCCGGCGGCCGCCTCGACCTCGCGGAGGATCGCCTTGAGCCGGTCCTCGAACTCGCCACGGTACTTCGTGCCGGCGATCAGGGCGCCCAAATCGAGGGCGATGACGCGCTTGTTGCGCAGCGTCTCGGGCACGTCCGACTGCACGATCCGCAGGGCCAGCCCCTCGGCGATGGCGGTCTTCCCCACCCCAGGCTCGCCGATGAGAACCGGATTGTTCTTCGTGCGCCGCGAGAGCACCTGGATCACGCGGCGGATTTCGGCGTCACGGCCGATCACCGGATCGAGCTTGCCCTGGCTGGCACGCTGCACCAGGTCGATGCCGTACTTTTCCAGGGCCTGGAACTTTTCCTCGGGATTCTGGTCGGTGACCCGGCTGCTGCCGCGCACCGCCTGCAAGCCGGCGAGGAGGTCCTTCTCGGCGACGCCCCCGAGCTGGAGGACGTTCCTGGCCTTCGACGGAGTTTTCACCAGGCCGAGGAGGAGGTGGTCGGTGGAGACGAAGTCGTCCTTCATCGCCGCCGATTCTGCGGTGGCCGTCTCGAAGACCTTCATCAGCTCCTGGTCGGGCTGCGGCTGGGCCCCGCCCGACACCTTGGGAAGGTGCGACAGCTCGGCCTCGATGATCCGCTCGAGGTGGGCTCGGTCGACGCCGATTTTTTCCAGCAGCGGGCGGACGATCCCCTCGCGCTCCGCGACGAGGGCCTGCAGGACGTGGACCGGGGTGGCCTGGGGGTTGCCGCGCGTGGTCGCCGCCTCTACCGCCCGCTGCACCGCTTCCTGCGCCTTGATCGTGAACTTGTCGAATCGCACCGCCATCACGGCACCTCTGCATGAGTGGGTCGCTGCGCACTTCTCACCGGGGCCGCGCCACCGCGACACCCCCGGGAGTGACGGCGGGCAGGCCGTCGGCCGTCAGCAGCCCCGGAAGGACCATGACGGCAGACGCCTGCCCGTGTCGGATGGATCGTCGATCGGGACCGCCGGTCAGGCGTCCTTCTTCACCTCGAACTCCGCGTCGATCGTGTCGTCGGCCGGTCCCGGGGCGACACCGGCATCCGCGCCTCCCTGGCCGCGGGCCGCCGTCGCCTCGTAGAGGACCTTCGACAGGGCGTGGGTGGCCTGCTCGAGCGAGTCGTGGGCCGAGGTGATCGCGTCGACGTCGTCCCCCTTGGCGGCTTCGCGCGCCTTGGTGATCGCCGCTTCGAGCGGCGCCTTGTCGGAGGCCGACAGCTTGGCGTCGTGTTCCTTGATCATCTTCTCGGTCTGGAAGCAAAGGGCCTCGGCCCGGTTGCGGGCCTCCGCCAGACGCTGCTTCCGCTTGTCGTCCTCGGCGTGGAGCTCGGCGTCCTTCCGCATCCGCTCGATTTCGGTCTCGTTGAGCCCGCTCGACTGCTCGATCTTGACCGTCTGTTCCTTGTTGGTGCCGAGGTCCTTGGCACTCACGGCGAGGATGCCGTTGGCGTCGATGTCGAACTTGACCTCGATCTGCGGGGTGCCACGCGGCGCGGGGGGGATGCCCTCGAGGTTGAACTGGCCGAGGAGCCGGTTGTCGCGGGCCATCGGCCGCTCCCCTTGGTAGACGCTCACCGTGACGGCCGTTTGGTTGTCGGCGGCCGTGCTGAAAACCTGCTTCCGCTCCGTGGGGACGGTGGTGTTGCGCTCGACGAGCTTGGTGAACAGCCCCCCTTCGGTCTCGATGCCGAGTGACAGCGGCGTGACGTCGAGGAGGAGCACGTCCTGCACGTCGCCCCCGAGCACGCCCCCCTGGATCGCGGCCCCGAGGGCCACCACCTCGTCGGGGTTGACGCCCTTGTGGGGCTCCTTCTGGAAGAGCTTCTTGACCAGTTCCTGCACCTTGGGGATCCGCGTCGACCCACCGACGAGCACCACCTCGTCGATGTCCTTGGGATCGAGCTTGGCGTCCTTGAGGGCCTGGAGCACGGGGCCGCGGCAGCGCTCGACGAGGCTGTCGCACATCTGCTCGAACTGGGCCCGCGTGATCGTCATCTGCAGGTGCTTGGGCCCCGTGGCATCGGCGGTGATGAAGGGGAGATTGACGTCGGTGCTCTGGGCGCTGGAGAGCTCCTTCTTGGCCTTTTCGCAGGCCTCCTGGAGTCGCTGCAGCGCCATCGTGTCCTTCCGCAGGTCGATCCCCTGCTCCTTCTTGAATTGGTCCGCCACGTGGTTGATGAGCGTCTGGTCGAAGTCGTCACCACCGAGGTGGGTGTCGCCGTTGGTGCTGATGACGCGGAACACGCCGTCGGCCACCTCGAGCACCGACACGTCGAACGTGCCGCCGCCGAGGTCGAACACCACGATCTTCTCCTGGGCCTTTTTGTCGAGACCGTAGGCCAGGGCGGCGGCCGTCGGCTCGTTGATGATGCGCATCACCTCCAGGCCGGCGATCTGCCCGGCGTCCTTGGTGGCCTGCCGCTGGGCGTCGTTGAAGTAGGCCGGGACCGTGATCACGGCCTTGTTGACCTTGTGGCCGAGGTAGCTTTCGGCCGCCTCCTTGAGGCTGCGAAGAACCTTCGCGGAGATCTCCGGCGGGGTCGCCTCCTTGTCGCCGGCGCGGACCTTGACGTAGTCCTCGGGACCGCCGACCACCTCGTACGGGACCATCTTCTCCTCGCCGGCCACCTCGTTGTGGCGGCGGCCCATGAAGCGCTTGATGGAATAGATGGTGCGCTTGGGGTTGGTGACCGCCTGCCGGCGGGCGGTGTCGCCGACGAGGGTCTCCCCCTTGTCGTTGAAGGCGACCACGCTCGGGGTGAGGCGATTGCCCTCCTTGTTGGCGATCACCTTCGGCTCCTTGCCCTCCATCACCGCGACGACGGAGTTGGTGGTGCCGAGGTCGATACCGATGATTTTCTCACCCTGCTTGGTCGCCATGGATGGGGGTCCCTGCTGGTGGGGATGGGAGCGATTGTGGATCGTTCTACCCGACCGACGGCCAGGCAACTTCCCGGTGAGCAAAGAGCGTGCCGTCGCCTTTTGGCGGCCCTGGGCTCCTCTGCCAGCCGTTGGGATGCTGGGGAAACCGCCCGTATTTACCACTGCCGCGATCCGACTACAGTTGACGCTCGTGCGCGTCTCTGATCGAGCGCGACACCGGGCCTGCCATTTTGGCCGGCGTCCCCACGGAACCGGCACCGCCGCCTCCACCAGGCGTTCCCGATGGCCAAATCACCGCGTGCCCGTTCCGACGCCAGCCCCCCCACGCCCGTCGCGCCGCCGCCCCCGGCCGGCACGAGCCTGACCGACCTCCGTGGGGAGATCGACCGCATCGACCGGGCGTTGGTCGGCTTGATGAACGAGCGGGCCACGGTCGCCGGCCGCATCGGTCACCTGAAGAAGGCCGCCGGCCAACAGACCTACGATCCCTCGCGTGAGGAGACGGTGCTCGAGCGGGTCGCGGCCCTCAACCCCGGTCCCCTGTCCGGGGCCAGCGTGAAGGCGGTATTCCGCGAACTGATCAGCGGGTCGCGGGCAATCGAGCAGCACCTCCGCGTCGCCCACCTCGGGCCCGCCTGGACCTACAGCCACTTGGCCGCGCTCCACCGCTTCGGCAATGCCGTGGAGTTCGTCCCCGTGGCGAGCATCTCCGCGGCCTTCGAGGAGGTGCATGCAGGGCACTCGCACTACGGGGTCGTGCCCCTGGAGAACTCGACCGACGGCCGGATCGCCGACACGCTCGACAACTTTTTCCGGCTCCCGGTCAAGATCTGCGCCGAGGTACCGCTGCGGATCCACCACCACCTTCTGGCGGCCTGCGACCGGACGCAGGTCCGCGAGGTCTACAGCCGGCCGCAGGCCCTGTCGCAATGCCGCAACTGGCTCGCCCGGCACCTCCCTGATGCCCGGCTCATCGAGGTCACGAGCACGAGCGCCGCAGCCGAAACCGCCGCCCGCACCCCCCATGCCGCCGCGATCGCCAGCCGGCAGAGCGCCGTTCATTACGGCCTCGGCGTCCTCGCGGAAAACATCGAAGACGTCCCGGGCAACACCACGCGCTTCGCCGTCATCGGCCACGCCGATGCGGCCCGCACGGGTCGCGACCGCACGGCCTTGATGTTCGAGATCGAGCACCGCCCCGGCGGGCTCGCCGACGCCCTGGCGATCCCCAAGCGGCAGAAACTCAACCTCACCTGGATCGAATCCTTCCCCTTGCCCGGCGCCGAGCGCGGCTACGTGTTCTTCGTCGAACTCGAGGGCCACCGCGAGGATCCTCGCGTCCGGCGCGCGATCCGCGCGCTCGAGGGCCGCTGCCAGCGCGTGGTGATTCTCGGCTCGTATGCCGCGGCCGCGGCCGTGGGCTGAACCGCGCCCCGTGGCCGGGCCCGGCAGCCGGTGGCCGGGATCCCTCCGCCGACGCCCGGTCGGGTGAAAATCTCCGGGTTTCGCGGGGGCTGCGTGTGCGGGCCCGCTGGCGCGTTGTGCCGCCGGCTGTTTGTCGACTGCCGGCTCGGCTACGCTGCCGTTTTCCGACGGTTCCCCCATTCGCCACCGGAGCCCCGAGGCATGTCCGCCCGCCGCCCCATCGTCGCCGGCAACTGGAAGATGAACGGCCTCCGGGCCGCCGCCCGCGTTCTTGCCGCCGACGTCGAGCTGGCCAGCGGTGGCATGCCAACGGTGGACCTCGTGATCTGCCCCCCGGCGGTCCACATCACCGAAGTCGAGGAGCAGGTCCGGGCCGCGGCCGCCACGGAGGGGCGTGCCCCGCGCGTCGCCATCGGCGGTCAGAACGCCTGGGACAAGCCGACGGGGGCGTTCACCGGCGAGGTCTCCCCGCAGATGCTGGCCGACGTCGGTTGCCGCTACGTGATCCTCGGCCACTCCGAGCGCCGCACCCTCTGTAGCGAGACCGACGCGGTGGTCAACGCGAAGGTGAACGCGGCGCTGGCCGCTGGGCTGACACCGATCGTGTGCGTGGGTGAGACACTCGCCGAACGGGAGTCGGGGCGCACCGACGACGTCGTCGCCGGCCAGGTGCGAGGGTCGCTGGCGGGCCTCGGGGCAGCGGAGATCGCCCGGCTGGTGATCGCCTACGAGCCGGTGTGGGCGATCGGCACCGGCCGGGTGGCCACCCCGGCCCAGGCCCAGGCGGTGCACGCCCTGATCCGCGGCCTGCTGGGAAGTCTGGCCGGGGCCGACACCGCCGCCGGCGTCCGCATCCAGTACGGCGGCAGCGTCAAGCCCGACAACGCCGCCGAACTGGCCGCCCAGCCCGACATCGACGGCGCCCTCGTCGGGGGCGCGAGCCTCGACGCGCCCGGGTTCCTCGCCATCGCCCGGGCGTTCGCCGGGTGACTGGCGCGGCCGCCCCGCCATTCGCGCGGGCGGGAAGGCGACGTATCATCCCACTCTGCCGTTTCCTGCCGACGGCCGCCCCGCCGTCTTTCCTGGAGCCCTCTGATGTCCGCCCTGGTGAATTTCTTCCTCGGCCTGATGCTCGTGCTCACCGCCCTGTTCCTCATCCTGCTGGTGCTCATCCAGCGCGGGCGGGGCGGTGGCCTCGCCGGGGCGTTCGGCGGTGCGGGGGGGCAGAGTGCCTTCGGCACCAAGGCGGGTGACGTGTTCACCAAGATCACCGTCGGCGTGGCGACGTTCTGGATCGTGTTGTGCGTCCTGGCGCTCAACGTCCTCGGCCGCCGCCAATCGGTGTTCAGCACCACCCTCGGCGGTGCGGCGGCCCAGACGGCCGGGAGCAGCGGCGCTCCCGACGCCACCGGATCAGGCGCGCCGGAAGGTGCATCTCCCGCGGGGGGCGCCACCGCTCAGGGCCCCGGCGACACCCTGCCCCCCGGCGCCGCGGCGACGACCACACCGGTCACGGCCGAGCAACCGGCCGCCCCCACGCCTCCCGCTCCCGCCGAGGCCACGACGCCGCCGGCGACCCCGCCGAAGGCTCCCTGATCGGGTGGCCATGGCGCTGATTGAGCCTGGCTGTTCGCCACCCAGGGTGGCGCCCGACCGAAAGTTCCCATGGCGCTGATTGAGCCTGGCTGTTCGCCACCCAGGGTAACGCCCGACCGAAAGTTCCCATGGCGCTGATTGAGCCTGGCTGTTCGCCACCCAGGGTAACGCCCGACCGAAAGTTCCCATGGCGCTGAGCATGACCGGTTGCGGCGATGCGGTGGCGACCGACGGCGGCAATTCGTGCCGCGTCGAGGTCCGGGTCGTCAACAACCGGTTTTTCAAACTCGCCCTCCGCGCCCGCGATGGCCACGCGGCACTCGAGGCGTTGATCGAGGCAGCGGTGCGCACGCGGATCCGCCGCGGCGCGGTGCAGGTCACGCTCGAGATCGACGGTCCCCTGGCGATGGCCCAGCGGCGGCTCGACCTGGCGCAGTTGGGCGCCTACCTCGACGACTTGGAGGGGTTTTGCAGCCACCGCGACCTGCCCGTGCCGCAGGGTGTCGATGGCCTGCTCGGTCTCCCGGGGATCCTCGTCGAGAGCTGGCCCAGCGGCGAGCGCATCGAGGCCCTGTGGCCGCTCGTCTCCCGGGCCCTGGCCCAGGCCCTCGACGGTGTCGACGCGATGCGGCAGCGCGAGGGGGAGGCAATGGCGCGCGACATGCGCGCCTGCTGTGACGAGGTCCGCGGCCTGGCGGGTGGGATCGGAGCCCGGTCGGCTCACCTCCTCGAGGAGCACCGCCTTCGGCTCCGGGAGCGGGTCGCCCGAGCCGTCGCCAGCCTCGGCGTGCCGGTGAGTGAGGCCGACGTGGCCCGTGAGGTCGCCCTGCTCGCCGACCGCAGCGACATCGCCGAGGAGCTGGTCCGCCTGGAGAGCCACCTCCAGCAGTTCGCCCGGCTCCTCGCCGACGAATCGCCGGGGCGCCAGCTCGACTTCCTCACCCAGGAGCTCGCCCGCGAGGCCAACACCATCGGGTCGAAGTCGGCTGACGTGGGGGTCGCCCACGCTGTGGTGGAGATCAAGACCCGGGTGGAGCGACTCCGGGAGCTCGTCCAGAATGTCGAATGAGGCCGTGGGGCACGGACCTTGTCCCGCGGGTTTCCCCCCCGCTGGTCCGTGCGGTACAACGAAGCGATGGATCAGCACCCTCTTCCCAGTCCCGCGGGCCGCCTCGTGGTGATCTCGGGCCCCTCTGGGGTGGGGAAGTCCACACTTCTCCGCCAACTGCTCGAGCGTCTTCCCCAACTGGTGCCGAGCGTTTCCGCGACGACCCGCCCGCCACGGGCCGGGGAGCGCGACGGGATCGACTACCACTTTCTCTCGCTCGACGACTTCGAGCGGCGGCGCGAGGCGGGGCGTTTCCTCGAGTGCTGCCGGGTCTACGGCCGCCAGCACTGGTACGGCACCCTCGTCGACGAGGTGGTGCCACGGCTCGCCGCCGGGCAGTGGGTCGTCCTCGAGATCGACGTCGAGGGTACACTCTCCATCGTGTCGCGATTTCCCGCGGCCGAAACGATCTTCGTCATGCCGCCGCAGCGTGACGAACTCGAACACCGACTCCGCCTCCGGGGCACGGAGTCGGCGGAGGCGATGGCCCGACGCCTGGAGGTGGCCCACCGCGAACTCGACCATGCCGACCGCTACCGTCACCGCGTCGTCAACGACGACGTCACCCGTGCGGTCGCCGAGGTCGTCGCGATTCTTCGTGCCGCAGGCCTGCCGCCGGTGGCGGGCCCGCCGCTCCGGCTGGACCGCGATGCCCCGTCAGCGTCGCAGCCGTCCGCGTCGGAACCCTCCGCAGCACACCCCGTGACCACCCGGACCGATCACCGTGAACCTTCCGTTGGAGCCCACCCATGATCGATGATTTGCGCGAAGAGGAGATCGTCAACAAGGTCGGCGGACGGTTCAAGCTGTCGACGCTGATCCAGAAGCGCCTCGTGGCACTCAACGCCGGCGGCCGTCCGCTCGTGGACGTCGACACCGACGACAAGATGCAGATCGTCATCGAGGAGATCAAACAGGACAAGATCTACCTCGACACCTCGTCGAACCTGCGGATCACGGGGGAATCGCCCGAGGCGGGCGGCCCGCTCGATTTCGGCGCCGACACCCTCTGATCCGAGACGAGCTCATCCGTGACGTCGCCCCGGGTTGCCCCCACGCTCGCTGGCCGTGAGATCGTGCTCGGGGTCTCGGCCGGGATCGCCGCGTACAAGGCGGCGATGCTCGCCAGCCAACTCGTGCAGGCAGGGGCCGGCGTGACGGCGGTGCTCACGGCGCGGGCGCGACGGTTCGTGGGGGCGGCCACCTTCGCCGCCCTCACCGGCAGGCCGGTCGCGAGCCGGTCGTTCGATCCCGGTCGGTTCCCGCTCGGGCCCCACATCGAACTCGGGGCTCTCGCCGATGCGGTGGTGGTGGCGCCGGCGTCAGCCGACCTGCTCGGCAAGGCGGCCCACGGGCTGGCCGACGACCTCCTCACCACACTGCTATTGTGTGCCGAGTGCCCGCTGATCCTCGCCCCGGCGATGAATGCGGCGATGTGGGCCAAACCCGCGGTGCAGCGCAACGTCGCCCGACTCGCCGAGGACGGAGCGACGATCGTCCCGCCGGGCACCGGTTGGCTCTCCTGCCGGCAGACCGGCACCGGCCGGATGGCGGAGCCGGCCGACATCACCGCGGTGCTCATCAACCTGCTCTCGCGCCTGCCACCGCGGGCCTGACGCGGGAACACCAGCCGCCATGGCCCGCCTCCTCCTTACCGCCGGACCGACCCGCGCCTACGTCGACGACGTGCGCTTCCTCACCAACGCGTCGAGCGGACGCATGGCTGCCGCTCTCGCTTCCGCCGCCCTCGCCGCTGGCCACGAGGTGACGATCGTGTCGGGGCCGGTTGGCATCCGCTACCCGCCCGCGGCCCGCGTCGAGCCGGTGGTGACCACGGCGGAGATGCTCGCTGCGTGCCTGGCGGCCCTGCCGGCCGCTGACGGGGTGATCGCCGCGGCGGCCCCCTGCGATTTCCCCGGTGCACCGGGCCGCAGGGAAAATCCCCCGCTCCGGCAACCACCTCACGCTCGACCTGGAGCCGACCGTCGACGTGGTCGCCACGCTCGCCCGCCGCGCCCGGCAGGGGCAGTGGCTGGTGGCCTTCGCGCTCGAGGTGGGTGCCGATCCGGCCCGCGCGGTCGCCAAGGTGATCGCCAAGCGCTGCGACCTCGTCGTGTGCAACGACCTGCCTGCCCTCGAATCCTCCCGCACCGCGGTGGCGGTCTACGACCCGGCCGGCGCGTGCGTGGGGAGCCGCAGCGGCACGAAGCGTGCCGTGGCCCGGTGGCTGATCGACATGATCGACGCCCGTCTGGGGCCCGCCGGACGGCGCTGAAGGCGCGGGCTTCCCGCGGCGGTGACGGCGCGGGACGAAGGGGGTATAGTTCGGCTCCTTTCGCCGCTGCCCCCGCGTCTGCACCGCCATGGCCACCACCATCCCCGTCGCCGTCCTCGGTGCCACCGGATACACCGCCCTGGAGTTGATCCGGATCCTTCTCCGGCACCCGCACGTGCGCATCGTCGCGGTCACCAGCCGGCAGGAGGGGAAGCCTTCGATCGCCACGATTCATCCCAGTCTGGTGGGGCGGCTCAATCTTCCCCTGGAGGATCTCTCCCCAGAGGAGATCGCCGCCCGGGCAGCGTGCGTGTTCAGTTGCCTGCCCCATGCGGCCAGCGCCGAGGTGGTGGCGAAGGTGGTGGCGGCCGGCGCCCGCGTGGTCGACTTCAGCGCCGATTACCGCCTCGACGACGCGGCCACCTACCGCGAGTGGTACGGCCACGAGCATCCCGATCCCGCGCGGCTCGGCCACACCGTGTACGGCCTCCCGGAGCTGTTCCGCAGCGGCATCGGCTCCGCCCGGCTGGTGGCCAATCCGGGGTGCTACGCCACGGCGGCCATCCTGCCCCTGGCCCCACTCCTGGCCAGTGGTCGGTTCCATCCCGACGACATCATCGTCGACGCCAAAAGTGGCGTGAGCGGAGCGGGCCGGTCGCCGAAGCTCACCACGCACTTCCCCGAGTGCAACGAGAGCCTGTCGGCCTACAACGTCGGGCGCCACCGCCACACGCCGGAGATGGAGCAGGTCGTCGCCCGGCATGCCGGCACCCGCCCGGAGCTGATCTTCACGCCGCAACTGGCACCCTTGGACCGGGGGATCCTCGCCACGATCTACCTCCGCCCGCGCAGCCCGATCACCGAGGCGGAGGCGACGGCGATCCTGCGCCAGGCCTACGGCAGCGAACCCTTCGTGCGCCTCGTCGACCACCTTCCCGCCAGCAAGGATTGCGTCGGCACCAACTTCTGCGACATCACGCTCCGCGTGGTGCGCGGCCGCGTCCTCGTGATCAGTTGCCTCGACAACCTCGTCAAGGGGGCCAGCGGGGCGGCGGTGCAGAACTTCAACTGCATGCACGGACTTCCCGAGACCACCGGCCTCCTCTGACGGTGACGGACCACCGTCGGTGCCGCGCGGTCATCCTTCCCGCACACTCGCGAGTCGAATCGTCATGGCGATCACCGAAACCGCGGTCAAGCTCCCCATCCCGCCGCTTCCCCGGGGGTTCCGCATGGCCGGCGTCCACGCCGGATTGAAGCGGAATCCGACACGCGAGGACGTCGCCCTCGTGGTCTCCGACTTCCCGGCCACGGCGGCGGGCGTCTACACCACCAATCTCGTGCATGCCGCCCCCGTGGCCTACGACCGGGCCCTGACGCCCGGCAGCGGCTTCCGCGCGATCGCCATCAATTCCGGCAACGCCAACGCCTGCACCGGCGCCCGCGGCCTCGACGATGCGCGGAGCATGGCGGCGGCGGCGGCGCAGCGGCTCGGCGTGGCAGCCGACGGCGTGCTCGTGCTGTCGACGGGGATCATCGGCGAGTTCCTCCCGCTGGCCAAGATCACGGCCGGCATCGACACCGTCGCCTCCCGACTGGGGACCGATGCCGAGGCGGCCGTCACCGCCGCCCGGGGCATGCTCACCACCGACACCCGCCCCAAGCTGGCCGGCACACGGTTGGCCGTGGACGGTCGCGAGTGCACGCTCTTCGGCATGGCCAAGGGAGCGGCGATGATCGGGCCGCGCCTGGCGACGATGCTCGGCGTCTTGCTCACCGACGCCGCCATCGCCCCGGCCGACGCCCAGCGCATCCTCGCCGCCGCCGCCGACCTGTCGTTCAACTGCGTCAGCGTCGACGGCCACATGAGCACCAACGACACGGTGCTCCTCCTCGCCAACGGTGCCGCCGGCGGAGCGCCGCTCACCGGCGCGGCCCTGGAGGCGTTCGCTGAAGCACTCGTCGAGGCGTGCAGTGCCCTGGCCCGGGAGATCGCCGACGACGGTGAGGGGGCGACCCACGTGCTGCGGATCGAGGTCAGCGGCTGCCGCAGCCGCGACGATGCCCGGCAGATCGCCCGGACGATCGCCGACAGCCCGCTGGTCAAGACCGCCGTCCACGGTGCCGACCCCAACTGGGGCCGGATCGTTTCGGCGGCCGGCTATTCGGGGGTGGCGTTCGATCCTTCCGGGCTCGTGCTCCGTCTCAACGGCACCCTCCTGTTCCGCGACGGTTCGCCCGTCCCGTTCGACGGCCCCACGGTCTCGGCCTCGATCCGGGGCGCCCGCGAGACCCTCATCGAGATCGATCTCCGATCCGGTCCGGGCTCGATCCGCTTCTATTCCAGCGACCTGACCGCCGATTACGTCCACCTCAACGCCGACTACCACACCTGAGCGCGAGGCCGAACGCACGTGACGGCAAGCCGGGCCAGCCCCCCCTCCGCCGGGCGGCGGCGAACTGCTTGACGCCACCCCGCCGACACGGTTTTCTAACGGTTTGTCCCCTCCGGCCCTTTTTGCACGCGGATCGTTGCCATGCCCATGTCCGTCGCCTCCCCGGCCGAGCCCTGGTGCGTGCCAGCGGCGCTGCTCCCAGCCGGCAGCCATACGCTCCGCTCCGGTGCCAATCCCGACGATGACGACGACGACCTTGGCGACGATGAGCCGCTCACCCCGGAGCAGCCCCTCCCCGACGAGGATTCCGCCTTCGAGGACTTCGACGACGAGTTCGACGACGACTTCGAAGAAGACGAGCACGACCCCGACTGGGATCATCCCGACGACGCCGAACCGGTTCCGCCCCCCCCTCCGGCCAAGGGGCCAGCCCGCAAGAAGTGAGATGCCGATGGCCGGTCCCGACGACCACCACGAAGGAGCCCGCGGCAGCGACCGTGCCGACCGGACGACGGGGGGCGTAGGGCGGGTGCGGGCGACGCGCGAGTGGTTCGGCGGCCTGTGCCAGCTCGACTTCGACATCGATTTTCTCGAGCGGGTGATCGCCCGCAACGACCGCGCCATGGAGGCGCTCCGCGCCCTCGGTGAACTCGCCTCGCGGAAGGGGCTCCACGACCGCGCCGTGGAGGTCGACCGGCGCCTGGTGGCCTGTCTGCCCGACGACTGCCTCGCCCGCTACAATCTCGGCTGCTCGCTCGCCATGGCGGGCCACGCCGACGATGCACTGGAGTGCCTCGAGGCGGCGATCCGGCTGGGCTACCGCGACATCGACCACATGCGGACCGACCCCGATCTGGCGTCGCTCCGCGACCGGCCGGAGTTCCGCGCCCTGCTCCGGTCCTGACGGACCGGGTCCTCCTTCGGTCCTCGCGGACATCGGCATGCTCGACCTCCACGACAAGATCACCGACGCCTGCAGCGCGATCGCCAGCCGCTGGAGCGGCCGCCCCGCGGTGGGCATCATCCTCGGCAGCGGTCTGGGAGCCGCGGCTGCTGCCATCACCAACACGGTGCGGATCCCTTACGAAGAGATCCCCCACTTCGCCCGCTCCACCGCCCATGGCCACGCCGGCCAGCTCGTATGCGGCGAACTCGACGGCGTGCCGGTGGTGGTGATGGAGGGCCGGATGCACGCCTACGAGGGCTATCCGCTCGCCCAGATCACCTTCCCGGTGCGGGTCCTCCACCGGCTCGGCGCCCGGCTGCTGATCGTCACCAACGCCTGTGGTGGTCTCAATCCGCAGTTCCGTACCGGCGACATCATGGTGATCGACGACCACATCAACCTGATGAACGACAACCCGCTCATCGGGATCAACGACGATCGGCTCGGCCCGCGCTTCCCCGACATGTCGGCGCCGTACACGCCGCGGCTCGTCGATGCGGCGCTGGCAGAGGCCCGGCGTGCCGACTTCGTGGCCCACCGCGGCGTCTATGTGGCGGTCACAGGCCCCAACCTGGAGACGCGGGCCGAGTACCGCTTCCTGCGCGGCATCGGTGCCGACGTGGTGGGGATGTCGACGGTGCCGGAGGTGATCGTGGCCGTCCACGCGGGGCTCGAGGTCCTCGGCCTGTCGGTGATCACCGACATGTGCCTCCCCGACGCACTCGAGGTGGCGACGGTGGAACGGATCCTCGCGGTCGCCCGGTCGGCGGAGCCGAAGCTGCGGGCGATCATCACGGCTGTCGTCCGCGACGCCGCCGCGGCCCGTCCGTAGGAGGCCGCACCAGATGGCCCTCCCCCCGGTGGCTCCCTTCGCAGCATCCCCTTTCGCGTTGGTCGGTGGCCGCCCCGACTTCCCCGCCCTGGAGCGCTCGATCCTCGCCTTCTGGAAGGAGGCCGACGTCGAACGGCGGACGCTGGCCCAGCGCCGCGGCGCGGAGCGGTTCGTGTTCTTCGAGGGTCCGCCGACGGCCAACGGCATGCCCCATCCGGGCCACTGCCTGACGCGCACGATCAAGGACCTCTACCCGCGCTACCGCACGATGCGCGGTCAGTACTGCGAGCGGAAGGGGGGCTGGGACACGCACGGCCTCCCCGTCGAGGTCGAGGTCTGCAAGGCGCTGGGGATCCACTCGAAGGCGGAGATCGAGGCCTACGGCGTGGAGCCATTCATCCACAAGTGCCAGGAGAGCGTGTGGCGCTACATGAAGGAGTGGGAAACCACCACCGAGCGTATCGGCTTCTGGCTCGATCTCTCCACCGCCTACGTCACGTACCACCGCTCCTACGTGGAGAGCGTGTGGTGGGCGCTGGCCGACCTGTTCGAGCGCGGCCTCCTCTACCGCGGCCACAAGATCGTGTGGTGGTGGGCCCAGGGAGGCACGGCGCTCTCCAGCGGCGAGGTGGGCCAGGGCTACAAGGAGGTGGCTGACCCGAGCGTGTACGTCGCCCTGCCGCTCCTTGACGAAGCGGGCCGGCGGGGTACTCGCAGCCTCGTGGCCTGGACGACGACCCCCTGGACGCTCCCCGCCAACCAGTTCGCCGCCGTCCGGTCGGATCTGGAGTACACCGTCCTTCGCGAGCGCGACGGCGCCGACGCGGGCGAATACGTCGTGGCCAGCGCCCTGGCGACGGCCTTCGCGGAGAAGACGAAGAAGACCTTCGACATCGTGGCCACGCTGCCGGGCAGCGACCTCGTGGGGCGCTCCTACCTGCCACCGTTCGACACCTTCCGCCCTGCCGGCGGGCTCTCCGGGGCCGAACTGGTCGGTGGTGGCCGCCAGGTGGCCGCGTGGCGGGTGGTGGCGGCCGATTTCGTCACCACCGACTCCGGCACGGGGATCGTCCACGTGGCCCCCGCCTTCGGCGAGGTCGACTTCGGCGTGCTCACCACCGAGCGTGCCCGGTTCGCCGATCCGGCGGCGCTCGACCTGCTCTGTCCGGTCGCCCCGGACGGCACCTTCACCGACGCCTTCCCCGTGGGCAGCGGCCGGTTCGTGAAGCTGGTCGATCGCGACATCATCCGTGACCTCCGCCAGCGTGGCCTGCTCGTCCACCAGGAGCAGTACGTCCACGACTACCCCTTCTGCTGGCGCGCCGACGACGATCCGCTCATCCAGTACCCGCGGCAGAGCTGGTTCATCCGCACCGCGCAATTCCGCGCGGCGCTGCTCGCCAACAACGCCCGGATCAACTGGCTCCCCGAGCACATCCGCGACGGCCGCTTCGGCAACTTCCTCGAGTCGAACGTCGACTGGGCGCTGTCGCGCGAGCGTTACTGGGGCACGCCGCTACCGATCTGGGTGTGCGAGGCGACCGGCCGGGCGGAGGCGGTGCCGTCGTATGCGGCCCTGCTGGCCAAGCCGGGGGTGGCGGGCACCGACCTCTTCGACCGGGCGAAGGCGAAGCAGCCCGACCTGTGCGAGGATCTCCGCGTCCACAAGCCCTACATCGACGCCGTCACCTACGACTCGCCGTTCGCCGCCGGGAGCCGCATGCGTCGCGTGCCGGAGGTGATCGACTGCTGGTTCGACTCCGGCGCCATGCCCTTCGCGCAGTGGGGATGGCCGCACGCGGGGGCCGACGCGTTCGCCGGCCAGTTCCCCGCCGACTTCATCTCCGAGGCGATCGACCAGACCCGCGGCTGGTTCTACAGCCAGCTCGCCATCAGCACGCTCCTCTTCGGTGGCGACGGCCCGCGCACGCTGCCGGCCGGCGTCGCGCCCCCGCCGGCCGACTGGCCCCACCCGTTCCGCACCTGCATCGTCCTCGGTCTGATGCTCGGCGAAGACGGGCAGAAGATGAGCAAGAGCAAGCGCAACTACAAGGAACCGGGGGTGATCTTCGACGCCTACGGCGCCGACGCCCTGCGCTGGTACTTCCTCGCCGCCCAGCCGCCCTGGACCACGATCCGCTACAGCGAGCGGGCGATCCGCGAGAGCGTGCCCGAGTTCCTCCTCCGGCTGTGGAACGTCTATTCCTTCTTCGTGATCTACGCGCGGATCGATGGCTTCGATCCCGGCCGGCTACTCGACCGCCCCGGCCGGCTCGACCACGCCGATCTGGCGGCCGCCCGTGGCTGGCGCCCGGCGGCGGAGCGCTGCGAACTCGACCGGTGGATGCTCGCCGAGACGAGCGCCACCGCCGCGGCGGTGACCGAGCGCATGGATCGCTACGATCACTTCGGTGCCGCCGGGCTGATCGCGGCGCTCGTCGACGGGGCGAGCAACTGGTTCGTGCGCCGCAGCCGCGACCGCTTCTGGGCCGCCGGCAGAGCCGACGACTCACCGGCCGGCAATCCCGACAAGCTCGACGCCTACTGGACCCTCTACGAAACCCTCCTCACGGTGGCCCGCCTGGCGGCACCGTTCGTGCCGTTCGTCACCGAGGCGATGTGGCGGAACCTCGCGGTCAGCCCCTTCGGCGACCGCGTCCCCGACAGCATTCATCTCACCGACTATCCGCCGGGGGCGCCGGCGCTCCTCGATCCCGACCTCGTCCGCCGGATGACCCTCGTCCGCGACGTGGCCTCGCTCGGGCGGGCGGCCCGGGCCGGCGCCCGGCTCAAGGTGCGGCAGCCGTTGGCCAAGGTCGAGGTGATCCTCGCCGATGCTCGCGCCGCCGACGCCGCCTGGCTCGAGGCCCACGCCGACCTCGTCCGCGACGAGCTCAACGTCAAGCAGTTCGAAGTGTGCCGGGAGCCCGACCGCTACATCACGCGCAGCGTACAGCCTGACCTGAAGCGGCTCGGCCCGCGCCTCGGGAAGGATCTCCCGCGCGTGCGCGCGGCGCTGGCCACGGCCGACGTCGGCGCCCTGCTGGCGGCCTGTAACCGCGACGGGTGGGTCGACGTGGCACTGCCCGGTGGTGGCACGGCCACGCTCGAGCGCGAGGACCTCCTCGTGCGCACCACCGCCCGGGAGGGCTGGGCGGCGGCCGAGGGCCCGGCGGCGGTCGTGGTGATGGCCACGGAGCTCTCGCCGGAGCTGGTGGCCGAGGGGCTCGTCCGCGAAGTGGTGCACGCCGTGCAGGCCGCGCGCAAGACGCTCGACCTCGAGTTCACGCAGCGCATCGAGCTTTCGCTGTGCACGCCGGCAGCACCGCTGGCGGAGGCCATCGCCACCCATCGCGACACCATCGCCGCCGAGACGCTCGCCAGTGTCGTTCTCGACGTGCCGATCGAAGGGGGGACCCGCGAGGAGCACGACATCGACGGCCATCCCCTCATGATCACCGTGCGGCCACTGGCCGCGGAGGGGGCGGCATGAGTGCTCCCGGCGGAGGGAGGCTGCGGTTGGCGGTGCTCGTTTCGGGATCGGGCCGGTCGCTGGCCAACCTCCTGGAGCGGATCAATGCCGGGCAACTCGCGGCCGAGGTCGGGCTCGTGGTCGCCAGCCGGAGCGGGCTCCGCTCAGAGGTGAACGCCCGCCGGGCCGGCGTCCCGGTCGCCGTCATCCCCCGCGCCGGGCGCGACCCGGCGGCCTGGAGCAGCGCCGTGTTCAACGCCTGCCGTGAGGCGCAAGCGGGGCTGGTGGTGATGGCCGGCTGGCTCCACCTGCTGCCGATCCCGGCCTCCTTCGCCGGCCGGGTGGTCAACATCCACCCGGCGCTGCTGCCCGCCTTCGGCGGCCGCGGCTTCCATGGCGACCACGTTCACCGTGCCGTGCTGGACCGCGGCTGTACCGTGTCGGGCTGCACGGTCCACCTCGTCGACGACGAGTACGACCATGGCCGGATCCTCCTCCAGCGCACCGTGCCCGTGCTGCCCGACGACACGGTGGCGTCGCTCGGGGCGCGGGTCTTTGCCGCGGAGTGCCTGCTCCTGCCCGAGACCATCGCCCGGTTCGCCGCCGGCAACCTCCCCTGACACATCGTCCGACTGATCCCCACCCCCCCGCTCCGGAGATTTTCCCGTGTCGCGCTCCCTCGGCAACTGCATCGCCGACTCGCTCCAGCTCTCGCTCAACTACGCGGACCGCCTTCTCGAGGGGATTCCCGCCGCCCGGTTCGCCCGCTTCGCCGCGGTCGGGGCCGACGGACACCGGACCGTGGTGGAGTCGAACCACCCGGCCTTCGTCTTCGGCCACCTCGCCCTCTACTGCCCGCGAATCGTCGCCCAGCTCGGCGGCAGCGCCACGCCGGTGCCGACGCGGTTCGACGCCGTCTTCTCCAAGGAGGGGAAGTGCGTCGACGACACCGCCGGCACCGTCTACCCGCCGATGGACGAAGTGGTTGAGGCTTTCCGGCGCGGGTGTACCGAGGCGATCGCTGCCCTCCGCGCCGCGCCCGACGACCTGCTCCAGCGCCCCAACCCCGCCGCGGGGCGGATGGCGGAGCTGTTCCCCACGCTCGGCTCGATCCACGGCTTCTACGCCGGCGGGCACATGATGATGCACCTCGGGCAGGTGAGCGCCTGGCGGCGCATGGAGGGGCTGGGCGCCGCCTGAGCCGCAGCGGGACTGCCGGCCGACGTGCGCCTCAGCCCGACGACCGTCCCACGTCGCAGACGAGCGCCGCGTGGCGCAGGGCCAGCACCGGGTCGTCCCAGGTGGGGATGAACTCGTGGGCCACGAAGTCGTGGTAGCCGATCTCCGTCACGGCGCGCATCACCGCCGGGTAGTGGATCTCCTGCGTGTCGTCGAGCTCACCGCGGCCGGGCACGCCCGCGGTGTGCAGATGGCCGATGATCTCGCGGTGCTCACGGAGCCGGCGGATCACGTCGCCATCCATGATCCCCACGTGGTAGACGTCGAACAGGAGCTTGAAACAGGGCGACCCCACACGCCGCACGAGGCTGGCGCAGAAGTCGAGGTGGTCGCCGAAGTAGCCGGGGTGGCCTTTCATCGGATGGGAGGCATCGCGGCTGTTGAGGTGCTCGAGGACGAGCGTGATCCCCTGGCGCTCGGCCCGGGGCAGGACCTCCTTCCAGGCGGCGATGCAGTCGTCGGCCGCACGCTCGTCGTCCATCCCCGGAAAGCGCATGCCGGTGAAGGTGATCACCTTGCGCGATCCCACCGCCGCCGCCACGTCGATCGCGTCGGCGAGTTTCTCCACCGCCTCGGCCCGGTAGCGCGGGTCGCACGGCCCGCGGGCGAAGCCGTGGCTGCCGACGAGGGAGATCTCGAGCCCCAGTTCCTTCACCGCCGCGTAGTGCCGGCGGTCGATGCCCTCGATCCCGACCAGGCCGATGTCGCGCGCGTGGCGTGCCAGTTCGACGGGATCCATCGGGTTGAAACACCAACCCATGACGCTGTGGCGGATGCCACCGTGGCGCACGCGGCCGGCGGGATCGATGTCGGTGCGGGCGGTGCCGGCACCGCGGGCGCCGGTGGCGGCCCAACCGAGGCCGGCGGCGGCGGCGGCGAGCAAACGACGGCGGGTCGATCCTGGCATGGGCGGACTCCCGGTCGGTGGGCGTGGAGAGGCTGCGGTGGCGGCTCAGGCGAGGATCGGGTGGATGACGTGGCCGTGGACGTCGGTGAGCCGGTAATCGCGGCCACCCCAGCGGTAGGTGAATTCCTCGTGATCGATCCCGAGCAGGTGGAGGACGGTGGCCCACATGTCGTAGATCGTGCAGGGATGCTCCACGACCCGGTAGCCGTACTCGTCGGTCACGCCGTGGATCGTGCCCCCCTTCACACCGCCCCCCGCCAGCCACACGCTGAACGCCATCGGGTTGTGGTCGCGGCCGTCGGAACCCTGCGAGAACGGCGTCCGGCCGAACTCTCCCGCCCAGACCACGAGCGTGTCGTCGAGGAGCCCGCGGTCGCGCAAGTCACCGACAAGGGCGGCGATCGGCTGGTCGACCTGGAGGGCCATCGCCCCGTGCCCCTTCTCCAGCGCCCCGTGCTGGTCCCAGGGATTCCCGGCGCCCCCCGCGCCGATGTTCTGCGTCAGGCAGGAGAGCTCCACGAACCGCACGCCCTGCTCCACGAGGCGCCGCGCGAGGAGACACTGCCGCGCGTAGGCGGGGAATCGACCCCGTAGCGCGCGAGCGTGGCCGCCGACTCCCCCGCGATGTCCACCAGCGTTGGCACCGCGGCCTGCATCCGAAAGGCGGTCTCGGCATTGTGGATCGCCGCCTCGACAGCCGCCGGCGCACCGGTCGCGGCGAGGAACCCACGGTCGAGGGCCGCCACGGCGTCGAGCCGGCGCCGCTGCGCGCCGGATCGGTCGCGCGGGCGGATGTTGCGGATCGCCTCCGCCGCGTCGGCGCGGATGATCGAGGCCTGGTGGGGGCCGGGGAGGAAGGCGTTGCTGAACAGCCCCACGCCACCGTGTGGCACGGCGGCGTTGCCGCTTTGGAGCACGACGTACGACGGTAGGTCGGCGTTCGCCGTGCCGAGCCCGTACGACGCCCACGCCCCGGCGCTGGGGAAGCCGAGGAACGGGAACCCGGTGTGCATGAGGAAGTTGGCTTGGGCATGCTCGCTCACCGGCGTGGTCATCGAGCGGATCACCGCCAGTTCGTCGGCCACCGCACCGATCCGGGGAAACAGGCTGCTCACCGGGATGCCGCTCTCCCCCCAGGGTCGGAAGGTGAACGGGCTGCGCATGATGAGCCCGTTGTTGTTGAACATCGTCCGCTCGACCTTCATCGGCAGCGGCTTGCCGTGCTCGGCGTCGAGCCGTGGCTTCGGGTCGAACGAATCGACGTGCGACACCCCACCCGACATGTAGCAGAAGATCACGCGCCGTGCCCGCGGTGCGTGGTGCCGAAGGCCACCGGCCCCCGCCACCGCGCCTTCGCGCTGTGCCGCCCCCGCCGACCGTGCCAGGAGCGCCGCCAGGGCAACGCTGCCGAAGCCGATCGAGGCGTCGGCGAGGAGCCTGCGCCGCGGGATCACCGGCCCGGTCGCGGAGGCTGGAATGGTCATGGGAAAGTGACTCACGTGGGACAGGCCCGCCGGTAGGCGACTCAGCGGACGAAGATGAACTCCTTGCACAGGAACAGGGCCCGGGCCGGCTCGGCCCACACAGCCCGATCGCGATCGTCTGACGGCGGCAGGTCCACCTCACGCACCTGCCGCTGGAGCTCCCCGAGCTTGGCCACGAGCGCCCGGCCCTGCGCCCGGCCCGGCTCCGGCAGGCGCTCGACGAGCGCCGCGATCGACACGCTCCCGGCCGCCGCGGCGAGGTCGCCGACCTCGTCCTCCGACAGCGCCCGGTCGTGGAGCGTGGCGCGGAGGATCCGGCCCGAAAGAAGGCGGTTGCCACCGGCGGGCAGGTGCCGCAGGCCGAACGACACGAGGCTGCTCCCCGCCGGGTAGGCCACCGCCGGCTCCACGCGGTAGGGCTGGCCATAGGGCTGGCCGTCGCGGTAGCCACGTACCGTGCCGTCCTCGTCCCAGCAGATCGCCACGTGCACCGGCCGCATCACCGCCTCGGTCTCGCGGGGCCCGCCGAACGCCCGGGTGCGTTGGAACCCGTTGCTGCCGGCCAGCCACTCGCCGGCCACCTGCTCGCCGAAGACGATGGCGTCGAACACCACGCCGTCGGCCGACTGGATCGAGATCAAGCCCCCGCCTTGCTGCCCGAGCGAATCGAGTTGCACCAGCGCCGCGAGCGTCCGCGCCCGGATCTCCCGCGGCAGCGGTGCCGTCGTCACGTGACCGCCGCCGCCGACCACCAACGCCCCGTCTCGGAGGCCGGCACCATCCCGGGCTGTTCCCGGAACGCCCCCCTCCAGCGCGTCGACCCCGGCGGAGAAGTCCCAGGACAAGAGCGGCCGGGGCGCGGCCGGGACCGCGGGGAGCCCCGTGTCCCGCCGCGACGCGACGAGGCACTCGAGCGCCGTGCGGGCTTCCACCACACGCTCCGTGATCGCCGCCAATCGTGCCTGGCGCTCCCGCTGCCCGGCCCGCGCCGCGGCGAGGATCCCGCCCAGTTCCCCCCGCTCAGCCGCGGTGCTCGGCCGCCCGAGCGCGATCCGGACCATGGCGTCGAGGCGCTCCTCGTCGCTCCCGAGGCGCGGGTCGGCAAGCACGCGCCCGGCAAACTGGTCGGCCCACCGGGCCACGTCGGCATCGTTCATGAGGGTCAGGGCCTGGGCCGGGACGTTCGTCTCGTCCCGGGCTCCGATGCTGCTGAACGGTTCGGGGAAGTCGAACACGCGGAGTAGGGGATCGATGGCGTTGCGCGCCACGCGGACATAGACCCCGCGCCGCGGCTCCGTGCCACCGACCGGCGGGCCATGCAAGCGCGTGTCGAGAACCCCGGCTGCCGCCAGGAGTCCATCGCGGATCGCCTCCGCATCCAGCCGCCGCACCAGGGCCCGCGACCAGAGGCGGTTGTCTGCATCGGCGGCCACCGTCGCCGGCAACGCCACCGAATCGAGCTGCCAGGTACGTGACGTGACGAGATGGCGGACGAGCGCTTTGAGCGACCAGCCCCCCTGCTCCAGGCGCACGGCCAGATGGTCGAGCAGTTCGGGATGCGTCGGCTTCTGGCCGAGGAGGCCGAGGTTGTCGGGCGTGGCCACGATGCCGCGGCCGAAGAGATGGTGCCACACGCGGTTGGCCAGCACCCGGCGCGTGAGTGGATTCTCGGCTGCAAGGAGGTCGTCGGCCACCTCACGCCGGCCGCTGCCGGTCGTCACCGGCCGGGGGGAGCCGAAGAGGTGGGGGAATCCGCGCGGCACCGCGTCGCCGGGGGTGTGATGGTCGCCACGGCGCAGGAGCGGCTGGTCGCTGCCGGCCGTCTCCTCCGGTGCAGGCGCCCGCGGCAGCACGGGCACGAACGATTCCAGGCGGCGCCACTCCGCCACGAGCGGACCAGCCTCGCCGAGGTCGGCCACCCGGTTTTCGAGGAGCCCCTCGGCCAGCGCCGCATCGAGGAGGAGGGCGTCGCGGTCATCGGCCCGCCCCTCGGCCCAGGCACGCAGCGCCGCGTCGAGGGCCCCCGCCACCGCATCGCGATAGGCCGCCGCCGTGACCGGAGTGGCTCCGTCGAGACGGGCGCGGATCGCCCCGCGCGGGTCGAACGGCAGCGGGGGCGGGGGCGAGCCGGAAGCCACCAGCCGCGCCTCCCGGACCGCGAACCACGACCGCTCCGCCGCATTGCCGGCGGGCAGCACGGCATCGCGCGCGGTCGCCAGTTCCACGTGGATCCGGTCGCCATCCCAGTAGGTGAGATCGAACCGGTGCCACTTCCACTCGGGCGACAACGGGGTGATTGGATAGACCGGGCCCGACCTCGGATAGTCTTCCACCACGTAGCGCACCGTCGCCCCGCCGCCACCGGCGGCGAGGATCCACAGTTCCCGTGGACCCTCCACGCGCACGGTGGGCGACGTGAGGCGCGCCCCGTGCTTGGTGGACACGCCATGGGTCTTCACGGTCGCGGGCATGATCCGCTCGAGGGCCCGCGGTCCGGTCACGGCGACGACGGGCTCGCCGGCCTCGAGCGGCCGGGCGAACTCTGCCAGGCCGCTGCCCACGGCCAGCCAACCGGCCCGCGTGGTGTCGTCGGCAAGGTCCCAGCGCAGGCCCCCTTCCGTGACCGGCGCCGGGGCGGCCATGGCGGCAACGGCCGCGCCGAGGGCCCCCTCATCCACAGCCGCACCGGCCTTGAAGAGTGGATGGAGAAGGGCCCGCGGATCCTCCGCCGCCGCCACGAGTGGCTCGAAACGGTCGAGACGGGTGCGGAGATCGGGGATCGATGCCAGCCACTGGCGGCCCAGCGCCGCGCGGAGCCGTGGGGCGAGCGCGGCGATCTCCGCGCGACCGATGGCCGCCGCACCGGGTGGGCCCACCTCGGCGCGGCCGGGCCGGGAGGAGGCGAGCACGCCGAACAGCGCGTAGTAGTCGCGCTGGCTGACGGGATCGAACTTGTGGTCGTGGCACCGCGCGCACGACACGGTGAGGCCCAGGAACGCCTTGCTGAAGGCGTTGATCTGGTCGTCCACGAACCGCACCTTCTCCTCGAGCGCGTCGGTGGGGGAATAGCCGTGGAAGACCATGCGCCAGTGGGAGGTGAGGATCGCGGAATCGTTGAACGTGCCACCGGGATCGAGGCGCGGATCGGGAAGCAGATCGCCTGCCACGTGCTCGCGGAGAAGTCGATCGAGCGGCACGTCGGCATTGAGGGCGCGGATCAGCGCGTCGCGGTAGAGGTGGGTATCGACGATCTCCGGATCCCCCTCCGAGCCGTGGGTGTCGGCGTAGCGGATCCAGTCCATCCAGTGGCGGGCCCAGCGCTCGCCGAAATGCGGGCTGGCCAGCAGGTGGTCGACGAGCGCCTCCCACCCGCCGGGCGCGGCCAGGCGTGGGGTCCACGTCTCGAGATCGGCGGGGGACGGGGGCAGGCCCACGAGGGCGAACCAAACGCGACGTACGAGGACCGGCGGCGCGGCCACGGCAGCCGGAGCCACACCGGCCTCGGCCAGCCGGGCGCCGACGAACCGATCGACCGGATGTGCCGCCCACGGTGCGGGCGCGTCGGGCGGCGGCGGATCGACGAGAGATTGAAACGCCCACCATTGCCGGCGCCGGTCCCGGACCGCCTCCCACGATGTCGCCGTGGCTAGTTCCGCCGCGGAAGGGGGAGCGTCGCGCGGATCGACGGCCCCCGCGGCGATCCAGGCGGCGAAATCGGCGATCGTCTCCGCGGAGAGCCGGCCCGCATCCTTCGGCATCTTCAACCCGTCGACCTCGTGGCGCAGCACGCGCACCAGCAGGCTCTCCGCCGGGGCTCCCGGCACGAGCGCCGGTCCGGAGTGCCCACCGGTCAACAGGCCATCGCGTGAATCGACCGCCAGCCCCCCCTCGGCGGTGGCGGCGTTGTGGCACGCATAGCAGCGATCGATGAGGACCGGCCGGATCCGCGCCTCGAAAAATGCCTCGTCAACCGGTGCCGCTGCCGGAGCGCGGCGGTCGCACACCAGGCCGGCCGCGGCCAGCGTGGCATAAAGGACCAGCGCCCGCTTCCGCCCGGCAACCCGCCCGGAGAGGCCGCTGCTCCGCACCGAGGTGATCATGCCGCCAGCTCCCCTGACGCGGTGGCCCGTCGCCGAAACCCAGTATCCCTGAAGGCACTTCCCACGACAAACCCGAGCTCGAGCCGCGGAATCGCGGTGACGCGGCCCGCGCCGCCAAGCCGAGGGGGAGGACGGCCAGGCAGACCGCCATCACCCACCCCCGGCACGCCCCGGAGCCAATGACCTGGGCCATCTGTTCCTCCGGCCACCAACCGGTCCCCCTCAATCGGTGCCGCCGCCTCGGAGGTGGCCTTTCTCGCCGAGGGCCGCCAGGGTGTCACGGATCGATGCCGCCTCGGTTTCGACGTCGGCCGCGAGTGGATCGATGATCGGGCGGCCGAGAATCCCCTCCAACTCCTCCCGCGCCCGGGGCACGACCGGGCCGTCACCCGTTGCCTGCGAGCGGGGACCGGCGGCCTGCTGGCGGAGATTCGAGGCGAAGATGCCCGCGGCACTCACCGGAAGGAAGTCCTCGTAGCGGATCGGCTCGCGGGTCACCAGTCCGGCGGCGAGCAGCCGTTCGAGCCCGGTGGGCAGCGGAGCGCCGGCTGCCCGCGCGGCGCGACCGGCGAGGGTGGGGCGGTAGCGGCCGAGGATCTGCCCCCGGGCGAACAACTCCGCGGCCGATCGGCCCAGCGCCGCGAACGGGTCGCAGGCGGCCTGCGCATCCCCCCGCATGGCCTCGGCCGCCGCCAGACATTCGTCGTAGGTGCGCCGTCCCGCAGGGCTGCAGGCATAGCCGCGCTGTTCCACCTCGCCGAAGCGGGCGGTGTGCGTCCCGGCGACCGATCCGCCATCGGCGGTCGTGAACCGGACCTCCTCGGTGAGGGCCCGGTAGGAGTCCTGTCGGAGGAGCACGGGCACCCCGGTCGGCGGGCCTTCGGTCGTCTCCTTGAACCCGGCGTGGGGCAAACGGTGGAGGGCGTGGGCCTCGTCCGACAGCACCGCGAGGAGCTCGTCGGCGAGCGTCTCCGCCACCGCCACCGGCACGTCCACCGCGGCGGGCAGGTGCTCGGGGAGTCCGGGGAACAGGAGCCGGGCGCGGAGGGGGTCGGTGTCGCGTGCCAGGCGGCCCAGGATCGTCGCGGCGTGCGGCCGGAACCAGTCGGCTCCCCGTTCCCCGAGGCACAAGCGCATCGCCGCGGTGAACAGGTCGAGCGCCAGGGAGTTGAACGCCAGATGATTGAGATGGTGGGAGGGGAAGCAGGCGATGTCGGCCGCAATCCGCAGATCGGCGTCGACGAGATCCTGGTACAGCTCCACCGGCCCGCCGCGCCCCGTCCAGGCGAAGATCCGCCCCACGCACTCGTCGATGAGGGCCATGCCGTCGGCCTCGTCGAGCCCGCCATCGGCGGCAGCGCGGGCGACGAATTCCCGGGCCCGGTCGCCCGGCACGTCCCGTGCCGCGAGCGCCTCCTCGACGCGCCCGCGGAAGGCGGTCGGCAGGGCATCGGTCACCAGGAGCGAGCAGAACATCCGGTGCTCGGGCCGGTGCCGGGAGCGGAAGGCGGTGGCCATGATCGGCTGCCGCTTCGCCCCCACGCTCGTCATGTCGTAGAACCCGTGCGGCTCCATGCCGAAGCAGGCGAACAGGCTGCCGATCCAGCGGTACTCGTCCGGCCGGCCGATGCGGATCGCCCCGTGCCGCTCGGCGCCGAGCGCGACCGGCCCGGCGGGGGGCGGGAGGACGACCCCCGGAAAACGGTGCGCGAGGAGCCGGCAGGCGGCGATGTTGCAGGCGTCGTTCACCCCCAACGCCTTGCCGTAGAGCGGCACCTCGGCGGCGAACATCGCCGACAGGGCGGCGAACAGCCGATCCTGGAGCATGCGGGGGTCGATCGGTGGGTGGCCCGTGGAAGCCATGCGTGGGTCTCTCCCGTCAGGCCAGGAGCCCGCGGATCACGCGGCCGTGGACGTCGGTGAGCCGCCGTTCGACGCCGTTGTGGCGGAACGTGAGGCGCTCGTGATCGATGCCGAGGAGGTGGAGGATCGTGGCGTTGAAGTCGTAGAGCGGATGGACGTCCTCCACCGCTTTGGCGCCGAAGTCGTCGGTCCTCCCGACGCTGACGCCCGGTTTCACCCCCGCCCCGGTCATCCAACAGGTGAAGCCGTCGGGGTTGTGGTCGCGCCCCTGCGCCCCCTTCTGGAAACAGGGCATCCGACCGAACTCCGTGCACCACACCACGAGGGTCTCGTCGAGGAGGCCACGCGCCCGCAGGTCGCGGATCAGGGCCGCCACCGGCTGGTCGAGGATCGCGGCATGGCGGTCGTACTGCTGCTTGAGCTTCGTGTGGCCATCCCAATTGAGCTCGCCACCACTGGCGTAGGCGCCGTTGAACAGTTGCACGAAGCGGACCCCCTGCTCGATGAGCCGTCGGGCGAGGATGCAATTCCGCGCGAAGCCGGCCTTGATCGGATCGGCGTCGTCGGCCCCGTAGGCGGCGCGCGTGGCTGCCGACTCGGTCGACAGGTCGGCGAGGGCCGGGGCGGCGAGTTGCATCCGCGCGGCGAGTTCGTAGGCGGCGATCCGTGCGGTGAGGGCCGTGTCGGCGGGATGGGCCTCGGCATGGCGCCGGTTGAGGCGCCCGAGGAGCGCCCGACCGGCCCGGTCGGCAGCCGCCGGAACCGCCGCCGGCGTGGCGAGGTGGCGGATCGGTGCGGTGCTGCTCCAGGTGGTTCCCTGGTACTCCGCGGGGAGGAAGCCGCTGCCCCAGTTGTTGCCGCTCGCCTGGGGGATGCCGCGCGGGTCGGGGATGGCGACGAACGCGGGCAGGTTTTCGTTGTCGCTGCCCAGGGCGGAGGTCACCCAGGAGCCGAGGCTGGGAAACCCGTCGGCCACGAATCCGGTGGAGAGGAAGTTCTCCGCCGGCCCGTGGGTGTTGGTGCGGCTGGTGAGCGAGTGGACGAAGGCGATGTCGTCGGTGAGCGCGGCGAGGTGGGGAATGAGGTCGGACACCATCTTCCCGGTCGCGCCCCGCGGTCGGAAGGCATACTGCGGACGGGCGAGATTGCCGGCGGGGCCCTGGAAGGTCACCGCCGGCCCCCCCGGCAGCGGCCGGCCGTCCCATTCCACGAGCTGGGGCTTCCAGTCCCAGGTCTCCAACTGGCTGACCGCGCCGGCGCAGAAGATGACGAGGACGTTGCGCGCCCGGGCGGGGAAATGGCCCGGCCGCGGGGCGAAGGGCCGGGCGGGGTCGATTCCCGCGGGCCCGGCCGCCAGCAGCCCGTCGCGGCCCAGCAGCGTCGCCAGCGCGATGCCCGGAAGCGCCGTGCCGGCACCGGCGAGGATGTCGCGCCGGGGATGCCGCGGGGATGCCTCCAGCGGGACCTCGGGGATCGGGCTCGGGGCACCATGCCCGGCCACCGCACCGGGGACACATGGCGCGGACGACGGATCGCGACTGGCCACGGGTGGCTTCCGGGGGCTCGCGCGCTGGGTGGCGCTCAGGGCAGGAAGAGGAACTCGTTGGTGTTGAACAGGACGCGCGCCAGCGCCGCCGGGCCATGGTCGCGCACCACGGTCTCTGCCGCCGCGCGCTCCTCGTCGATCGGTTCCCGGCCGAGGACGAGGACGAACGCCCGCTCCACCATGGCCGCCGGCGCGGGGGCCGCGCCGGCCTCGGCCGCGATCCGCGCGGCGAGCGCGTCGGCCTGGTCGAGGGTGAAGCGGCTGTTCATCAGGTTGAGGGCCTGCAAGGGCGTGGTCGACTGGCGGCGTCGTCCGGTGGTCTGGCCGGCGTCGGGGCAGTCGAACGCCCCGAACACGCTCTCCTTCTCCATGCGCACGCGATGGGCGTAGATCATCCGGCGCAGGCCCGAGCCCGAGAAGGCCTCCACGGGCGGATACCCCGACAGGCCGCCGCGGGCTCCGAACAGGTCGAAACCGCGCCCCCCCGTCGACAGGTCGAGCCGCCCGGCGACGGCGAGCATCCCGTCGCGGATCGCCTCCCCCTCCAGCCGGCGCGGGGGAAAGCGCCACAGCAGCCGGCAGTCGGCATCCTGCTCGAGCGCCGCCGGGACGACGTCGGTCGACTGGCCGTAGGTCGCCGAGAGCACGATCAAGCGATGGATCGCCTTCAGCGACCACCGCTCCGCCACCAGCCGCGCGGCGAGCCAGTCGAGGAGCTGGGGATGGCTCGGTGGCGTGCCGCTGCGGCCGAAGTCGTTGGTGGTCTCCACCAGCCCGATGCCGAAGTGCGACTGCCAGAGGCGATTGACGATGACCCGCGCGGTGAGCGGATGCGCGGGGCGCACGAGCCACTCCGCCAGGGCCCGGCGGCGGTCCTGCTCGGCCGCGTCCATCGGCAGGCTCACGGTCCCGACCGTGGCGGCGAACAGCCCCGGCGTGGCAGGGCCGAGGGGATCGCCGCGCTGCTCGGCATCGCCGCGGTGGAGGAGGTGCGTGGGCTCGGGCGCGGTGAAACGGCCCGCGTAGACGACGCGGCGCGCCGCGGCCAGCTCCCCTTCCAGGACGCCCACCTCGGCGGCGGCCGCCGCCCGCTCCCCCTCGTCGGCGTCGATCGCCTGCCGCTCCCGGGCGAAGAGGAGCGCCGCCCGGAGCCGCTCGGCCGCAGGGCTTTGCAGCTCGCGGTCGCCGTAGTGGACGCCGCTGAAGAAGGCCTGGAAGGCGTAATAGTCGCGGGCGGGGAGCGGGTCGAACTTGTGGTCGTGGCAGCGGGCGCAGCCGATCGTCGTCCCGAGGAAGGCCTCGCCCACGTTGACGAGCACGTCGGCCAGCGCGTCCTGCCGGGCAGCCCGTTTGGAGACGTCGTCGGCGCCGATCTGTCCGGGGAGGAGCACCGCGGCGGTGACGAGGAAGCCCGTCGCCGCGTCGGCGCCGGTGGCGTCGCCGACGAGCTGGTCGGTGACGAACCGGTCGTAGGGCAGATCGTCGTTGAAGGCGTCGATGACCCAGTCACGGTAGTGCCACGCATGGGGCCGCTCGGTGTTCACCTCGTAGCCGTCGGTCTCGGCGAAGCGGACCACGTCGAGCCAGTGCTGCGCCTGCCGTTCACCGAATCGCGGGGATGCGAGGATCGCGTCGACGGCGCGCTCACGGGCGCCGGGGGATCGGTCGGAGAGGAACGCCGCGACGGCCTCGAGCGCAGGCGCGAGCGCGGCGAGGTACCTGGCGTCGTCACAGCCATCGGGGAGCTCCACGTCGAGGGACGAGCGCTCCTTGTGGAACGGGTAGTTGCGACCGCCGTGGAGCGAGAGCGTGAACACGCTGTCGTCGCCCGCGAAGATCGACGCGGTGCCGTTGCCTTGGTGCACGTCGAGGTCAACGATCGCGACACGACGTACGCCATGGTCGCGCCGCGCCACGAAGACCG
>RFRL01000130.1 GCA_009924545.1 Planctomycetia bacterium | reverse complement strand
TAGTCGCCCCAGTGTCACAGCGGAATCATCCGCCCGGAAAGACCACCCCCAAAAAGCATCATTTCCAAGCTGTAAAAGTTTAGACGCCCGCGCCGGGATCGTCCATCCCGGGGAGCCGCCGCGACCGACCCGTCCGGCCCGGTGCCGTGGCCCGGGCGCTGGTCCGTTTGTCGGGGGCGGCGGCCTCTTCGCCCGCGGCCGCATGCCCGGGGTCCGTCCGCACATCGGCACCCACGCCACCACCGGACGCCAGGATCTCGACCCGCTGTTCACATGCGGCGAGTTGCCGGTGCAGACGCCGGACGAGGGCAATGCCCTCTTCGTAGGCCCCGATCGCCTCCGCCAGCCCCAAATCGCCCCCCTCGAGGCGCTCGACGATCCGGCCGAGATCCTCGAGCCCCTCTTCGAAGGAGACGGGCTGATCCGAGTCTGACTGTCCGGTGGATGGCGGGAGCGGCGCAGGCTGGTGGGGTGAACCGGTAACGCGGCGGCTCATCGACGCATTTCTCCTCTGGGGCCTCGGTCGGTGTCTGCTCGGGCGGCGTCGGGGCATGGTCGTAACGCGGCTGGGGTCTCCAGGAAGCCGACGGGCGCTGCCGGTTCGACGGCCTCGTCGGTCGCCTCGACGGTGCTCCACACCCGGCCGCGGGCCAGGCGGGTCACGAGGCGCACGCCCGGGCGCAGGCCGGCCACGTCGCGCAGGGCTGCCGTGTCATCGCCATCGGCACGCATCGTGACCGCGTAGCCGCGGGCCAGGAGCTGAAGTGGGCTGGCGGCCTCGATCCGCCCCGCCGCCGCGCCGAGACGTTCGCGTGCCTGGCGGAGCACACCGCCGCCGACGCGCTCCAGGCGCGCGGCCCGGTCGCGCACCATGTCGCGGCGGCCGGTCACGAGGCGCTCGGGCCGGGTCAACGCGCGTGAGGTGGCGAGCCGCGCGAGGCGGTCCCGCGCCGCGGCGACGCGCCGGTTCACGAGTCCGGTGAGCCGGGGTGGCACCGTGGCGAGATGCGAGAGCAACGCGCCGCGGTCGGGGCTCAGCCGCACGGCGGCATCGGTGGGGGTGAGGGCCCTGACATCGGCCACCAAGTCGCACAGCGACACGTCGGTCTCGTGCCCCACCCCGGAGACCACCGGCACCGGGGCGGCGGCCACCGCGCGCACCAGCGGTTCCTCGTTGAAGGCCCACAGATCCTCCAGGCTTCCGCCACCGCGGATCACCGCGATGGCCTCCACCGGGGGCACGAGCCGGCCGGCGCGGACGATCGCCGCCGCCAATTCCTCCGCCGCGCCCGCCCCCTGCACGCGGGCCGGCACCACCACCACCGCGCAGGCAGGCCAGCGGTTGGCGAGCGTCTGGAGGAAGTCGGCGATCGCCGCCCCCGCCGGGCTGGTGACGACGGCGATGCGGTGCGGAACGCCCGGCAGCGGGCGCTTCCTCTCCGGCGCGAACAGGCCCTCGGCAGCGAGCCGGGCGTGCAGCTGCCGGAGGCGGGCCTCCAGCCCTCCCGTACCGATGGCATGCAGGCGGTCGATCGTGAGTTGGTAGCTGCCCCGCGGCGGGTAGACCTCCAAACGCCCGTGGCACACCACCGCCAGGCCATCGGCCGGTTCGATCGCCAGGGTCGGCACCGTCCCGCGCCACACCACCGCCCGGAGGACGGCCTCGTCGTCTTTCAGCGACAGGTAGACGTGGCCCGACGCGGCCCGCACCACATTCGACACCTCGCCGGCCACCCACACGTCGGCGAAGGCGGGCTCGATGCGGTCCTTGACGCGAGCGCTCAGCTCCGACACGCTCATGGCCGACGGTGGAACGCGGCCGGCGGTCAACTGGATCCCCTTCATGCCCGGGCAGTCTAACAGCACCGAACCGGTTGCGCCGGCGGCCAATCGCGCCGCGCTGTTGGTCATCTTCCTCACCGTGTTTATCGATCTGCTCGGCTTCGGGATCGTGCTCCCGGTGATGCCCCGGCAGGCCGAGCCCTACCTCGAGGCACTGGGGCTCTCGCCGGTGGCCATCGGCGCGGTGATCGGCGTGCTGTTCTCGACCTTTTCGCTCATGCAGTTCCTGTTCAGCCCCCTTTGGGGCCGGCTCTCCGACCAAGTGGGGCGCCGACCGCTCCTTCTCCTCAGCCTGGCGGGATCGGTGGTGTTCTACGCCGTCTACGCCTTCGCCGTGACCGTGCCCACCGACCCGGTGCCCTCGCGGCAGCAGGCGGCCCTGGCGATCGGCCTGATGCTGCTTTCCCGGATCGGTGCCGGCATCGCGGGTGCGAGCGTGGGGACGGCGGCGGCGGTGATCGCCGACTGCACGACCCCGGAGAACCGGGCCCGGGGGATGGCGCTCATCGGCATCGCCTTCGGTGGCGGCTTCACCCTCGGGCCGCTCATCGCCTACTTCGGCCTGGCTATCTTCCGGCAGGAGCCCTGGGGGGTGGGGGCGATCGCCTCCGTCCTGTCGCTGGTGGCGCTGGTGATCGCGATCGCGGTTTTCCGGGAGACACGGCCCCCCGGTGTGACGGGGGAACGGCGCCGCGCGGGGTTGGGGCGGATGGCGGCGGTCCTCGCCATGCCGGCGGTCGGCGCCCTGGTGCTCGTCTACTTCCTGGCGATCGTGGCGTTCGCCAACTTCGAGGCCACGCTGGCCCGGCTCACGGAGGCGGCCTTCGGGATGAACGACAACGACAATTTCCTCGTCTTCGCCTTCATCGGCCTGATGCTGCTCCTCGCCGGGGGCGCCTACCGGCCGCTGGCGAAGCGGTTTCCCGAGCAGCGCCTGCTGGCGGCGGGGGTCGGCCTGCTGATCGTCGGCCTCGGGCTCCTCGGGGCCATCGCCTGGTCGGTGTACGGCGACCCGGCGCTGGGGCGGAGCCGTGGGATGGCCGGGCTGTTCTACGTCGCGGCCGCGGTGGCGGTGGCGGGGTTCGCCTGCGTCAACCCGTCGGTGTCGGCCTTGATCTCGCGGCAGGCCGATCCGGCGCGGCAGGGGGAGGTGCTCGGCGTCAACCAGTCTTTCGCATCACTGGGACGGATCGTGGGGCCGTTCCTCGGGTCGTTCCTGTTCGGGCTCCATCCGTCGCACGTCTTGCCCTTCGTCGTGGCCGTGGCGGTGCTGCTGGTGCTCGCCTCGCGCCTGCCCATCGGCAGCGCGACGCCCGGTCGCCCTGCCGACGCGCTCCCGGGCTGACCCTCGTCCGCCTCGTCACGGCGCCGGTCGCTCCGGCGGAGGCGAACCGACCCGCCGGTACAGCGTCGCCCGGCTCATCCCCAGGGCCCGGGCGGCGTCCACCATGTGGCCATGCCGGCGGACGGCCTCGGCGATCAAGGTGCGCTCCCACACGGCAATCTCGAGGTTCGGCGCCGTGGCTACCCTGGCGGCGATACCCTCGGTTCCCGGCAGCGCGTCGCGGTGCGCTGCGGCGAGGGCGACGAGGATCCCGAGGAATGCCAGGTCGGCGGCGCGCAGCGGCGAACCCGTCGCCTGGGCCACGAGCAGCGCCGCCGGGCCCGGTCCCACCGGGATGCAGGCCAGATCGCCGCGGCCTGGCGCACCCCCGATCGATGGATCGCGTGTGAGCCAGACGGCCAAGCCGCCGTCGCGGACCGGACGGAGCAACTCCGGGGTGACAAGCGCGGCCAGGCCGTTGCCCTCGGGTGCGGTGCACGACGGCGCGGCTCCGGGATCGGGAGTGAACCATCCGGCCGCGGCCAGCCCGCAGTGCGCCAACGCCAGTTCCACCACCGCCGTGCCGATCTCGTCGGGACCCCGGCAGGCCATGAGGCGCAGCGCCGCCACGTGCCGGGCGACGAGTTGGGCGGCTTGTTCGCCGGGCGCGGCTCCATGGCGCAGGCCTTCGCCGGCGAGCTCGGCGGGTGGACACCAGCGGACCGCGTGCCAGCCCCGCGGCAGTGCCGGCGGGGAGGGGAGGGCGGCAGCGCGAAAGAGGAGCGAGAACGTGCCGATGCCGATCAGCGCACCCGGGTGGAGTTGGGCGCTGGCAACGGTGACCCCGTCGAGACGCGTTCCGTTGCGGCTGCCGAGATCCCGCAGTGTCCAGCCGGACGGCTCGAGGCGGACGCTGGCGTGCAGTCGGCTGACGAGCCGGTCGCCGAGAGGGATGTCGGCGTCGGCCGATCGACCGAGGGTGGTGGCCCGATCGGTGGGCAGCGGAAAAGCGGGGCCCCCGCCATCCCCGACCACGAGTTCGAGTACGGCGTGGGACGGCGCGGTGGGTGGCTCTGGGGACGGCACAGCACATGCCGGCGGACGGGCCGGCCCCGGGGGCACGCGCCGGGTCTTGAGGTCACTATAGCCGCGTGGGTGTCTACCATGGCGACAGGTCGGTTTCCGCGTCCCGGATGCGCTCGATGAACCTCCTGCTCCCCGCCGCCACGTCAGCGTCCCCGCTCCGGGCGGCTGTCCTCATGGTGGGGCATGGCACGACCGACCCGGTGGGGGCGGCGGAGACCCGGGCGGTGGCGGCCCTCGTGGCCGGGGCGAGCACCGCCGGAGCGGTGGAACTGGCGTTCCTCGAACTGCTCGAGCCGTCGATCGACACTGCCCTGGAGCGGCTCGTCGCCCGTGGCCACCGCGACGTCGTCGCGGCGCCGCTCCTGCTGTTCTCCGCCGGCCACGCCCGGAGTGACGTGCCGGCCGCTCTCACCGCGGCGGCGGCCCGACTGGGCTGCCGGGTGGTGCAGACGGAGCCGCTGGGGACGCACCCGGCGATCGTCGCGCTCGCCGACCGGCGGCGCCACGAGGCGCTCGCGTCGCGCGTGGCGGTGCCCGCGGCCGAGACCATCGACGTGGTCGTGGGCCGGGGTGCCAGCGACGGTGGCGCCGCCGCACGCTTGGCGGAGTTCGTCAGCGCCGGCGAACGCCATCGTGGTGGCACCCAATCCCTACGCACCGAGTTGGGCTTCGTCGCCGCGGCCCGACCGACGGTGGCCGAGGCCCTCGAGCGGGCGGCGGAGGCCCGTCCCCGCCGGGTCGTCGTCCGTCCCCATCTCCTCTTCAGCGGACGGGTGGAGCAGGATGTGGCGGCAGCCGTGGTTGCTGCGCGTCAGGAGCATCCGCGGATCGAATGGGTGCTCGCGCCGCGGCTGGGCGCCGATCCGCTGGTGGCGGAGGCTCTCCGGGCACGGATCACCGCCGTCGGCCCGTTCCCGCTCGGCGACACGCCGGCAACGGTGCCGTAAGCTGGGGGAACAGCGGCGCTGATGAAAACGTCGCTCGCCGCTGCCGGTTCCATGTGACGGTCTGGAAAGGCCACGAGCCCGCCTCGTCATGGCCCCGCAGAATTGGCAGAATGCAACACTGGGGATCGTCCCGCATCCGGGCGAACCATCGTGTCCAGGAGTCGACGCGTGAAGACGAACAGCCAGGGTCGGGATGGTGGTGAAGTGACTTGTGTCGTGGCCTCCCGATCGGGCGTGCCTGAGGCGTCCGCCGGTGCGGGTGCTGTCGAACGCTGCACCCGCACGGTGCGCCGTGGCCTCGGCGCCATCGTGCTCGGGGGTGCCGTATGCGGCGGTGCTGCGGCGCTGCTCCTTCTCGTCGCCCAGCCCGTCGGGGCCCAGGAGCCCGCAGCCCCGATCGCCGCCCAGAAGCCGGGGCCCAACGACCGGCAGATCACCCTCGCCGTGCGCTCGCTCATCGAACGGGAGCACTTCACGCGGCGCGGGATCGACGACGAGATCGCCCGCCGCTGGTTCGCCATCTTCTTCGAGGCCCTCGACCCGATGAAGGTGTATTTCCTGCAGAGCGACATTGACGCCTTCATGCAGAAACGCGAGTCGCTCGACGACCTGTTGAAGCGCGGCGACGTGACGTTCGCCTACGAGGTCTTCCGGCGCTTCCTGGAACGGGTCGACGCCCGGCTCCCGCTCATCGAGCGGCTCATCGACGCCCCCCAGGATTTCACGGTCCCGGAGTCGATGGTCATCGACCGCGACACGACCGTGTGGGCGCGCACCGAGGCCGAGGCGGAGGACAACTGGCGGAAGCGCATCAAATACGACCTCCTCGTGCAGAAGATGGAGAAAACGCCCCCCGAAGAGGCGAAAGACAAGCTGCACAGGCGCTACCGCGCGTTCTCGAAGCGCATGCACCAGATGACCTCCGACGAGCTCCTCGAGACCTACCTCTCGTCGCTGACCAGCAGCCTCGATCCGCACACCAGTTTCATGTCCCCCGGCACACTCGAGAACTTCGAGATCGGGATGAAGTTGCAGCTCGACGGGATCGGGGCTTCGCTCCGGAACGAGGACGGCTACACGACGGTGGCCGAACTGGTGCCGGGAGGGGCTGCCGACCGCGACGCCCGGCTCCAGAAGAAGGATCGCGTGGTGGGCGTGGGGCAGGGCAGCGAGGGGGAGATCGTCGACGTCGTCGATCTCAATATCAACGAAGTGGTGAAGCTGATCCGCGGCAAGCGCGGCACGATCGTCCGCCTCAAGGTGATCCCCGTCGGGCAGAACGCTCCGAAGATCTACGACATCACCCGTGCCAAGATCGAGCTCACCGACAGCGAGGCCCGCGGTGAAGTGATCGAGGCGGGCCGCAAGCCGGACGGCAGCCCGTTCCGCATCGGCTTCATCAACCTGCCGAGCTTTTACATGGACATGGCCGGCGCCCGCCAGGGGCAGGCGGAATACAAGAGCAGCACCCGCGACTGCAAGCGGTTGATCGAGGACTTTCGCCGGCAGGGGGTCGACTGCATCGCCCTCGACCTGCGCAGCAACGGCGGCGGATCGCTTCCCGAGGCGATTTCGCTCACCGGCCTGTTCATCGAGTCGGGCCCCGTCGTGCAGATCAAGGATTCCAACAAGCTGGTGCAGAAGTTCGAGGACCCCGATCCGGGGGTGGTCTGGGAGGGCCCGCTCGTCCTGCTGACCAGCAAGTTCAGCGCCAGTGCCAGCGAGATCGTCGCCGGAGCCATCCAGGACTACCACCGCGGGTTGGTCATTGGCGACCAGTCGACCCACGGCAAGGGGACCGTGCAGAGCCTGCTCGACCTGGGGCGGCAACTCTTCCAGCGGATGCCCAACGCCCCGTCGCTCGGGGCCATCAAGATCACGATGCAGCAGTTCTACCGGCCGGGTGGGTTGAGCACGCAGCTGGAGGGTGTGCGGAGTGACGTCGAGCTGCCGAGCATCAGCACCCATCTGCCGGTGGGGGAGTCGGATCTCGACTATGCGATCAGCGTCGACAAGGTGCCGGCGGCCGACTTCCGCGACACCGGGCGCGTGGACGAGGGCCTGGTGCGGACACTCCGCGAGCGGTCGGCGGTACGCGTGGCGGCCAACCCCGATTTCCAGAAGGTCGAGGGGGACATCGCCCGGTACAAGAAGCGCAAGAGCGAGAAGACCATCTCGCTCATCGAGGAGGAGTTCGCGCGGCAGTGGAACGAGGGCAAGGCCGCGGAAGTGGAGCAGACCGCCGACGAGGAAGGTGAACACGCCTCGTCCCGCCGCCCGATCGTCAAGAAGGACTACTACTTCGCCGAGGTGATCAACGTGACCGTCGACTACCTCCAAGCGCTCGCCGGTGGTGTCGCCAGTCTGGCACGGCTCGACGTGGGCGACGCGCCGCGGGCTGATCCGGCACCCGCGCTGCAGTGACGGCCAAGTCGCGTGGGCGACGCGCCGCGGGCTGATCCGGCACCCGCGCTGCAGTGACGGCCAAGTCGCGTGGGCGACGCGCCGCGGGCTGATCCTTTCAGCCCGGTGCCAGAGCGTGGCGCAGGCCCTGGTAGGGATCGGGGTAACGCCGCGGGGGATTGATCTCCTGCAGTAGCCGCCCGGGATCGACCCGCTTGTCGCCCCCCCGGGCCCGGCGGGTAGTGGCATCCCAGCGCGGCGTGGGGGCACCCACGAATTCCGCCAGTGCGGCATACCACTCGCCGCGCCGGACGGGCTGCCCGTCACTGACGACATACAGCGCCCCGGGGGCGGGGTGATCGGCCACGGCGACGACGACGGCGGCGGCGTCGTCGGCATGGATCAGATTGAGCCAGGAGTCGGGATCGCCGGCGAGGGCGCGGCCCGCCCGGAGGTCGTCGAGCCGGGGCAGCCGGCCCGGGCCGTACAGTCCCGCCAGCCGCAGCACGACCGACCGGTCCGGGCACCGGTCTGACAGCATCGCCTCCGCTTCGACGATCGCGCTGGCGGCCGGCCGGTCGGGGGAGGGTGGCGTGGCTTCCGTGACGACGCCTCCGGCGGCATCGCCGTACACGCCGGTGGAACTGGCGAACACGATGCGCGGTCGGCCGGGAAGGGCGTCGAGCACCTTTCCCAGGCCCACCACGTGCAATGCCTGGTGGCCGCCACCGGCGGCTGGGTCGGGGCTCGCCGACCAGAGTACGGTGTCGACCTCCGGCAGGAGCGGGAGCGGCGCGGAGGCGGTCACATCGACGATGATCGGCGTGAAGCCTCCGGCAGACAACTCGAGGGCTCGTTGTGCCGACCGCGTGGTCGCCCACACCGCGTCGCCGCGGTCGCGCCAGGCGTCGGCGACGCGGCGGCCGAGGTAGCCGCAGCCGATCACCAAGCGGCGGCGTGGGGAGCCGGGAGCGGCGTGGGCTGGCGTCACTCGTCGAGGGCTCCGGGGGCCGGCCGGTCGTCGCCGGCCGACTCCAGCCACGAGGTGAGGATGATCTGGGCGGCGACCGCGTCGGTGCGCCCCTTGCGGCGTCCGCGGGTCAGCCCCGCGCGAGCGAGGAGGCCGGTCGCCTCCACCGACGTGTAGCGCTCGTCCTGGAACACGATCGGCAGGCCGGTCACGCCGCCGAGCCAGGCGGCGAACCGCTCCACCTCCGCCGACATCCGGCTGGCGTTGCCGTCGGCATGCACCGGCAGACCGACGATGAAGCCAACCACGTCCTCGGCGCGGATCAGGCGGAGGAAGTAGGCCGCCTCGAGCACCGGATCGGCTGCGGGCGCGTGCACCTCGTGGGGGCTGGCGATGATCCGGGCGGCATCGCAGATGGCAATGCCGATGCGCCGCCGGCCGTAGTCGATGGCCGCCAGTCGGCCGGTCGTGGGGAGCGCTGCCGCGGAAGGCCGGCTCATGGAGAGGGGTGTTCCGCGGGGGGGACGCCGCCGAAACGTCCGGTGGTGAGGAACGACACCGTCGCGCGCTGCACGGCCGGGTGCCGCATCATGGCAGCGTGATGGACCGGGACGAGGAGGAAGTCGTCGGCCCCCTCCAGCCGCGTCTCGTCGACACGCACGACGGCGTCGTCATCCCCCGGGAGCAACGAACTGAAACCACGGTCGTCGCCGCGGCCGCCGGCGATGATGCCGAAGGGGCAGGGGGGCACGGCGAGATCGGGTGCGACCCGGTGCCAATCGACGGCCAGTTCACGGGCGGCGCCGTCGGACAGCGCGCTGACCACCCACAGCCGGGAGGCGAGCCGGGCCAGTTCCGACCCCTGGTTGGGGGCACCGAGCATGACCATGCGTTGCACCCGGGCCAGATCGGCCGGGGGGGCCAGCCGCATCCACCGGCGGACGACGAGGTTGCCGAGGCTGTGGCCGACGAAACTCACCGGTGCGCCGGCCGGCAGGGCCGAGACGACGCGCGCCAGGGCGGCGCCGTGGTCTGCCAGGCCGGCCCGCGGGCTGGCATAGCCGAAGGCCACGACGGTGCCATCGACCCGTTTCCGGAGGTGATCCACCAGCGGGCGCATCGAGGAGCGACCCTCGCCGAGGCCGTGGAGCACCACCACCGTGGGGCCGACGTGCGGCGGGATCCGGCCGGAGGCCTCCAGAGCCCGGAACCGTTCCTGGCACTCGTCCGGCGTTCCCGTGGTCACGACCCGCTCGTCGGGATCGAGGATCCGGCAGGACTCGCTCCCGGGGCGCCGCTGGATCCGCCAGTCGTGCCGGATCAACTCGTCGGACCACTCGAGCGCCTCGGCAGCGCGCCGCACCCCCTCCATCCAGGTTGGACCGGCGCCCGGCGCGGAGGGCGGGATGGGCGAATCGCCCGCAGGTGCGTCGTCGGACCACGCCTTGGCGTCGTGAGCGAGCGCCGCTCCGCCCGCGATGGCGGCGGCGAGCATCGGGATGCAGAGCCAGCCCCGTATCCCACGGCGGGAATCGTGGGCCAACCCGCGGTGTTCCGTGCCGGCCCGGCGCATCTCAGAGGAACTCCTTCCAGCCCCGCTTCTCCAGTTCCGCCACCACGCGCCGCACCGATTCCTCGTGGGCCCGAGTGGCCACGAGCGTGGCATCGGGCGTGTGCACCACCAGCATATCCTCCACCCCCATGGTGACCACGAGATGGTCGCCGTCGGCATGGACGATGGTGCGCACCGAGTCGATGCCCAGATGCCGGCCGACCACGGTGTTGCCCTCGGTGTCGGTCCCCCGTTGCCGGGCCACCGCCGACCAGCCGCCGAGATCATCCCAGCCGAAGGGGGCCTCGACCACGAGCACCTCACGCGCGTGTTCGAGAACGGCGTAATCGATGGAGATCCCCCGGATGGCGGCGAACTCCCGGGCGAACACCACGTCACGGTCGGGACCGTCCCAGGCGGCCACGATGGTCCGCAGATGGACGAGGCACTCCGGCTGGCGTTCGGCCAGGGCGGCGATGATCGTGCTGGCACGCCACACGAAGATCCCGGCGTTCCACAGGAAGTTGCCCGCGGCGAGGTATTCGGTCGCCACCGCGGCGGGCGGTTTCTCCTTGAACCGGGCCACGCGGTGCACGGCTGCGGGACCTGTGGTCGCGAGACGTTCCCCCTGTTGGATGTAGCCGAAGCCCTCGGCTGGATAGGTCGGCTTGATGCCGAACGTCACCAGCCGGGCGGGATCGGCCTCGACCAGGGTGGCCGCCTGGCGGATCGCGTCGCGGAATGCCGCCCCCGGGCTGATGACATGGTCGGAGGGCATCACCGCCAGGATCGCCTCGGGGTCGTGGCGGGCGACGAGGAGGGCGGCCAGCCCGATGCATGGGGCCGTGTCGCGTTTGCAGGGTTCACCCACCAGGCAGCGCGCGGGTACCGCCGGGAGTTGCTCGCGCACCGCAGGGAGGAGCCGGTCCGCGGTGACCACCAGGATCGAGTCCAGCGGCACCAACCCCTCGAGGCGGTCGACCGTGGCCTGGAGGAGCGTCCGTGGGCCTGCCAGTTGCAGCAGTTGCTTCGGCTGGGCCGCCCGGCTCGCCGGCCAGAAACGGGTGCCGGAACCCCCGGCCATGATCACGACGTGGAGCATCGGTCACCTCCGTGTATCGGTGGTCGTGGTGTCGGTGGTCTTGGTCGTCCCGACCACGATGGTGGGGGTGTCGATCCGCAGGCCCGGGGGCGCGACCGCAGCCACGTCGCGGGCATCGAGCACCGTGGTGGCATCCAATTCGACGTCCACGCCGTCGGCAACCGCCACGCCGGCCTCGGCGAGAACGGCCCGGGCCCGGTTCACCAGCGCCGCGCGGACGTGTTCCGGCGAGTCGGTCGCCGAGCCCGCCGGGTTCTTCAGCGGGGCGAACCCCTCGGTGGGATCGATCTCCACGAGGCACACGCGCTCCGCCAACGGCAGGAGGTCGAAGATGAAACGCTCGAACTTCACCGCGTTGGGGCTCCCGGGGGTGCACCGGTTGCCCGCGGCGTCCAGGCAGGGCACGGGCTTGCGCGCTGCATGGAGCGGGAGCGCGTCGGTCCGTCCCACGCACCGGCCGAGGAACTCGAGGGCGAAGGCATGCACGGCGATGCTGCCGGCATGGAAGCGGAGTTGGCCGTCGGGCAGGCGCTCCGCGGCGGCCGCCGCGGGCAGATCGCTGTATTCGATCACCTGGGTGACTCCCGCGCTGGTCACCACGACGCCGACTTTCTCCGCCGGATCCTGCTTGCGCACCACCTGGAGTGTGAAATCGGCACCGGCGTGCAGGTGGGCGCCGATGAATCCCGGGTCGAGCGGCAGAGCCAGGGGATTGTCGACCTGGAAGCTGGTCACGTGGGCCACGCCCTGGCCGCGGAACCAGTCGAGCCCCCCGGCGGCGGCGAGTGCCCCCAGCATGCCACCATGGCCGTCGGGGGCGAGGGCGATGTGATCCGGAGCATCGAGGAGGATGTCGCCGGAGACGGCGTCGAAGGCGGGCAGATCCTGCTGGCGGAAGAGGAACACCTGCCCGGGTTCGAGCCCGCACCAGGAGTGGGTCTCGAGGTAGCGGCGTGTCTCGGCATCGGTGGCGGAACTGGTCATGATCGCCAAGGGCACGCGCCGGCCGTAGCGGCGACGGATGGCGACCAGCCGGCCGAGGAGCACGTCGAAGAGCGTGGCGCCCGACAGCGGCCCCACCGCGCACAGCCCCTTCGGCCCGGT
>RFRL01000129.1 GCA_009924545.1 Planctomycetia bacterium | reverse complement strand
GGACTCGACCGTCCGGTGGCCGGGAGCGTGGCCTTCGACGGGGTGCCGCTGCCGGCCGACGAAGTGGGCCTGCGCGGCTACCGGCGCACGGTGGGGACGGTGTTCCAGGCCTACAACCTCTTCCCCCACCTCTCCGCCCAGGAAAACTTGCTGTTACCACTGGTCCGTGTGCACGGTTTGACCGAGGAGGAGGCTCGGGAGCGCGTCCGCGGACCGCTCGAACGGTTCGGCCTCGCCGAGCACGCCGCCAAGCGACCGGCTGCGCTGTCGGGCGGTCAGAAGCAACGGATCGCCATCCTCCGGGCCCTGGTCGTGCAACCACGGCGGATCTTCCTCGATGAACCGACGTCGGCCCTCGACCCCGAGATGCGCGGCGAGGTGCTGGAGATGATCGGGGAACTGAAGGCCGCCGGGACCGAACTGGTGATGGTGACCCACGAGATGGGCTTCGCGCGGCGCGTGGCCGACGAGATCGCCTTCGTCGCCGACGGCCGCGTGCTGGCACACGGCACGGCGGAGGATCTGTTCACGCGCTGCCCGGTGCCGCGGGTGGCCGATTTCCTCACGAAGGTGCTGGCATGACCGCCGTCGACCCGAGCCCGGCGGCCGTCGCGCGACTCGTCGCCGAGCCCGACCGGGCGGCCTTTCTCGGCAGCCTCGTCGCCGACGCGCTGGCGATGCCGGTCCACTGGTACTACGACCGCGCCGCCCTCGACCGCGACTACCCGGAGTTGGCTGCCGCCGCGGTGGCCTACCTCGCCCCGCGCAGCCCCCACCCCGACAGCATCCTGTGGCGGAGCCGGTACGACTGCCCCGGTCCCCAGGGGGACATCCTTCGCGAGCAGGCCCGCTTCTGGGGTCAGCGCGGGGTCCACTACCACCAATTCCTCGCCGCCGGGGAGAACACCCTCAACTTCCGGCTGGCGGCCGAACTGGCGGCATTGGTGAGGCGCAACCGGCACTACGACCCCGAGCGCTGGCTCGAGGAATACGTCGCCTTCATGCTCGCCCCGGGCAAACACCGCGACACCTACGTCGAGGAGTATCACCGGCACTTCTTCACCAACCTCGCCCACGGCCGCAAGCCGATCAACTGCGGGGTGCGCGACGAGCACATCGGCGGCCTGGCCCAGGTGCCGGCACTGGTGGCGGCACTCGGCGCCCGCCATCCCGACCTCACGCGGCTCGTGCGGCTTCACGTGGGCCTCACGCACAAGGATCCGGAGGTGCTGGATGCGGCGGTGGTGTTCACGCGGATCCTCGTGCGCTGCTGCCGGGGAAGCGGCCTGCGCGAGGCGATCGCCGAGGAGGCGGGGCCGTGGCTGCCACCGCGACGGCGCCAGGAGTGGGAGGGCCTGCCCGACCGGGCGGTCGTCGGTGGCAAGGTGAGCCCCGCCTGCTACATCGCGGAGGCCTTTCCCGCGGCGCTGTGGCTCGCCTGGCGGCATGCCGGCGACGTCGCCGGTGGCATCGTGGCCAACGCGCTGGTGGGGGGCGACAATTGCCACCGCGGGGCCGTGGTGGGGGCGTTGCTGGCCAGCACGGCCCCGATCCCAGAGGGACTGCTGAACGGCCTCGTCTGCCGTGATAGAGTCGTCGACCTCTTCGACACCCTCCCCTGAAGGGCTCCGCATGGCCTCCGCAGTGACCGGCACCCGCGCCGCTGAATCGGCCGATGCCGCCCCCGCCCGGCTCGTCCCCACCAAAACGCCGCGGCTCGGCGGCGCTTCGGGCCATACCGGCGATGTGACGGTGGCGCGCGAGGAACTGCGCCGGTATTACCACGCCACGAGTGCGCTTTACGACCGGCTCTTCGACCTCATCCGCGCTGACGAAGCCTACTACCAGCGCTGGGAGCCCCTCCGCCATCCGCTGATTTTTTACTTCGCCCATCCGGCGGTGTTCTACGTCAACAAGCTGATCGCCGGCCGCTTCATCCCCCAGCGGCTCGATGCCCGCCTGGAGGCGATGATGGCGGTGGGGGTCGACGAGATGTCGTGGGACGACCTCAACACCGCCCACTACGACTGGCCCGCGGTGGCGGCCGTCCGCGACTACCGCCACGGCCTTCGCGGGTTGGTGGACCGGTTCATCACGACGATGCCACTGGAGTTGCCGATCCGCCAGGACGCCCCCGCCTGGATCATCCTCATGGGGATCGAGCACGAGCGGATCCATCTCGAAACCTCGAGCGTGATCATGCGGCAGATGCCGCTGTGCCATCTGCGCCGGCCGGAAGAACTGTCGGCCGCGGAAGTGCGGATCTGGCGGGCCTGTACGCAGACCGGGCCGGCCCCGGCGAACCCCTGGATCGACTTCCCGGCCGTGGGCGTCACGCTGGGCAAACCGGCCACCGACGACACCTACGGCTGGGACAATGAATACGGCACCGAGGAGGTCCACCTGCCGCCGTTCAGCGCCGCCCGGCAGCTGGTGAGCAATGGCGACTTCCTCCGCTTCATCGAGGCGGGCGGCTATCGCGACGCGTCGTGGTGGACCGACGAGGGGCGCGGGTGGTTGGACTACACCCGCGCCGAGCATCCCCGGTTCTGGGTCCGCGACGGCGTTGGCTTCAAGCAGCGCAACCTGCTCGAGGAGATCCCCCTGCCCCTCGACTGGCCCGTGGAGGTCAACTGCCTCGAGGCCCAGGCGTGGTGTGCCTGGCAGCGCGCGACGACCGGCCAGAACGTGCAACTGCCCACCGAGGCCCACTGGCTGGCGCTGCGGCAGGCGACCGGCCTCCCCGACCAACCCGACTGGGACACCGCCCCGGGCAACATCAACCTCGAGCACTTCGCCGGAAGCTGCCCGGTGACGATGTTTCCCCAGGGGCCGGCGGGCCTGTGCGACGTGATGGGAAACGTCTGGCAGTGGACGCGAACGCCGATCATGCCCTTCAAGGGATTCGAGATCCATCCACTGTACGACGACTTCTCGGTGCCGACCTTCGACGGCCGCCACAACCTCATCAAGGGTGGCTCCTGGATCTCCACCGGCAACGAGGCCCTGGTCAGTGCCCGCTACGCCTTCCGGCGCCACTTCTTCCAGCACGCCGGCTTCCGCCCGATCATCGATGCCCCCGGGCACGACGCGGTCACCGCGGGCTCGCGCCTCTACGAGACCGATTCCCTCGTCACCCAGTACCTGGAGTTCCACTACGGCCCCGAGGCGCTCGGCGTGGGGAACTTTCCCACGGCCTGCGTGGCGGCGGTGCTCCCCCACCTGCCGGCCGACCGCCGGCGCCGCTGCCTCGACATCGGCTGCTCGGTGGGCCGGTCCGCGTTCGAGTTCGCCCGGGCGTTCGCCCATGTCGATGCCATCGACTTTTCGGCGCGTTTCATCCAATCGGGGGTCCGCCTCCAGCAGGGCGACGAGGTGCTCTACGAGGTGCCGACGGAGGGGGAGCTGACGGTATCGCGGAGCGTCTCGCTCGACAAACTCGGCCTCACCCGCGGCCCGGGTGCGGAGGGGCTCGCCGGTCGCGTGCTGTTCATGCAGGGGGATGCCTGCAACCTCAAGCCGCTGTATTCAGGCTACGATCTCGTTTTCGCCGGCAACCTCATCGACCGCCTCTACGATCCGGCACTGTTCCTCGCCGGCATCGGCGAGCGCGTGCTCCCCGGCGGGATCCTCGCCATCACCTCCCCCTACACGTGGCTCGAGGAATACACCCCGAAGGCGAAATGGATCGGGGGCCGCCGCGAGGCGGGCGAGCCGCTGGACAGCTTTTCCGGTCTCAGTGCCGCCCTCGCAGGTCGCTTCCGGTTGGTGCACCGCAGCGACATCCCCTTCGTGATCCGGGAGACGGCACGGAAGCACCAGCACTCCATCGCCGAGCTCTCGGTGTGGCGGCGCCACGGCTGACGTCACCCCTGCAGACGGCGCCCCGCCCGGTGGCGATTCGCCGGCTTGCGGGGTGTCCGCGGCCTGCCACCGGGCCGCGGCTGGAGTCTCCGGGCGGCCTTCATCCCCGGGGAAACCGGTGGTTTCCCGGGTGCCGTACCCTCGGCACCGCGGCGCTCGATTCCCGGGTGTTACATTGATCGCTTCGGAGACACCGTCGCGAGTCTTCCCATGGCCGACCATTCCATCCCTGCCGGGCCCTGCCGCGAATGGCTGGGGATCGATCCGCAGGATCTGCGTTACCCGCGCCGGGTACTCGGGTTGCTGCCGAGCGAAACCGATCCGCTCGTCGTGCTCGAGGCGGCGAAGGCACGGATCACGCTCCTGCGGGGTCTCGCCGGAGGTCCGCAGGAGGCCGTCCGTCGTGCCCTTCTCGAGCGGGTGGAGGCGGCGCGCGAGGAGGTGCTCGCCGACATCGCCGCCGGGGGCAGGACGGCCACCGCCAGGCCGTCCGCGCCATCGCGCAACCGGCCACCCGCGACCGCGGGTTTCGCCATGCCGCCGCCACCGCCGGGCGCGGCCCGGGCGCCGGCGCCTGCCGAGCCCCACCCACTGCTGCCCGATGAACGTCTGCCCGGTGAGGAGGCCCTTCCCACCGAACGGGCGCGCCCCACGGTGGAAGCTCCCGTGATCGCGCCGATCCGGCTGCGCACCCCGCCCCCGCGCCGGCGCGAGGGCCTCCCGGCGGTGTGGGTGGTGGGTTTCCTCTGCCTGCTCTCGCTCGCCGGCCTGCTCGGCTGGCTGACGTGGGAGCGGAGCGCCAACTCCCGGCAGCGCCGCGACGTGGCCCGCAATCGTTCCACGGAGGACACATCGGCCGAATCCGCCACCGACCTGCCGGCCGCGGGTGAGACGACGCCGTCGCGTCAGTCCCCCGCCGGGTCGCCACGGCCCGCCCCCTCCGACGGCTCCGGGTCGGTCCTCGACTCGATGATCCCTGCCGTCGGCGCGGTCCCCCCGCCTGATCCTGTGGCGATGAGCCGTCCAGCCAACCCGGCGGCTGGTGACACTGCCGCGGGTCCCGCGGTCGATCCACCACCGGACTCCGCTCCCCCGAGCCCCACACCTGCCGATCCCCCGACTCCCGAGCCAGACCGGCAGCCGGCGACCGGTGAGCCATCTGCCACCGATCCCGCGCCCCCGGCGGGCCCGGAGGAGGCGGCACCCGCCGGCGGTGACGATGCGGAGATGAAGGCCGGGCCAACAGCGTCACTCCCCGGTCCGTTCGATGATGCTGCACCGGCTGATGGTGGGGCGCCGGCCGACGGGGCTGCGCCGGCCGATCCGCTCACGCCCCACCTGGTGGCGGCGCGTGGCGCGATGGCCAAGCTCGATTTTGTCGCCGCGGCTGCCGCCGTGCAGCGTGCGGCCGACGTGGCCCGCGGCGCGGAGGCGGTGACCCGGGTCGAGGCGTGGCAGCAGTTGCTCCACTACGCGCGCGGTTTCATCGACCTACGCGACAAGGCCCTGGCGACGGTCGAATCGGGGCAAGAATACGACATCGATGGCCGCAAGGTGGCGGTGGTGGAGATCGACGCCGATAAGTTCATCTACCGGGCGTCGGGGAAGAACACCACCGTGCCACGCGACCGGATCCCGGGGAAGATCGTCATGGCGATCGTCACCGCCTGGCTCGACGACACGCCCGCCAACGAACTGTTCATCGGCGCCTACCACGCCACGAAGCCCGAACCCGATGCCGGCAAGGCGCGTGGGTGCTGGGAAGCGGCGGCGGCGCTGGGGGTGGATGCGGGACCGCTCCTCGGGCTCCTCGACGATCCGGTCTTCCGCCCGGCACCGGTCGACCCTTGACGCCGGCGGCCGCTCTTCAATGGATCCCCGCCAGGATGGGACCCAGCGCTTCGGCCCCCAGGCTGACGGGATTGCCGCGCATGCTCGCGCCGCCGGAGTTGGCCGCCAGCCAGTCGAGGCGGTCGGGGGCGAGGCCGATGTCGCGGAGGCGTCGGGGCAGACCGCAATGCTCGACCAGCGCGGTGATCCGGCTGACGAAGGCCGTCGCCGCCGCCGCGTCGTCACCCGTGGCGCCTGGGTCGCAGGCCCGCTCGAGGAGGGCGAGGTCGCCGGCCACCGCCGTGCGGTTCACCGCCAGGGCCACCGGGAGGAGCATGCCGCAGGCCACGCCGTGCGCCACACCGCACTCCACCCCCAGCGCCGCCGCCACACCATGAGCCATCCCCAGACCGGAGTTGGTCAGGGCGATGCCGGAGAGGAGTGCCGCGTGCGCGAGCGCAGCCCGGCCGGCCAGGTCGTCCGGATCGGCGAGCACCCGTGGCAGGGCGGTCACCGCAGCGGGAAGTGCGGCCAGCGCCAGGGCCCGGGGCACGGGAGCGGCGAACCGGCAGATGAACGACTCGACAAGCTGCGTGATGCAGTCGAGGCCCGCCGCCGCGGTCGTCGTCCGGTCGCACGACCGCGTCAGCTCGGGATCGACGATCACCCCGCGGGGCACGAGCAACGGGCTGCGCAGGCTCTTCTTGAAGCACCGTTGCGGGCAGCCGATGACGGCGTTGCGCGTCGCCTCCGCGCCCGTGCCGGCGGTGGTCGGCACCGCGACCAGTGGCAGCGGCGTCTCCTCGAGCACGAGGCCGCGCCCCACTCCCTCGAGATGGTCGACAACGAACTGGTCGAGGAGCGCCCGGTCGGCCCCCGGCGGCGCGATCACCACCAGCCCCGCCACCGCCTTGGCCAGGTCGATCGCCGATCCGCCCCCCACCGCCACGATCACGTCGCCTGGTTGCCGGCAAGCCGCCGCCGCGCCCAGGGCCGCCGCCACCCCCGCGACGGTCGGCTCCCCCGCGGTCTCCACCAGGGGGCGCCAGCCCACGCCCGCGGCCTCCAGGCCCGCGGTGATCGTCGCCCAGACGGGATTGCCGAACAGACCACGGCGGCCCCCCACCACCAGCGCGCGGCAGCCGAGGCCGGCCACCATCGCGCCGAGCTCGGCCACCCGTCCGGCCCCGAAGCGGATCACCGGGGGGAGGACGAGGTCGTAGGTCCCCGGCGCGCCATCGGCTGCGACGGCCGCCGGCGGTAGACTCCCTGCCATGTCGCCTGACCTCCGGATGATCCCCTGCGACGCACCCGTCACCGGCACCGTGCGTCCGCCCGGGTCGAAGAGCATCACCAACCGGGCCCTGGTGTGTGCGGCCCTGGCGCACGGCACGAGCCGGCTGACGGGAGCGCTGGACAGCCAGGATACCCGGGTCATGGCCGGTGGCCTGCAGGCCCTGGGGATCGATCTCGACTGCGACTGGCACGCCGGCCGGATCACCGTCCACGGGTGCGGTGGCCGGATTCCGGCATCCACGGCGGTGATCGACTGTGCCGCCAGCGGCACGACGATGCGTTTCCTGTCGGCGCTGTGCAGCCTCGGGCGGGGCCACTACCGGCTCGACGGCACGCCGCGCATGCGGCAGCGGCCGATCGGCGACCTCCTCGCCGCCCTGCGCGCCCTCGGTGTCGATGCCACGGCGGAGAGCGCGGGGGATTGCCCACCGGTGGCGATCCGGTCGACGGGCCTGCCCGGCGGAGCGACGGTGGTCCACGGGGGCACATCCAGCCAGTTCGCCAGCGCCCTGGCGATGGCCGGCCCCTGCATGCCGCGCGGACTGGAGATCACGTTCGCCGGCACGCTCGTTTCGACCCCCTACCTGGAGATGACCAGACGCGTGATGGCGGCCTTCGGGGCGGAGTGCACCGTTACGGGACTTCGGGAGTGGCGGATCGCACCGGGGGGCTACGCCCCCTGCAACTACGCGATCGAACCCGACGCCTCGGCCGCCAGCTACTTCCTCGCCGCGGCGGCGCTCACCGGCGGCCGGGTGACCGTGTCGGGGCTTTCCCGCGACAGCCTCCAGGGCGACGTCGGGTTCGTCGGGGCGCTCGCGCGGATGGGCTGCGCGGTGACGTGGGCGGTGGACGGCGTCACCGTGGCCGGTCGGGCTGCGCACGGCGTCGACATCGACATGAACGCCATCAGCGACACCGTGCCGACGCTCGCGGTGGTGGCCCTGTTCGCCGACGGTCCGACGACGATCCGCAACGTGGCCCACATCCGTGAAAAAGAGACCGACCGGATCGGCGACTTGGTGCGCGAGCTTTCCCGGCTTGGCGGCCGCGTGACGGAGACCCGAGACGGGCTCGTGATCAGCCCGGCACCGCTCCGCGGAGCCACGCTCTCCACGTACGACGACCACCGGATGGCGATGAGCCTGGCGCTGGTCGGCCTGCGCGTCGGCGGCGTGGAGATTCACGACCCGGGCTGTGTCGGGAAAACGTTTCCCGGCTACTGGGTGGCGCTGGCCGCACTGGCCGGGCTCGACACCACCGGTTGGCCCGCGCGGTTTTGCCCGCCGTGAACGCCGCTCACGCGACGTTTTCTCGTGACGATTCGCCCGTGGCTCTCGCCGGGTATTGTGGCGTTCCCGGGCTCATGGCTTTCCGGGGCTCATGGCTTTCCGGGGCTCACCGGGAGTCGGCGCTGCCGGCGGCCACGTGGCCACCCACTTGTTCGGCCCGCTGCAGCACAACTTCGACGCGCCGCAGAAGGTCTTCGCCGGCACAGCGGTCGGCAGGGGCCGGGCCAACGCCGAACGCCGCGCCATCGTGGTCGGTGCCCTGCGCCGCCGCGCAAGTCACCCGGTTGGTCGCGGGGTCGGCCGCGCGGAACCCGCCGCCGCAGTGCTGGCAGAACACGCGCTTACCCAGGAGGTTCACGCGGATCTGCAAGGATCGCCCGCAGACCGGGCAGGGTTGGTAATAGTGGACGACGTTGGACATGCGCGAAGCCTCCCGGACGGTCCCATCCAGTCAGGCCAAAACCCCCCGAACAGCCCTCAGTCTACGCCTCCCATCGCGTGGCGGCAATCGGTCCCCCGCGACGGGACATCCCGGGACGCACCCCGGAGAAGAGTCGGCGACGTGCTGGTGCGGCAGGCTGTTTGTCCACCTCCTGCTAGCATGGATGTTCCTCGCGACGATCGACCTGCTCGCCCCAAGGCGCCGAAGCTGCCCTCCTTCTGCTCTGCCATGACCCGCTCCTGGCTCCCGCCTCTGGTGATCGCCTTCTGGTGCGTCGCCAACGGCTGGCTGATGGTCGACAAGATCCTGCCCGCCTTCCTCAGTCGGCCTCCTTCGGGATCGAGTGCCCAGCCTGGGGAGGATGGACGGTTCGTGCCCGTGGCGTGGTCGGTCGTGTGGGACGAACGTCCGGTGGGCACAGCCGTCAGCCAGTCCACGCCGCTGCCCGACGGCGGGCTGTCGATCGACAGCTTGCTCGACCTGCGCCGCCTGCCACTGGACGAGCTCATCCCCCCGTGGCTCAAGCTCCTGGTGCGGCAGACCATGCCCACGGGTTTGCAGGTGTCGCTGGCGGCCACGGGCCGCGTGGCCATCGATGCCGATGGCCGCCTCGAATCGTTCAACTCGATCGTCCGCCTCCCTGAGACCGGGGAAACGATCTTCGTCCACGGAACCGTCACCGGCGACGCCGTCGAGGTCGCGATCCGCGCCGGCGACTTGCGCTACGAAACGAGCCGGCCGCTGGGAAAGGCGTCGCTCGTGACCGACGAACTCTCCCCCCAGGCGATGCTCCCCGGCCTCACGGTGGGACAGCGCTGGACGGCCCCGGTGTTCAGCCCGCTGCGGACCGGTCAGTCGTCGATCGAACTGCTCCATGCCCACGTGGAGCGGGAGACGATGACGTACGACGACGACCGGCCGGTGACGACTCGTCTGGTGACCTACCGATCCTCACCCGCACCGGACGCTCAGCCCCGGTTGCGCATGTGGGTCACGCGCGAGGGGCGTGTGATCCGCCAGGAGGCGCTCGTCGGAGCCTCGCGGATCATGTTCCTGCGCCGGAGTGACGCGGAGGCCGCGGACCTCGCGGCGGCCCTCGACTCGGAGACGGCCCAAACCGCCCCGGCCCCTTCCCCGACGGATGCGCCATGATCGACTTTGCGGGGGTGAGCCGGACCTACGGCCGCAAGCCGGCCGTCACCGACCTGACGCTGGCGATCCCGCCCGGCGAACTGTTCGCCCTCCTCGGCCCCAACGGTGCCGGCAAGACGACGACGATCCGGATGCTCGTCGGGCTCCTCACCCCGTCGGCGGGCGCGGTGCGCGTTTGTGGTCACGATCTCGTTGCCGATCCGCGCGCCGCCCACCTCCGACTCGGCTACGTCCCCGACGAGCCGATCCTCTACGAGAAACTCACCGGCCGCGAGTTCCTCTTGTTCATCGCCGACATGTTCGGCATGCCCCGGGCCGCGGCGGCCCCGGCGATCGAGGCGGGGATCGAACAGTTCGAGTTGGGCGCCTTCGTCGACGACCTCGCCGAAAGTTATTCGCTGGGGATGCGCCAGCGGCTGGTGTTCGCCGCGGCCCTGGTGCACGACCCGGCGGTACTCGTCCTCGACGAACCGATGGTCGGCCTCGACCCGCGCAGCATGCGGATCGTGAAGGACATGCTCCGCGAACGCACCCGGCGCGGCATGACGGTGTTCATGTCGACGCACATCCTCGCCCTCGCCGAGGAGCTCGCCGACCGGCTCGGCATCATGGTCCGGGGGCGGCTCCGCTTCCTGGGCACCGTCGCCGAGCTCCGCGACCGGGTGGCGACCGCCGCCACGGGCCTCGAGGAGCTGTACCTCGAGCTCACCGACCCGCGCACCGGCGTGGCGAACGATCCGGAAACCGGGATACCGCCGCCGTGACCCCCCCCGGCCCCACCATCGACGCCGTCTGCCGACCGCTCACCGAACCGGAGGAGGCCCGGCTGTTTTGGCGCCTCCGGCTGGCGACGACCTGGGCCACCATCCGCGGCATGCTGCTGACGGCGCGACTGCGGCTGGCGCTGGTGGTGCTCCTCAGCGCCACCTTCTGGCTGACACTGTTTTTCCTTTTCCGCGAGGGCTTCGCCTTCCTCGCCCTGATCCGCGTTGACGTCGCGGCACTCCTGTTCAACACCTTCTTTTCCACGCTCCTTCTCCTGGTGCTGTTCTCCACCGGGATCCTCGCCTACGCCGGGCTCTACACGTCGCGCGAGGCCCGCCTCCTCCTCACGCTGCCGGTCCGGCCTGCGGCGGTGTTCACCCACATCTTCCGGGAGAGTCTCTGGTTCGCCGGCTGGGGGTTCATCCTCCTCGGCAGCCCGATGCTCGTGGCCTTCGGGCAGGTGCGTGGTGCCGGCTGGGCCTACTACGGGCTCCTCGTGCCGTTCATGGTGTCGTTCATCACCATCCCCGCCACGCTCGGGGCGATGCTCGGACTGTTGATCGTCGCCTGGCTGCCGAAGTACCGTCTCCAGGCCACTGCCGCCGCCGCCGCTGCGGTGGTGCTCGGGCTGGGCTGGACCGGCTGGTCGGCCTTCATGCAACAGGGCGAGGACGCCCTCTCCGCCCCCTGGTTCGAGCAGGTCCTCGCCCGGCTGGAGATATCCCAGCAGCGTCTCCTCCCCAGTTGGTGGCTGTCGAGCGGCCTTCTCGAGGCCGCCGCCGCCCACGGCCCACGGAAGGGGGCCGGGCTGGCGGAATCGCTGCGCTTCCTGGCGGTGCTGGTGTCCAACGCCCTGCTGCTGCAGATGGTCGCCCAGTGGATGGCCGGGCACCTGTACCGCACCGGTTTCAGCCGGCTGACCGCCGAGATCCCCACGCGGCGGCCGCCCCGGCGCCTGTGGCTCGATTCGGTCCTCGTCGGCGGCGGTGCCACCCCCGCCACGCCGCTGCGCCTCCTCCTCCTCAAGGACATCCGCCTGTTCCGCCGCGACGTCACCCAGTGGTCGCAGTTGGCCGTGTTCGTCGTCCTGCTGGGGTTCTACTGCCTGTCGATGCGCGCCTTCCACTACAGCGGCTCCTACGCGCCGGTGGTCGGCTTCCTCAACCTCGCGGTCGTCGGTCTCGTCCTCTCCACCTTCACCACGAAGTTCGTCTACCCGATGATCAGCCTGGAGGGGCGCCGCTTCTGGATCCTCGGGCTCCTGCCGGTGCAGCGCGACGAGATCCTGTGGTCGAAGTTCGTCCTCTCGTCGGTGGGCACGGTCGTGCCGTGCCTGGTCTTGATCCTGATCAGCGACCTGATGCTCGTGCTGCCGGCCTGGGTGATGCTCGTCCACGCGGTCAGCGCCGCGGGGATGTGCCTCGGCCTGTCGGGCATCGCCGTCGGCCTGGGAGCGTGGATGCCCGACCTCCGCGAGTCCTCCGCCGCCAAGATCGCCGCCGGCTTCGGTGGCACCCTGAGCCTGGTGCTCGGCTCGATGCTCGTGATCCTCGTGGTGGCGCTGACGGCCGTCCCGGCGCAACTGATGATCCTCGCCGACAGTCTGGGCCGAGTCGAAGGGCCGTGGCTGCGCCGGCTGTTGCGGCTGGGCACCTGGCAGGCGGTCGCGGGCGGTCTGGCACTGGCGACGCTGGTGTGTGCGGCGGCCGTGACTGGGCCCCTGCTGGTGGGCCGCAGGGCGTTTCGCCGGCTGGAGCCCTGACGATCCCCGGGACCCCGCCCCCGCCGCGGGGGCGGTGGCAGGCCCGTTCCGGGCCGACCGGGGGGAGGTGCCGACTGCGGTTATCCGGGGCCCGGCCGTGCGGTAGGCT
>RFRL01000128.1 GCA_009924545.1 Planctomycetia bacterium | reverse complement strand
GACCCCCGCCCCCAACCCAATACGATCGTTCGCCCGGCGGTGGCCGGCCCCCAAGGTCTGCCACAGCCGGGCCGCCGGGTTACGATCATCACGTCCGGTCGTGTTCTGGTCGGCCCATCAACGGCCTCCGGGGAGACAGGCGATGAGGCACGCGCACGTGCGAACCGCGGCCACCGCATGGGCGGTGTGGGGCTCGTGCCTGTCGGTGCTCCTGGCGGCGCCGACCGCCGCGGGGGATGGGATCGTGGTGCTGCCGCATGCCCACGCCCACAACGACTACGTCCATCCGCGCCCGCTGGCCGACGCCCTCGACCATGGCTTTTCGAGCGTCGAGGCCGACGTCTTCCCCCAGGACGGCGACCTGCTCGTGGGGCACGTCCGGGGGGAGCTGCGCGCGGGGCGCACGCTGCGGACCCTCTACCTCGATCCGCTCCGGCAGCGCCTCGAAGCGCACGGCGCCGTCCATGCAGGCGGCCCGCCGTTCACGCTGCTGGTCGATTTCAAGACCGACGGTGCGGCGGCCTACGCGCTGCTCGCCGCGCAGCTCCGGCCGCTGCGGCGCTTTCTCATGTCCGCGCCGGGCACGCGGCCAACCCTCGAGGTGATCGTCTCCGGCGCGCGGCCGATCGAGGCGATCGCCGCCGACCAGGACCGACTGGTGGGCATCGACGGCCGCCCCGAGGACCTCGACCGCGATGACCGGCCGGCGGCGCTGGTGCCCCTGGTGAGCGAGCGCTGGGGGCGGTTCTTCACCTGGATCGGCACGGGGGAGATGCCGGCCGGCGAGCGGGCCACCCTCGATGGCCTCGTGGCCCGGGCCCATGCCCGGGGGCAGCGGCTCCGTTTCTGGGCCACGCCCGAGCGGCCCGGTTGCTGGCGCGTGCTCCGCGACGCGGGGGTCGATCTCGTCGGCACCGACGACTTGGGGGCACTGGCGGAGTTCTTCCACGGGGCGCCGGCCGACCCACTGCGGGCTCCGGGGGCGACACCATGAGCACGCCTGCCCGCGCGCCCGCTGGGCACCTGTGCGGAATGCTCCTGGCGGCCGTGGCCTTCGTCCAGGCCCCGGTGCCGGCGGCCGAACTGGTGGGGGTGAACGTCGTGCCCCACGTGGTCGCCCCGGCACTCCGCTACCGGCGGCCGCGGCCCGAAGTCGGCGCCCGGGTGCAGCTCTTCGTGCGCGGCGCCGCGACCGCACCGCGGTTCGCCGGCCAGGAGCCGGAGGCGCTGGTGGCCGACGGCCAGTGGGCCTGGCAGGGCGTCAGCGCCGGTCTGGCCGCGGCCCTGCCTTCCTCGGCGGAGGATGACGACGGGGCGCTTGCGGTGTGGGAGTTCAACGGCCGCAGCGCCGCGTGGGGCAGCGGGCGGTCATTCACCCTCGCGGCGACCGGCCTCGCGGAGAGGACCGTCGCCATCGCCCCTCCGTCGGCCTGGATCTCCGCCGTCACGTTCCTCGATCCAGCGGGCGGGAGCCACCCCACGCGCGCCGTGATCCACGTGGCCAACGACGGCGCGGCGGCCCTGCCGGTGACGGCGGTGCGCTTCTGGGTGCCGAGCGACGGCCCGGCATGGAACCGGCTCCTCCCCCGCCCGCCGCTGCCGCTGGCCGGTGTGGTGCCGACCGGGGAGAAGGAGGTGTTCGTGGTGGAGACCGCCGCGCTGCCACCGGCGCCGGTGGCCGTGGAGGTGGTCACCGGCACGGGAAGCCTGTGGGCCGCGCTCCGCGTCCGTGCCGAGCGCTTCGACATCGGTGGTGGCTGGGTGGCCGAGGGACTGGGCGACCCCGACTACCGCCGGCTCCTGCGCCGGCTCCACGTGTCGATGGGGCAGATCGGCATGGTGCCGGGGTTCACCGACGACGAGGTGGTGTACGCCACGCTGCCCCTGCGCCTCTGCAACAAACCGCAGCCGATCGCGCAGTTCGACAACGACCGCTGGCTGCCGCGCGTCCATGCGGTCGAGTTCCTCGGCGAACCGCAGTACGGCGGTGGCCGGCCGGTGCCGCCGCAGGAGGTGTTCGACGCGCTGCTGCCCTACCGGTCGACCCGTCTGCCGACGAGCCTGACCCACAGCGAGGAGCGGATCTGGGCCCACTACGCGGGGCTCTCCGACTACCCGCATTTCGACGCCTACCGTGTCGTCGCCCCGGCGGCCGACGCGTGGCGCGAATACGACCGCTGGGGAGGGGAGCGCATCTCGTGGGGCGCGCCGCTGGAAACGATCGGCGACCTGTGCCGTTCACTCCGCGACCTCAATCGCCCCGCCGCCTGCGCAGCCTGGGCGCAGGGGCCGCACGACGGCTGGGGGAGTGCCTGGTCGGCGCGGCGGCGCCGGTCGCCGAACCCCGCCGAACTGCGCGCCCAGGCCCTCCACGCCCTCGCCACGCGGATCACGTCGCTCTACTGGTTCAACCTCAGCCGCAAGGCGCTGGCCGCCTTCCCCGACACGCACGACGCCATCCAACGCGTGGGGCGCGAGATCCGCATGCTCGAACCGCTCCTCCTGGCTGGCGACGCGACGTCGTTCGCCCGCGTCGCCACCGCGGAGGGCCGCCCCGACTGGGAGGTGTCGGTGGTGGCCGCGCCGGACGCCGCCGTGCTCTTCGCCCTGGACACCGGCTACGGGATCGACGGCGCCCGGCACGAGTTCGCGTTCGGGCCACCGCGCGCGGCGACGTTGTCCTTCGCGTTGCCGGCACGCCTGCGTTCCCCCGCCGCCTGCTTCCGCGTGGACGCCGACGGCGTTCACGACGTGTCCTGGCAGGCCACCGCCGCGGGCGTTTCGATCACCGACACCGCCACTGCCGACCGGATCTACGTCGTGGCCCGCGACGCCGGCGAACGCGACCGCATCGATTCGCGCCGGCAGGCGGCGCTGGCCGTCGAGGCGGAGGGGCGTGCCCGGGAGCCGGTCCCGTGAGGCGCCACGCCGGAGCCTGCGGCAGGGCGCTGGTCGCCACCGGGCTCATGACCATGGTGGCGCCGTGGGCTGTGCTGCTGGGTGGCGGCGGCTGTGGTGGGGCGGCATCGCGCGCCGTGTTACCGGACGGACCGGCGCTTGCGGCGCAGGTCGCCGCGGTCCGGGCTGGCACGGCGACGACGATCCACCTGACTGGCGCACTCAGTGGCGCCGAGGCGTGGGGGAGCCTGCGCGGGCTCGGTGGACTGCGCGAGTTGATCCTCGACCACGGCCGGGCCGACGACGCCGCGGCCACCATCCTCGCGACGCTCCCCGACCTCGAGCGGATCGTGCTCCGCGACTCGCCGGTGGGGGACGAGGGGCTCGCGCTGCTGGCCGGTCTGCCCCGGCTCCGCGACCTGAACCTGCCGCAGTCGGCGGCCACGGCGCGGGGCGTGGCCCTCCTGGCGGCCGGACCGGCCAGCGCGAGCCTGCGCAGCCTGCGCCTCGGCGGGCGGGCGCTGGCTGGAGTGGAGGTGGCGGAGGCGGTGACGGCGCTGGCCGGCCTGCGTTCGCTCCATCTGGTGGACGTGCCGATCGGCGACGCGGGCCTTTCGGCCCTGGGACGGATGCCGGGGCTGTGGAACCTGTACCTCGACGGTGCGGGGGTGTCGGAGGAGGCGTGGGCAGGGTATTTTCACGAACATCCGCACGTCCACGTGCATGTCGACCAGGTTCACCACGACCGGGATCCGCGGCCTCCCCACTGAAAAAGCCGTGGTCGCCCCCTGCTCGGACGCTGCCCCGCGGAGCCATTCCATGTTGCGATCGGTCGGTTCGTCGCGGCGCACGCCGCTGTGCCTGGCGTGCGTGCTCGCCTTGGCGCTGGCGGGGATGGGGCTGCTCGCCCGTTCGGCGCTGGTCCAACCGGTGGCCCCCGGTGCGGCGCTGGCCGAGGCGGCCGGGGCCTTCCTCGCGGCGCTCGCGCCGGAGCAGGTGGCCCGCGTGCAGCGGCCGTTCGACGATCCCCAGCGCACCGACTGGCACTTCATCCCCAAGTTCGCCCGCAAGGGGCTCCCCCTCCGCGAGATGACGCCGGCCCAGGAAAAGCTCGCCCTCGGGCTCCTCGCCGCCGCGGTCTCGCAACCGGGGTTCGCCAAGGCGCGCTCGATCATGGAGCTCGACGAGATCCTGCGCGTCCACGAGGGGGCAAGCGCCAGGAACATCCGCGACCCGAAGCGCTACTTCTTCACGATCTTCGGCACGCCCGGCGCCACCACCCCCTGGGCGCTGTCGGTGGAGGGGCACCACCTGTCGCTCAACTTCGTCCTCCGCGACGGCCGGCTCGTCGACAGCACGCCGCAGTTCCTCGGGGCCAATCCCGCCGAGGTCCGCGGTGCCCTCCCGGGGCTCCCCGCCGCCGGCACGCGCATCCTCCGCGACGAGGAGCAGATCGCCTTCGACCTGCTCGCCGCCCTCGACGCCGGCCAGCGCGCCCGGGCCCTCATCGCCGCCGAGTGCCCCAAGGACATCCGCGCCGCGGGCACGCCCCAACCCCCCGCCGAACCGCCGGCCGGGATCCCCCACCGCGACCTCACCCCGGCGCAGCGCGACATCCTCCACCGTCTGGTCGATGCCTACTGTGCGAGCATGGTGGCGGAGGTGGCCGACGAACGGCGCGCCCTCATCGCCGCCGCCCCGGGAGGCTGGGACGCCCTCCATTTTGCCTGGGCCGGGGCCACGGCGCCGGGCACCGGTCACTATTACCGCGTCGAGGGCCCGACGTTCGTCATCGAGTTCGTCAACGTCCAGCCCGATGCGGAGGGCAACCCCGCCAACCACATCCACTGCGTGTGGCGCGACCGGACCGGCGATTTCGATCTGCCGGCGGTGGCCGGTGACTGAGGTCCGGTGACGGCGGCGGAGTGACGGCGGGAGCCCACCCCTGGCGGAGGTCGGTGGCCATGAGATGTGTCCGTGCGATCCGCGACGGGCTGCTCGCCGTGTGGCTGGCGGCGATCCAGGCCCCGCTGCCCGCGGCCGATCCCGGGGCCGCCGACCCGGCGCCCGGCGGCGACCTGCACGTGCCCGACGGCTTCATCGTCGAGCGGATCGCCGGGCCGCCGCTGGTCGAGCGGCCGGTGACCTGCGACTTCGACGAGCGCGGGCGGCTCTACGTCACCGAGAGCAGCGGCACCAACGACAAGGTCACCGAGCAGCAGGCCCATCCCACGCACCGCGTGCTGCGCCTCGAGGACCGCGACGGCGACGGCGTGTTCGACACGCGCACGACGTATGCCGAGAAGATCATGATGCCGGAGGGGTCGCTGTGGTACCGCGGCAGCCTCTACGTCGCCGCGCCGCCGGTGATCTGGAAGTTCACCGACGCCGACGACGACGGCGTGGCGGAGGCGCGCGACGTGTGGTTCGACGGGCGCACGCTCACCGGCTGTGCCAACGATCTCCACGGCCCCTACCTCGGCCGCGACGGCCGCATCCACTGGTGCAAGGGAGCGTTCGCCGCGCAGACCCACGACCTGCCGGGCCGGCCCGGCTGGACGACTCGTGCCAGCCACATCTTCCGCGCCCGGCCCGACGGCACGGAGCTGGAGCCGGTCCTCACCGGCGGCATGGACAATCCCGTCGACGTGGTGTTCACGCCGGCCGGTGAGCTGATCCTCTCCTGCACGTTCCTCGTCCACCCCGGGGGTGGGCAGCGTGACGGGCTGATCCACGCCCTCTACGGCGGCGTCTACGGCAAGGACCATGGCGTGCTCGACGGCCACGCGCGGACTGGCGACCTGCTGCCGCCCCTGGCGCACCTCGGTCCCGCGGCCCCCGCCGGCCTCCACCTCCACTCGGGGTTCGGCCTCGGGCCCGACTTCGCCGGCGACCTGTTCACCTGCGCCTTCAACCTGCGCACGGTGTTCCGCCACCGGCTCGTGCCCGCCGGGGCGACGTTCACCACCGTCGACGAGCCGTTCCTCCGGTCCGATGCGGTCGACTTCCATCCCACCGACGTCGTCGAGGATGCCGACGGGTCGCTCGTCGTCGTCGACACCGGCGGGTGGTACAAGCTCTGCTGCCCCACCTCGCAGCTCGAGAAGCCGGCGGCTCTCGGGGCGATCCACCGCGTGCGGCGCACCGGGGTGGCGCGGCCGGCCGATCCGCGGGGGGGGGCCATCACCTGGGAGTCGCTCGACCAAGCGGCGCTCGCCGCGGTCCTGGCCGACCCGCGCCCCGCGGTCGTCGCCCGGGCGATCGACCGTCTCGCGGCGACAGGGGAGGGAGCGGTGCCGGCCGTCGCCGCCGTGCTGGCGAATGCCACCGCCCCGGCCGTGAGGCAGAACGCCATCTGGGCGCTCACGCGGATCGACGGTGCCGCGGCGCGCCTCGCCGTGCGCACGGGTCTCGACGACGCGGTGGCCGGCGTGCGCCAGGCCGCCTGCCATGCCGCCGGGCTCCACCGCGACCGGGAGGCGCTCGACCGGTTGGCGGTGATCGTGCAGACCGACGAGCCGCCTGTCGCCCGGGCCGCGGCCGAGGCGCTGGGGCGCTTGGGGGATGCGGCGGCCGTGGCGCCGCTGCTGGCCGCGACGCAGCGCCCGGCCGACCGGGCCCTCGACCATTCCATCCTCTACGGCCTCATCGAGACGGCTGCGCCCGGCCCGCTGCGGATGGCGCTGCAGGCGCGCTCTCCGGCCATCCGGCGTGCGGCGCTTGTGGCCCTCGATCAGATGGCCAACCGGCTGCCGCACCCGACGCTCGCGGAAAACGACGTGATCCCGCTCTGTGCGGCCGACGATCCCCTGGTGCGCGACGCGGCATGGTGGGTGGCGGCCCATCATCCCCAGTGGGCGGGGGCCTTGGCCGGTGCGGCGGGAGATCTGCTCGGCCGGATGACCTCCGCCCCCGCCGCGGAGCGCACGGCGCTGGTGGCACTTCTCGCCCCACTCGCCGGCGACGGCGCCGTGGCGGGCGCGGTGGCCGCCGCCCTCACCGACGGCGACCAGGCGGTGCGCGGTGCGGCGCTCGAGGTGATGCAGGGAACCCGGCCGAAGACGGCGCCCCGGTCGTGGATGGCGGCGCTCGTGGCACTTGTCGCGCGACCGTCCGAACGCGGTTCCGCGGCCGCCGCGGAGTCGGGCGCGGCCGTCGCCGTGCTCGCCGGCCTGCCCCTTTCCAAGGAGGCGCGGGGGGCGTTCAAGCCGGTGGCCCTGGCGATCGAGGAGGCGGGCGCGCTCCCGCCGCAGGCGATCCTCCAGGCCCTCGGTCTCCTCGGCGAGGCCACCGGCGACCTACCCGACGAGGTCGTCGGGCGCATGGTGCTCATCGCCACGCTCGGCGAGTCGCCCGTCGACCGGGCCGCCGCCGCCACGGTCCTCGCCGCCGCGACGCTCGGCGAACCGGCCCGGCTCCGCGTCGGCGACGCCTTCGCGAAGCTCGGTGCCCAGGAGGCCTCGATCCTCCTCCCCGGATTGGCCAAGGAGGGGGGCGCGCCGCTGGAGCGGGCCGTCGCCGGTCTTGCCGCCGGTGCGGCGGCCGGCGGCATCCGTCGCGAGATCCTCGAAACGGCCGTGCGCAACCTCCCTGCCGCTGCCGCCGCGACCGGGGCGGCGCTCCTGGCCCACACCGATGCCCAGGTGGCTGCGGAACGCGCGGCCTTCGAACGGCTCCTCGCCGCGCTCCCGGCGGGGGATCCTGTGCGCGGTCATGCGGTGTTCGCCGGGAAGACCGGCGCCTGCACCACCTGCCACGCCATGGCCTACGTCGGTGGCCGCGTCGGCCCCGATCTCTCCCACATCGGCGCGATCCGCACCCCGCGCGACCTCCTCGAGGCGATCGTCCGGCCGAGTGCCACGTTCGTGCGCAGCTACGAGCCGAGCATGGTGATCACGGCCGATGGGCGCTCGTTCCAGGGGGTGGTGCGCGAGGAGCCGGGGGGCATCGTCGCCGTGCAGACGTCGGCCACGGTGGTGGAGCGGCTGCCGCGCGACAGCGTGGAGGCGATCGAGCCGGGGCGCGTGTCGCTCATGCCGCAGGGCTACGACACCCTCCTCTCGGCGCAGGAACTCGCCGACCTGGTGGCCTTCCTCCACCGAGCGAAGTGACGGGCGAAGTGAGCGGACGACGGCTGGGCCCGAGAGCGACGACTCGGTGGCAGCGCCGCCGGCAGGAAAACGCCGCCAGGGAAACGGAGGCTCGTGATGCGGACGATGACACGGCGGTGGGCGTGTGTGGCGACCGTCGGGCTGGTGATGGCGGGCATGGTCACGCCGGTGGGTGCGGCCGCGCCGGACGCGGCGCTGAAGCTGGCGACGTTCGACGTCGATGCGACGCCGCCGGTGGGGGTGCAGATGGCCTATGGTCCGGCGGTACGCGCCGCCGACTTGTCGCTCCGCTGCCGCGGCATCGTGATCACCGGGGCCGGTGAGCCGATCGTGCTGTGTGCGATCGACTGGATCGGGATCGGCAACGGAGCCCACGACGCCTTCCGCGCCGGCCTGGCGGCGGCGGCCGGTACCGTGCCCGACCGGGTCGCCGTCCACGCCCTCCACCAGCACGACGCCCCCCAGGCCGATTTCACCGCCGAGCAGGTCCTCGCCGGGATGGGGATCAAGACCTTCCCGCGTTTCGACGGCACGCTGGCCCGCGACGTGATCGCGCGGGCCGCCGCCGCGATCACGGCGGCGCTGCCGACGGCCCGCCCGCTGACCCATGTCGGCTGGGGTCGGGCCGAGGTGGCGGGCATCGCCAGCAACCGCCGGCTCATCGGTCCCGACGGCAAGCTCCGCGCGTGGCGCGGCAGCGCCACGCGCGATCCGGCCCTCCGCGCCGAGCCCGACGGCACGATCGATCCGTTCGTGCAGGCGCTGGTGCTCTTCGACGGGACCACGCCGCTGGCCGTGCTCACCGCCTACGCCACCCATCCGATGAGCTACTACCGCACCGGGGTGCCCGGCCCCGACTTCCCGGGCATCGCCCGGATGCTCCGCTCGCAGGACGTGCCCACCGCGCTCCACGTGCACTTCACCGGGGCCGCCGGCAACATCGCCGCCGGGAAATACAACGACGGTGCCCACGCCAACCGTGTCATCCTCGCCACGCGTCTCGCCGCCGGGATGCGCCGGGCCCACGAGGCGGCGGAGGCCGACCGGCGGCCGGTGACGGCGGCCGACGTGGGGTTTACCGCCGCGCCGGTCCGGCTGGCGGCACGCGGCGATCTCGACCGCGCCGCGATCGAAAAGAGCGTGCGCGACACCGCCGACCGGGGCACGTTCGCCGCCGCCGACACCCTCGCGTTCCTGGAACGTGCCCGGGAGGGACACGCGATCCCGGTCACCTGCCTGCGGATCGGCTCCGTACGGATGTTGCACCTCCCCGGGGAACTGTTCATCGAATACCAACTCGCCGCCCAGGCCATGCGTCCCGATCTCCACGTGATGATGGCCGCCTACGGCGACTACGGCCCCGGCTACATCGGCACTGCGACCGCCTACGGCGAAGGGGGCTACGAAGTCCTCCCCACCAGTTCGTTCGTGGGGCCCGAGGCAGAGGCGCCGCTCCTGGCGGCGATGCGGCAGTTGTTGGAGGTGCGGCAGTGAGATTGCGACCCGCGCGGTGGATGGTGGTAGCGACCATGCTCCAGGCGCTGGTGGCCGGCGGCGCGGGGGCCGACGAGCCGGCGGCGGCCGACTACGCCGCCGACCTGCCCCGCATCGGCCAGGTCCCGGCGGCCGCGGCGCGCGACACGCTCCGCGTGGCGGCGGGGTTCGACGTGGAGTTGATGGTGGCCGAGCCGCTCCTGGCCAGTCCGGTGGCCATCGCCTGGGACGAGGAGGGCCGGCTGTTCGCCGCCGAGATGCGCGGCTACAGCGAGGACCAGGACCAGCGCCTCGGCCGCATCCGCCTCCTCACCGATGACGACGGCGACGGCCGCCCCGACCGGGCCACGGTGTTCGCCGCCGACCTGGCCTGGCCGACGGCACTCGTCTGCTGGGACGGCGGCCTGTTCGTCGGCGATGCCCCCGACATCCTCTGGCTGAAGGACGTCGATGGCGACGGCGTGGCCGACGAGCGGCGCGTGGTGTTCACCGGCTTTGGCACCGGCAACGTCCAGGGCCTGTTCAACTCGTTCCACTTCGGGCCCGACAACCGCATCCATGGCGCCGGCAGCTCCACCGGCGGTGATGTCCGGGCTGTCGATCCGGGTGGCCAGGCCAGCGGCGCGACGGTGGCGATCCGCGGCCGCGATTTCTCCTTCGATCCGCGGGCGCTCGACCTCCGCCCCGAGACCGGCGGGGCCCAGCACGGCATGTCGTTCGCCGACGGGGGCGAAAAGTACCTGTGCCACAACAGCGACCACTGCATCCGGGCGCTGATCCCGGACCGGTTCCTCGGACGGAACCCCGCTTTCGCCGCCGGGAGCGCCAAGGAGAGCATCGCCGTGGAGGGGCCGCAGGCGGCGGTGTTCCGTGCCAGCCCGGTCGAACCGTGGCGCGTGCTGCGGACGCGCCTGCGCGCCAGCGGTATCGTGCCCGGCGTCGTGGAAGGCGGGGGCCGCCCGGCCGGCTATTTCACCAGTGCCACCGGGATCACGGTGGTGCGCGGCGACGCTGTCGGCGACCTCGCCGGCATGCTCGTGGTGGGCGACGTGGGGAGCAACCTCGTCCACCGCAAGCGGCTCATCCCCCACGGCGCCGGCGTCCGGGCCGAGCGCGTCGATGCCGACAGCGAATTCGTCGCCGCCACCGACATCTGGTTCCGCCCGGTGCAGTTCGCCAACGCCCCCGACGGCGGCCTGTGGATCATCGACATGCAGCGCGAGGTGATCGAGCATCCGGCGAGTCTCGCCCCGCCGATCAAGCAGCACCTCGATCTGACCAGCGGCCGCGACACCGGCCGGCTGTGGAGGCTGAGCGCGAAAGGCAGCCCGCGCCGGCCGGCGCCGCGCCTCGCCGGGGCCACGAGCGCCGACTTGGTGGCCCTCTTCTCCCATCCCAACGGCTGGCACCGCGACACGGCCCGGCGCCTCTTGGTCACGCGGCGCGATCCGGCGGCGGTCGAGCCGCTGCGCCGCCTGCTTGCCGATAAGACCTCCGATCCGCGCGGCCGGCAGGGAGCCGCGGTCACGCTCGCCGGTCTGGGGGCCGTCGACGGGGCCGTGGTGCGCGAGTGTCTCACCGATCCCGGGGCGCTGGTGCGCTGCGCGGGGGTGCGCCTCGTCGAGGAGCTCGATGACGCCGGGCGGGCGGCGCTGGCCCCGACGCTCGTTGCCATGGCGACCAGCGAGGAGGAGATCACCGTACGGTTGGATTTGGCGTTGGCCGCCGGCGGCTTGCCCGACGAGGCGGCCCTGGAATCGCTCACCAAGCTCCTGGCCCGCGACGGTGCCGATCCCTGGTGCCGGATGGCGGCATTCACGTCGGCTGCGGGGCGCGCCGGGCGGATCGTCAACGGGTGGCTCACGGCCGACGCGCCTCTCACGGCCGGCGCCCGGGCGGCGCTGCCGGGACTCGTGGCGCAGATCGGCCGCAGCCGAGATGCCCGGGCGCTGACCACGGCGCTCGAGGCGCTCGAGCACCGCATCAGGCAGCATGCGGAGGCGGCGACGTTGCTCGTCGAACTCGATGCGGCGGTCACCGCCGCCGGGGGCCGACTTCGGGAGGTCGAACCGGTAGCGGCCACCGCGGCGCTCCTCGACCGGGTCGTGGATCACGGCCGGGCGATCCTCGCCGATCGCACCCGCCCGGAGGCCGAGCGGGCCGGGGCGGTGGCGCTGGTGGCCCTCGGTGGCGCGGCGCCGGTCGCGGCCCTCCTCGATGGCACCGAGCCCGAAGGGGTGATCGCCGCCGCCGTCGCGGCCCTCGACGGGATGCGCGACGACGCCGCCATGCAGGCTCTGGCCGGTGCCCTGCCGACGCTGCCCGCCGGCGTGCGCCCGGCGGCGATCGCCAGCCTGTCACGGACACAGGCGCGGGCGCTGGTGCTCCTCGAGCAGGTGGAATCGGGCCGCCTCCCGACCGAGGCACTCGACCGGTCGCAGGCCGCCGCCCTCTGGTCGTTCGCCGACGACACGGTGCGGGCGCGGGCCGCCGCCGTGCTCGGCCCGCCCCCCGCCGCCGATCGCAGCGCGCTAGTCGCCGCCTACCGGGCGAGCCTCCCGGCCGGAGGCGACCCGGCCGCCGGCCGCGCGATCTTCACCAGGCACTGCGTGGCCTGCCACCGCGTCGAGGGTCAGGGGAGGGAATTGGGGCCGAACCTCGCCGCCATGCAAGCGCGCGGCCCCGAGGCGATGCTCCTGGGGATCCTCGACCCCAACCGCGAGGTGCTCCCGGCCTACCTCGCCCACGCGGCCGTGACCGACGCGGGCCGGAGCGTGACCGGCGTGATCGCCGCCGAGTCGGCAGGCGCCGTCACGCTCCGCACGGCCGAGGGCACCGACGTCGTCCTCCCACGCGACGAGATCGAGTCGCTTGTCAACACGCGCCGGTCGCTCATGCCCGAGGGTTTTGAGCGGTCGATCGACGCCCGGGGGATGGCCGACCTGCTCGCCTATCTCATGCAGGCGAAGTGAGCATCGCCGCGGCGCTCACTCGGTCGCCACCGGCTCGCGC
>RFRL01000127.1 GCA_009924545.1 Planctomycetia bacterium | reverse complement strand
CGCCGTTGAGGAGCACGCTGCGCCGGTCGTCGTCGGCCGCGGCCCATCGGGCGAAGCACTCGAGCAGCGGCCCCCCCAGGTCCATCTGCCGGCGCGGATCGAGCCGCCCCAGCCAGGACGGTAACGGGGCCATCGACAGCAGCAATTGCAGCCCCCCGGCGGCGATCACCCCGCCGAGCGCCCCCATCGCCAGACCGCCCAAGGTGTCGACGAGGGGGGGAAAGCGAACCTCGTCCTCCTCCACCAGCGCCCCCACCGCCAGGCGCAGCCCCACCGCCACGACGGCCGCCGTGACGAAAAACGACGCCGCCGGCAGATAGACCGGGGCGATCTCGGCCATCTGCAGCCACGCCGCCACCCGGTCGAGGCACGCCAGGCCCGCCATCACGGCCACCAGCGCCGTCATCCCCCACAGCGTGGCCACGAACAGCCCGCTCTTCATCCCCACCAGCGCCAGCGCGATCACGACCGCGATCGCCCCGAGGTCGCCCCACTGCTGCAACAGGCCGTCAGCCAACAGCATCGTCCGTCCTCCCGGGGATCACCCCGGTCCACCGCGATCCGCGCGTCACACCGCGCCCCGTTCGCTGTCGGGCACCCACCGGTCTGCACCGGTTCACTTCAGCACCCGCAGCACCTCGTCCACGCTCGTCTGCCCCGACAGCACCTTCGTGACCCCCGATTCCAGCAGCGTGCGCATGCCCGCCTTGCGCGCCGCCGCCCGGATCACCTGCACGCTCGGTCGGCCCACGAGCAGGTCGCGGATCGCACCGTCGAACACGAGCAGTTCGTGCACGCCCGTCCGCCCCCGGTAGCCGGTGCCCAGGCACTGGGTGCAACCCTTCTCCCGGGCCTTGTAGAGCGTGATCTGCTTGTCGGCGGGCAGCCCCAGCCGCTGGCGCTCTTCCGCCGACGGGTCGTAGGGTTCCTTGCACTTCTCGCACAACAGCCGCACCAGCCGCTGTGCCAGCACGGCCGTCACCGCCGACTGCACGAGGCTGATGTCGACCCCCAGGTCGATGAGCCGCGTGATCGTGGTGGGGGCGTCGTTGGCGTGGAGGGTGGTGAACACGAAATGGCCGGTCATCGCCGCCTGCATGGCGATTTCGGCCGTCTCCTTGTCGCGGATCTCACCCACGAGGATCACGTCGGGATCCTGCCGGAGGGTCGAGCGGAGGATCTTGGCGAAGGTCAGATCGGCGGCATTGTTGACCGCCGTCTGCGAGATCCCCTCCAGCCGGTATTCGATCGGATCCTCGATGGTGATGATGTTCCGCGAGTAGACATCGATCTCGCCAAGCGCTGAATAGAGGGTTGTCGTCTTGCCCGACCCGGTGGGGCCGCACACGATGAGCATCCCGTGCGGTTGCTGGCAGATCTCGCGGAGCGGCTTGAGGATCGCATCCCGCATCCCCAGCTTCCCCAGCCCACCCTTCACCATGCCCCCATCGGCGTCGAGGAGCCGCAGCGACATCTTCTCGCCGTAATTGGTCGGGCCACTGGCGGCACGGACGTCGAAGCGCCGCTCACCCATGATCACGGCGAAGGTGCCGTCCTGGGGGCGGCGCCGTTCGGCGATGTCCATGTCGGCCAGGACCTTCATCGCCGACAGCACCGCCTTGCCCTCGTCGGCGGACAGGTCGGAGACGCGCTGCAGGATTCCGTCGATGCGGCAGCGGACCACCATCTCGTCGCCGCTCTTGGGCTCCATGTGGATGTCGGTGGCGCGCATCGGCACCACCTTCAGGAAGATGTCCTGCAGCGCCCGTACCGCCCGCGAGGTCTCGTCGCGCCCCCGGCTGTCGACCACCGTGCCGTCCTTTTTGACCAGTTGGATCTGCACCGGCCCCTTGGCGGCGGGCCGCAGCGGCTGGGCGAAGAGGCGATCGACCGTCTCGCCGAGCCCGACCAGGGCCGCCACGTTGCGCAGCAGCCGGATGGCGGTCCGCGGGTGAAGGATCTTGTCGAAAGGCGGAGCCTTGGTGTCGCGGTAGGCGCAATACCCCACCAATGCCGAGGGCACCAGGAGCACGAACAACGGCAGCCCACCGAGCCCCCACTTGTAGCCGAGGAGGAGCATCAGCACCCCGACGAGACAATAGATGAACGACCACGGCATCGATCGCCCCAGGGTTGCCCGGGCGTCGCGGTCGATCCACATGCACGAGGCGGCCCACAGGGCCGCCAGGCCGATCCACATGCCGCCCGGAAAGAGGAAACGCTCGAAGGCGGCGTAGGGGACCATGCGGGCGGCGCGGGGCGCCGGATCCAGGCGGGGTGGCGGGCAGGGAAAACACCATGATTTCTACCCTGTGGAGGGGCTGAAATCCACGGTGGAGGCACCCTCACGGTCTCCTCATGGCTATCATCGGGCGTTGGATCCGCTCCCCCCACGACCACCATCATGATCGCTCCGGACCCGTCCTCTCGCGCCGCACGGCCGGCCCGGACCGGACGATGCCGCCCACCCGGGGGACCATGCGGAAGCCAAGCGGCGCTTCCTCCGCGACGCCGCCACGAGCGTCCGCGACACCGAGCACAGGGCCTTCGTGCGCCGGGCCTTGGGAGGCTACTACCAGACCCGCGACGCCCAGAAGTCGCGGTACCGCGACTGGGAACACGCCCGTGACGCCGCCAGCGTCGCCAAGTGGTCGGCGGTCAACCGCCTCGACGAGCTCCTGCCTCGCTTCGAGGCCGCCTTCACGGCCAACGGTGGCGTCGTCCACTGGGGAGGCGCGGCGGATCATCCTCGACCTGCTCCGCGCGGCCGGGGCCCGGGCGGTGATCAAGAGCAAATGCATGACCAGCGAGGAGATCCACCTCAACGCCGCCATGGAAGCCGACGGCTACGGCGTCGTGGAGAGCGACCTCGGCGAGTTCATCCAGCAACTCCGCGGCGAGCCCCCCTACCACTTCGTCTTCCCCTGCATGCACGTCCGCCGGGGAGAGATCAGCGACCTCTTCACGCGGCACCTCGGCAGCCCCCCGACCGACGACCCCGAGGAGCTGACGATGATCGCCCGCCGCCACATGCGGCGGCTGTACGTCGAGGCCGACGTGGGGATCACGGGGGCCAATTTCCTCGTGGCCGAGACGGGGCAGATCTCGATCACGGAAAACGAGGGCAACGCCCGGCTCACGGCCGGCCTGCCCCGCGTGCACATCGCGCTGGCCGGGATCGAGAAGGTGGTGGAGCGGCTCGACGACCTCGCCGTCCTCCTCCCCATGCTCGCCACCGCCGGCACCGGCCAGCCGCTCACCTGTTACAACACCCTCTACTCCGGCCCGCGCCGCCCCGGCGAGTGCGACGGCCCGGAGGAGATGCACGTCGTGCTCCTCGACAACCGGCGCACCGCCATCCTCGCCGACCCCGAGCAGCGCGATTCCCTCCATTGCATCCGCTGCGGCGCCTGCCTCAACGTCTGCCCGATCTTCAAGAACGTCGGCGGTTTCACCTACGGCACCACCTACCAGGGGCCGATCGGCTCGGTGATCACGCCCCATCTCCGCGGTCTGGCAGACTGGAATCACCTCTCGGGGGCCAGTTCACTGTGCGGCGCCTGCACCGATGCGTGTCCGGTGCGGATCGACATCCACCATCACCTCCTCCACAACCGGCGCAACGCCGCGCGCTGTGCGCCGCACCGCTGGGAGCGGCTCGGCCACCGCCTCTTCGCCTTCGTCGCCGCGCGCCCGTGGCTGTTCGCCCTCGCCGGCCGGGTCGGCCGGCTCACGCTCCCGGTCGCGAAGTGGCTCCGGCCGCCGCTTCTGGCGCAGTGGCTCGACTCGCGCGACCTGCCGCCGGCGCCGCGGCACTCCTTCCGCAGCCAGTGGAGCTTCCGCGGGAGACGGTCATGAGCGCCCCCGCGCCGGCCGGGCGCTCCGCCCGCGACACGATCCTCGCCCGGGTCCGCGAGGCCCTCGCCGCCCCGGCGCCACTCCCACACCTGGCCCACCATGCGCCGCAGCCTGCCGCCGGCGGCCTGCCGATCCTCTCCACCGGCGCCTCCCGCCCCTGGCTGCCCGACGGGGGGGACACGCCGGCGGAGACGATGAACATCTTCGTGGAGAACCTCGGCAAACTCCGCGCCGTGGTCCATCGCCTGCCCGACATGAGCGCTGCCGCGGACCTCGTCTTCACCCTGACACGGGAGCGCGACTGGCGGCGGATCGCCCACCACCGCCATCCCTTGGTGGCGCCGCTCCTCGCGGGCGTCCCGTGCGCCACCTACTGCGTGGACGACCACGGTCACTGCGTGGACGACCACGGTCACTGCGTGGACGACCACGGTGGACCGTCCGGTGCCGAAAGCGCGGCCGCCAAGGATGCCCTGGAGGGCTGCGATGCCGGCATTACTGGATGCGAGGCCCTGGTGGCGCAGACCGGTTCGATCCTCGTGAGCAGCGCCACCTGCGGCGGGCGCGGCCTGTCGGTGCTGCCCCCCGTGCACCTGGTGATCGCCACGGCCGACCAGGTGGTGGCGACCCTCGGCGACGCGCTGGAGGAGGCCCGGCAGCGGCATGCCGGACGGCTTCCCAGCATGCTCTCGTTCATCACTGGCCCCAGCCGCACCGGCGACATCGAGCGGATCCTCGTCCTCGGGGCCCACGGCCCGCGCGAGTTGATCGTGATCATCGTGGACGACGCGCGGGCGTGACGCCCGCACCGCTCCGCGCAGCCTGATGCCGTCACGACCGGCATCGTCGGCATGGTCGGTTCTTTTCCGGCCGTGGTGGGTTTTCCGGTCGCGGCGACCCGATCACTCCCTGTGAGTTTGCCGCTCGCGCAAACCCTGGCGGTCGCGGAACAGCGCCTGGTATCCGCTGCCCGACCGCCGCCGGGGGAGGCCATCTGCAGGCTCGACCCGGCCATCGCGCCGCCCGACGCCATCGACTGGGGATGGCGGCCGCGGCCGGCAACCGGTCTCCGTGTTCGCGAACCGTTGAGTGCGTCTGTTTTTTTCATCCAATTGGAGGATTCCGTGAAGAAGCGTTTGACGTTCGGCTTCCTGCCGTGGGTGGCCGCCGCCGCGATCTGCAGCGGGAACGGCCTGGCCCATGGTCAGGATGCCGTGATCGAGGGTGCGAAGGAGGGTTCGGTCCTCGTCGGCACCACCGATGCGGCCGCCGCCCCCGCCGCCGAAGGGGCGATCGTGTCGGAGTCGGCCCCGGTTGCCGAGTCGGCGATCATCGCCGACGGTGCCGTCGCCGCTCCGGCCACGCGCTCGGTGCAGCGCCGGGTGTGGGTCACCGAGATGCGTGACGTGCAGGTGCAGGAGTTGTCGAAGGAGCAGCGGGAGCGGTCCTACACCGTCTCCAAGCGGGTGCCGCGGACCGAGGAGCGGACGCGGAACTACACCGTGATGGTGCCCGAGACCCGGACGAAGACGGTGAACTACACCGTCAACACGATCGTCCCCGAGACGCGGACCCGTGAGTACACGGTCCGGGTCCCCTACACGGAGACGATCGAGAAGTCCTACACCGTGTGCGTGCCCGTCAAAGAGGAGCGGACGCGGAGCTGGACGGTGAAGGTTCCCTACACCGAGTGCGTCGAGCAGGCGTACACGGTGATGGTGCCGGTCAAGGAAGAGCGGACCGCGAGCTACACGGTGCGGGTGCCGTACACCGAGCAGGTCGAAGAGACCTACTCGGTGCGCGTGCCCTACACCGAGCAGATGACCGGCTTCCGTTCGGTCACCAAGCGGGTGCCCGGCAAGTTCACCAAGACCATCACGGTCCGCGGTGGCAGCTGGCAGACCGAGGTCAAGGAGATCTCGGCCAACGGCAAGTACGACGCCGAGGGCAACCCCTGCTGCCCGAAGACGGTCTGCTGCCGCAAGTGGGTGCCGACCTGCGAGACCCGTGAGATCGAGTGCACCAAGTGGGAGTGCGTCACGGAGCAGGTCCCCTACACCTACTGCGTGACCAAGTTCCGTTGCGAGGAGCGGACCCGCACCAAGTGCGTGCACAAGAGCCGCTGCGAAGAGCGGACCCGCACCTACTGCGTGACCAAGATGGTCCCGGAGCAGCGGACCCGGACGGTGAAGGTCAACAAGTGCCGTGAGGAGGTCCGGAGCGGGACCTATTGCGTCACGAAGATGGTCCCCGAGACGCGCACCAAGACCCACTGCGTCACGAAGTTCCGCTGCGAGACGCGGACCGCGACCTACACGGTCAACAAGTGCGTCCCGGAGTGCCGCTCGAAGGAGGTGTGCTACACCGTGATGGTGCCGCAGCAGAAGAGCTGCAACTACACCGTCACCCTGTTCGACACGGTGTGCGAGACGAAGACCGAGTGCTACACGGTCTGCGTCCCCCACTGCGTCACCAAGCAGGTGCCGGTCAAGGTCTGCCGGACGATCTGCGAGGAAGTGCCGGTCGATCCGTGCGGCAGCAACGGCGCTGACGGCTGCGGTGCCTGCGGCAACGGCGGCGACGCCTGCGGCTGCGGCAACGGCTGCGGCAACGGCTGCGGCCGTAACGGCGGTTGCGGCAAGGCCCGCAAGGGTTGCGGCCTCCTGAAGAAGGGTTGCTGATCCGCAAGCGGACAGCGAGGAATCGCCGGGGGGGTCGGGCGCATGGCGCCCGACCCCCCTTTTTTTCTTTGGCTCGGTCGCCGGCGTCCTCCGCCGCACACGCCGCCTGACTGCCCCTGATTCCGCACGGCCGCGGCACTACACTACGGGCTGGCTCGGTATCTCAGTCACGCGGAGGCCACCCCATGCCCAGCGTTCATGCCTCCCCCGGCCGCCTGCCGGCGGGGAAGTCCACCGAGTCTCGGCGCGGGCTGTGGCTCTCCCTGGCCTGCCTGCTGTTGCTCGTGGGGGTGGCCGGTGCCGGAGGCTGGTGGTGGTGGTCGCGGCGCGAAGACCCGCGGATCACCGAGTTCCGGCAGTTCACGCAGGACTTGGCCAAGAAGTACGACCCCACCACACCCCCCAAGGGGATGCTCGACACCGCCGCCCGGGTGACGGCGATGGTGAGCTGGTTCGCCAAGGTGCAGGCCCTGCCGGAAGCGTTGCGACCGGCCGCCTTCCGGGAAGGGGAGAAGGTGATGATGACGGCGATCCAGTCGCGCGTGGACGGCTACTTCACCACGCCTCCCGAGAAGCGCGGGGCCTACATCGACGAACAGATCCGCAACGGCGAGGCGATGCGGAAGATGTTCGAGGGCAACGCCTCGAAGCTGTCGTCACTGATGCCCAACCGGGGCCAGGGCGGGGGAGGGGGCGGTCCGCCCGGTCCTCCTGGCGGCCGCAGCCGCAGCGAGGACGACCGCAACGCCTGGCGGAAGAACATGATCGACCGCTCGTCGCCGCAGCAGCGTGCCCGGTTCAACGAGTATTTCGGCGCCATGGAACGGCGCATGCGGGAACAGGGAATCCAGCCCGGCGGCGGCCCCCGGCGCTGATCCGATGCAGCACTGGCTGATCAAGAGCGAGCCGGAGACGTTCTCCATCCACGACCTGGCGCGGGCCGCACGGAAGACGACCGCGTGGGACGGGGTGCGGAACTACCAGGCCCGCAACTACCTCCGCGCCATGGCCGTGGGGGATCGCTGCCTGTTCTACCATTCCAACGCCGCCCCGCCGGCAGTGGTGGGAGTGGTCGACGTGGTGGGCGGTGCCCGGCCCGATCTCACCGCGCTCGATCCGCGCGGTCCGTACCACGACCCGCGGGCCACTGACGCCGACCCGATCTGGTCGGTGGTCGACGTCCGGCTGGTCGAGATCTTCGCCCGCGCGGTGCCACTCGACGAACTGCGCGGCGTCAAGGCACTGGCGAAGATGGAATTGCTGCGCACGGGGAGCCGGCTGTCCGTGCAGCCGGTGACGGCGGCGGAGTTCCGCACCATCGAGGCCCGGGCCCGGCGGACACCATAATGCCCCGCATGGCCTGCCGCGTCGAACCACCCCCACCGGATCATCCCCCGACTCCGGCTGCCCCACTGCCGGAACCGCTGGCGTGGGTGAACGCCGGCCTCGATCGGCTCGCCCGGCACGATCTGCTCCGGACGCGGCGCGTGCGGTCCGGCCGGCAAGGACGCGAGGTCGATCTCGACGGCCGCCGGCTGGTGAACTTCGGCGCCAACGATTACCTCGGCTACGCCGGCGACGTGCGCCTGGTGAAGGCCGCCTCCCGGGCCGCCTGCGCCGAAGGCTTCGGGGCCGGCGCCAGTCCGTTGGTGAGCGGGCACGGCGCCACCCACGCGGCGCTCGAGCGGGCCATCGCCCGTTTTCTCGACGTCGACGCGGCCCTCGTCTTTCCCAGCGGCTTCGCCGCCAACGCCGCCACGATCGCCGCCCTCGTCGGACCGGGTGACCTGATCTGCAGCGATGCGCGCAACCACGCGAGCATCATCGACGGCTGCCGTCTCTCCCGGGCCACCGTGGCGGTCTATCCGCACCGCGACCTGGCCGCCCTCCGCGGACTCCTCCAGAGCGCCGGCCCCGGCCGGCGCCTGATCGTCACCGACTCGCTGTTCTCCATGGACGGCACGGTGGCGCCGCTGGCGGACCTGTGCGACCTGGCGGGGCGCCACGGGGCGATGCTCCTCGTCGACGAAGCGCACGCCACCGGCGTGTTCGGCGATCGGGGCAGCGGCCTGGTGGAAGCCCACGGCTGTGCCGCCGGGGTCCACGTGCGCGTCGGCACACTCTCCAAGGCGTTGGGGGCGGCCGGCGGGTTCGTGGCCGGGCACCGGTTGCTTGTCCAGTGGCTCGAGCACTCCGCCCGGGCCTGGATCTTCTCCACCGCCCATCCGGCGGCGGTCGCCGGGGGGGCACTGCGGGCCATCGAGCTGGTGGCTGAGGAGCCCCAGCGCCGCCGCGATCTGCTTCTGGCGGCGGCGACGCTCCGCGACCGGCTCGCCCGCGCAGGGCTCGGCATGCCTGCCGAGGTGACCCAGATCATCCCGGTGGTGGCCGGCGCGGCGGCGGCGGCGGTGAGCCTCGGGGCGCGGCTGGCGGCGGCGGGGCTGTTCGTGCCGGCGATCCGCCCGCCGAGCGTGCCCGAAGGAGGGAGCCTGGTGCGGGTGAGCCTCTCGTGGCTGCACACCGCCGAAGACCTCGCGCGGTTGGGGGTCGCGCTCGAGGAGCATGCCCGTGGCCATTGAGAGCGCACTGGCCGGGCGTCCCTGGTGCGTGGTGGGGGCGGGGCCGTCGGGGCTGACAGCGCTGAAAAACCTGCGCGCGGTGGGCATCCCCGCCGAGTGCCTGGAACGGGAGGAGGTCATCGGCGGCAACTGGGCCTACGGTTCGCCGTCGGCGGCGGTGATTCAATCGACGCGCCTCATCAGCTCGCGCACGCTCACCCAGTTCACCGACCATCCCCTGCCGCGGGCGTGGGGCGACTTCCCCGACCACCGGCGCTGCCTGGAATACCTCCAGGGCTATGCCCACCGGTTCCACCTCCTGCCACACATCCGCCTGGGCACGGAGGTGTCGCGGATCGAGCCCGCCGGTGGTGGCGGCTGGCACGTCACGGCCGGGGGCCGGTGCCGCCACTATGCCGGGATCGTGATCGCCAACGGCCACAATCACGATCCGCGGTTCCCCACCATCCCCGGAGCCTTCGCCGGCCGGCTCCTCCACGCCTGCCAGTACAAGTCGCCCGGCGATCCCGAACCGCTCGCCGGCCGCCGGGTGCTGGTCATCGGCGCGGGTAATTCCGCCTGCGACATCGCCGTTGAATGCTCCCGCCACGCCGCGCGCACGGTCCTCGCCGCCCGCCGCGGTTTCTACGTGGTGCCCCGGCGGATCCTCGGCCGGCCGGCCGACCTGCGCCACGAGCGGCTCCTCGCCCTGGGGGCACCGGTGTGGCTGCGGCGCTGGGTGAGCCTCCGGGCCATCGACCGCTGCCTCGGCCTCCCCTGGCGGCACGGCCTCCCGCGCCCCGACCACCGGCTCTGGGAAACGCATCCCACGATCAACGATCACCTCTACGAGCGGATCGCCGCCGGGGCCCTCGCTCCGGCCGGTGAGGTGGCCCGTTTCGCCGGTCCGGAGGTCGAGTTCGCCGACGGGAGCCGGGAGCCGTTCGACGTCGTGATCTGTGCCACCGGCTACCGGACCACGATCCCGTTCATCGACCCGGTCCACCTCCACACCGCCGACGGTCTCCCCCGGCTGTTCATGCACATGCTCCACCCACTGCGCGACGACATCGCCGTCGTCGGTCTGATCCAACCCGACAGCGGCCAGTGGGGACTCACCGACCTACAGGCCCGGGTGGTGGCCCGGATGGCGCTGGCGGCACGCGTCGCGCCGCGCGCGGCGGCGTGGCTCCATGCCCGGCGCCAGGCGTTGGAACCGGCCCCGGAGATCCGCTACATCGCCACCCCTCGGCACGCCCTCGAGGTGGAGCACCACGCCTACCGGCGGCGGCTCTTGCGGCTGGTCGCCGGCCTGGAGCGGCGGCTGCGTCGGACCGGTCTGACACGCCTTTGAGGCCGGCCGGTCACCGCACTGGTGGCGCCGCCGGCACTGGCGGGTTGCCGAAGATGATCTCGAGCTGGTCGAGCCCGCGCCCCAAACCGTCGCGGATCACCGCTTCGGCGGTGTTGTCGATGATCCGCGCGAGGATGGTGTCGATCGCGGCGGCATCGAACCGCGGTTGCTCGACCGTGCCCTTGAGCGGCACGACGAGCGGGGTGCGCAGCAACCGCGACACCACCGGCGTGGCGCCGAGGACATCGCCGCGCAGCGACAGCTCGACGTCCATCGCCAACGACCCGTCCGCACCCACGCTCCCGGCTGTCCGCACCACCATCTGCCCCATGTCCATCACCAACCCTTCCTGCCACACCCGGCCCCCCGCCAGATGCAGCCGCACCGGCTCGGGCCGGACCCGGAGCAGCACCGCCTTGTCGCCGAAGGCGAAGCGCGGGTCGATCACCGACTGGAGCCTCACGAGGAGGTCAGCCAGCGGCTGCACATGGGGCCCGGGGGTGACCTCGAGGTTCTCGAACACCGCTTGGCAGGCCACCTCGCCCCCCCACGGATCGGCCACCGGCAGCCGCGCCCCCGCCATGTCGACGGTCACCTTCCCGGTGGTCCGCGTCGCCCGGCCGAGGAGGGGCGAGACCCAGGAGATCCACCGCTGACAGATGGCGCTGGAGAGCGCCACCCGGTCGACGACGCGCCCCGGGGGGACGATCAACTCCACCGGCCCGGGCTCCAGCCGCAGCCAGGGTCCACCGCGCAGCCGTCCGCCGGCGGCGGGGAGGTCGAAGGGACCGAAGACCAACTGTCCCTCGAACAGCCGCAGCGGCAGCTCGCCGGCATCGAGGGGCAGGCCATCGAGATCGGCCGCGTTCCATCCGGTCGAAGCGTCGAGGACGACCGAGCGCAGCCGGCCCGTGGACGCCGGATCGGGGCCCACTTCCACGGGCAGCACGGCGGTGTCGTCGGCGCGGCTCCGGTTGCCCTGCGCCGCCAACCAGCCCGCCGGCAGGGGCACGGCCGCCGCGGTGACCACCGGTGCGGCGGGACGCAACGGCAGGCGCAACTGGAAGGGCCGCGGCCCGCCGCCGGTGAGGCGGACACGGCCGCCGGTCCAGGGCACGACCAGGGCGGAGAGCCGATCCCAGTCGATGGCCAGCGTGCCCCCGACGTCGATCAATTGCCGGCTGGACAACTCCGAGAGGGTGCCGGCGGCGGCGACCGCCATCGTCGCCGACGACAGGGCCAGGCGGTTGACCGACAGACTGCCGGCGCCGCCGGCGGCCGTGGGGCGCGTCACGTCGACGAGGAGTGTCGCCTGTGGCTCCGCCCACACCACCCGCAGCGGTCCCTCGGGGGTCGTCTCGCCGAGGGTCATCTGGTTGGCGGTGGCCTCGACGAGGAGGTTCTGCCCGACCGGGGTCTCGACCAGATCGACCGTGCCCCAGGTCCGGCCGGTGAGCTCGTAGCGCGGTGCCGCCCCCGGTTCGGCCAGCCAGCCGCCGAGACGGCCGAGGTCGGCCTGCCACTGCCCCCGGCCGCGGAGCTGCCCGGGGAGGCCGTCGGCCGCCGCTCCCGCGCGTTCCATGGTGAGGCCACCGGTCCGCAGCGAGAGCGTGGCGGTCAGCAGTTCGGCCGCCGCGATCTCCACCGGGCCGCCGGGCCGCCAACTCCCGGCCGCCGCGGCCACCAGTCGTGGCTCGGTGATCCGCCGGCCCGCCACGTCGACTTCGAGTTGTTCCACCTCGGCGGTGGACCGGCTCACGCGCCACCCGTCCGCCTCGCCCACCAGCGTCGCCGAGGCCCGGAGGGTGCCGCCGGTGACCGTCGGTGGTCCGGTGCCGATGCCGGTGGCCGCTCCCAGGCGCCGCTGCCAGGACGCGAGACCGCCCCCCACTACCGTCTCCACATGGAGGCCCTCCGTGGCGTCGGGCGCCGGGGTCACCAGCCGCGCGCCGGTGGGCTGACCGGCGAGCCAAGCCGCCCACCCGCGCGGATCCACCAGCGCCCCGCCCGCGAGCCGCGCCTCGAGGATGTCGCCCCCGGCGGTGACGGTTATCGTGCCGGTATCGACGATCACGCCGCCGATCAC
>RFRL01000126.1 GCA_009924545.1 Planctomycetia bacterium | reverse complement strand
GTCAAGACCTACCAGGTGTGCCGCATGGTCCCCGAGCAGCATGTCCGCACCTGCACCTACCAGGTGTGCCGCATGGTGCCGGAACAGCGCGTCAAGACCTGCTGCTACAAGGTCTGCCGCATGGTCCCCGAGCAGCGCTGCCGCACCTACCAGGTGTGCCGCATGGTGCCGGAACAGCGGGTCAAGACCTGCTGCTACAAGGTCTGCCGGCTGGTCCCCGAGGAGCAGGTCCGCACCTGCACCTACCGGGTGTGCCGGGTGGAGACCGAGCAGCGTGTGAAGACCTGCACCTCGCGGGTTTGCAAGATGGTGACCGAGCAGTGCACCAAGGAAGTGCCCTACAAGGTCTGCACGATGGTCCGGGAGACCCGCACCAGGCAGGTGCCGGTCACCACGACCCGGCCGGTGCACGAGACGAAGACCATCGACGTGGTGCGGATGGTGCCCAAGCGGGTGCCGTACACCGTGACGCGGCGCGTCCCGATGACGGTCTACCGCGAGGAGCCCGTCTGCCAGTGACCCTTCGATGCTGACGCTCCTCCCCCCGGCATGCGCCCGCGGGCCGGCCGGTGGGGACGGGCGAGACGATTGGGAGCGGAGCGGCCCGGTCCGGAAGGACCGGGCCGCTTCATTTTCTTACCCGCTTCGCGGCCGCTTCACCGGGCGACCGGGGCGGCGGCCGGCTCCGGCGTCGGGGCGGTCTTCCCGGGAAACACCGGGTCGGCGGGTGCGGCACCGCGGGCGGTGGGCCGGGCGATCGACTCGGCAGGCACCATCCCGTCGTCACCCGCATCGGGCTTGGTTCCACTGCCACCCCCGGGCACCACGGCCTGCTTCCGCAGCATGTTGACCGGAGCATCGCCGTGCTGGATGGCGGCGATGGTCTTGAACGTCATGACGCCGTTCTCGAACACCAGGCCATACAGTTCGTGGCTGCCGGCCTGGCAGTCGAATCCGGCGGGGCCACCGCACCCTGCCGTCGGGCAGGTGGCGAAGGGCATGAAACCGACGTACCGGAACCCGTAGAGCTGCTTGCCGCACGGGCCCCCGCCGAGCACCGCCTCGTAGAAACCGAGGGGCACGTTGGTGGCGGTGACGACGAAGCCCTCGCCAGCGGCACTGCGCCCCAGACCCGCGCCGGCCGCCGGAAGGCTGCTGATGAGCGATCCCAAGGCGGTGAGATTCTCGTCGGTCTGGCTGTCCAACTGGACATCGAGGCCCGTGAGGTTCCAGCCCTGGTCGAGCGTGATCGACGTGTTGTTGATCCCGAATCCGCTGCGGGCGTGGATCGAGTACTCCTCGCTGAAATCGGGCATGTAGACCAGATCGACAGACACCTGCGTGGTGGAGGCCTCGCCGGTCACGGCGTTCACGTGCGGCGTCACCTTGAGATAGGGCTTCGGCCGGTAGTAACGAATCCCCTTGTCGGTGGGCAGCGGGTTTTTCCGGACGAAGGTGCGGGGCACGCAGCCGGTCGCGATCACGGCCAGAAGCACAACGGTCAGGATGCGGCGCAGAAGCATCGAGAGTCCTCCAGAGCTGCGCGATGGAACCGATTCCATCGGCACGACCCGGACATTCGGCACACGCAGCCGAATTGCACCAGCAACCGCCCGACCGCGCGTTCGAGGTTCCCCAGTCCACCCACACCATCACCCTTCGCACGGGGGGAATTGTGCGCCTTCGAGGAGCGGTCTGCTCCATTCAGCGGCGCCTCCGCCGCCGGGACCGGTTGATCCGGGGCGCTGCCGTCCGGCGCCGGGACTGTGCCGGGACGCCGGTGAGGATTTCCATCGCTCGCGGTCCATCGGGAACACCTCCTCCCCCGCGCCGCGGGTCGACGCCCGTCGCATCGCACGAGCCGCGGATCGCCGCCTCGATCTCGGCCGCGGTCGCCGTCGGCAACGCCTCCCACAACAGGGCCGCCAGGCCGCTGACGTGGGGCACTGCCATCGATGTACCGGCATCGGTGATCCAGCCACCTCCCGCCGCTGCCGACTGGATCAGGACTCCGGGGGCGACCAGGTCGGGCACGATGGGATCGACACTCCGCTGGAACGCCTGGCTCGACGAGAAATCGGCCACCGTCCCCGCGCGATCGATGGCACCGACCGACAGGGCAGGGGGTGTGTTGCCCGGCGAGCGACTCGTCCCCGGACCCTCGTTCCCCACCGCGACCACCGGCAAGACTCCACGCAGCCGCACCGTCTCCATGATGCGTTGGAACGCCGGACTCTGGCCTCTCACCCCCAGCGACAGATTGAGGATCCGCACCCCCTGGCCGAGGCTCCAGTCGATGCCCGCCAACGTCCGGTCGATGACCTGCCCCCCCTCGATGACGACCGCCGCAGCCAGACTCGCCCCGGGCGCCACCCCCACCTGGCGGCCGTCAACTCCGCGGCCCACCAGCGTGCCGGCGGTGTGAGTACCGTGCATGGCGGTGTCGATGGGAGCGCGCGGACCGGTGACCTCGCGACCGAATGCATCGAAGATCGTGAAAGCCGCGATGGCATCGGGAAAGAAAGCGGGGTGACTGCCGTCGACACCGGAGTCGAGGTGCCCGATGAGGATGCCGGCGCCCGACAGCCCGCGGGCCCAGAGCCGTTCGATGCGCATCTGGCGGATGCCCCAGGTGACGCGCGCAGCCGGCGTCGCTGAAAGCCGCGCCGGACCGACCGGGAGGATCGGCGTGATGACCGGCAGCGGATCGACGGCACGGACCCCGGGATCGGCCTCCAGCCCACGCCGACCGCGGGCGTCGACCGTGCCGGCGAGCATGCCCAGGTTGGGGAAGTAGCGCACCGCGGGACCGCTCTCGGCATTCCTGCGCATGGGGCGCACATCCACCGCCCCGCCGTCCGGCCCGCGGAAGAACTGCAACAGCTTCTCCACCCGGGCGGCGGTGAGCGGGTTGGCGAGGGGCAGGGCGTGGCTCCCCGCCTGTTCCGCCGCCGGCAGGCGTCGCGGCACGAGGGCCCGGGCCGCGGCCGGGAGCGCCGGTCGGCCAGCCCGCGCCGCGGGGAGCGCCCCCGGCTCGAGCGACACCAGCACCGGCTCTGTCTCCATCCGCTCGGGGACCGTCCTTCGTCGCATCGGAATCCTCCCGCCCGGGGGATGACCGCGCCGGGCACACCGATTGGGATCGCGGTGGGTGAGGGCGTCAAGCACGTCGTGACTGGTCGGCCTCCGGCCACCGTGGGACACTGTGCCCGGCGCCGTGGAGCGCCGCCGGGAGGAGGGCCACATGGTTCCCAACGCTGCGCACGACCGCCCGCCTCCCGCCACCGACCGCCGCGGGTTCGTCGCTGCCGCCGCCACCGGTCTGGCGCTGCTCGGTGGCCAACCCACCGGCACCGGCGAGCCGACCATGCCCGTCACCTTCCGCGATCACCTCCTCCGCTGCCTCGGCGGCCCCTGGCCGGCGCCCTGCGACCTCCAGCCGCGCCTCCTCGAGACGATTCCCCGCGACGGCTACCGCATCGAGCGCGTCGACTATGAAGTCGAGCCGGGGGACCGCGTCCCGGCGCTGGTGCTGGTGCCGGAGGGGGTCGATGCCCGCCATCCCGCGCCGGCCATCGCCGTCTGGCACCAGCACAACGGCGAGTGGCACCTCGGCAAGAGCGAGCCGGCCGGGCTCGCCGGCAATCCCGCCCAGCACACGGGCGTGCAGCTCGCCCGCGAGGGCTACGTCGTCCTCTGCCCCGACGCCCTGTGCTTCGAGGAACGGCGCAGCCCCCACCTGGCCAACGGCGACTACGAGCGCTTCGAGTTCCTCCGCCTCACCGTGGCGGGCAAGTGCATGGCGTGGAAGAACATCCTCGACATGCGCCGCGCGGTCGACTACCTCTGCAGCCGCCCCGACGTGCGCGCCGATCGCCTCGGCTGCTACGGCCACTCGATGGGCTCGACCCACACCTGGCTCGTCGGCCCCTGGGAGGAGCGGCTGGTCTGCCTGGTGGGCAACTGCTGCCTCCCCACCTACGCCGCCATCCACCGGACGCACATCCTCCACTGCTTCCCCAACTTCATCCCCGGCCTCTTCGCCCACGGCGACACCCCCGACATCGCGGCGCTCATCGCCCCCCGGCCGCTGCTCCTCAATTTCGGCGCCACCGATGCGGGCAGCCCGATCGCCGAGGTGCGCCAGGGGGTGGAGACGATCGCCGCCGCCTACCGCGCCGCGGGCGCCGTCGACCACTTCGCCGCGTTCATCGAGCCGGACGTCGGCCACGTGCTCTCCCCGGCGATGTGGGAGCAGACCCGCGGCTGGTTCCGCCGCTTCCTCCGCGAGGCCTGAATGCCGCTGGTCAGCATCTTCAACGACGTCATCGGGCCGGTGATGCGCGGGCCGTCGAGCTCGCACTGCGCGGCGGCCTTGCGCATCGGCCGACTGGCTCGCGACCTCGCCGGGGGCACTCCCGAGGAGGTGCGCGTGGAGTTCGACCGGGCCGGGTCGCTGCCCACGACGCACCAGTCGCAGGGATCCGACATGGGGTTGTGCGGCGGCCTGCTCGGCTGGGACGCGAGCCACGACCGCCTCCCCGAATCGGCCACCGCCCTGGAGGCGGGCGGCTGCCGCATCACCTACCACACCGTCGATGCCGGCGACCCCCATCCCGCCACCTACCGGCTGGCCGTGGCCCGCGCCGGACGGCACCACACCCTGCGGGCGATTTCCACCGGGGGCGGGATGATCGAGGTCGGCGACATCGACGGCTTTCCCCTGGCGCTCGCGGGGGATGCCCACGAGACGCTGCTCTGGCCGCACGACGGGGCGACTGCCGAGCGACTCGTCACCTGTCTCGCCGCGGCCAGCGACACCGTGCGCCTCCACAGGCACGGCGCCGCGCCGGGTGCCTGGCTCGTGCAGGCCAGCGGGCCGGCGTTCGTGGCGGACGATCTCCTCCAGGCGCTCGCCCACTCCGGCGAACACCGGCCTCCACCCGGTCCTGCCGGTGCCCACGCGGCGCTCGTCGCGTGTGCCGTTCTCCAGCGCCGCGGAACTGCTCGCCCACGATGCCGGCCGCGGCCTCCCCTTGTGGCAGCACGCCGTCGCCTACGAATGCCAGCGCGGGGGCCTCACCGAGGAACGGGTCCACGCCATGATGGTCGACATCGTGCGGATCCTGAAGCGGTCGATCGCGCAAGGGATCGCCGGCACGAGCCACGCCGACCGCGTCCTCGGCCATCAGTCGGGCCGGTTCGCCGATCTTCTCGCCGCCGGCCGGTCGCTCGACGGCGGCGCGCTCGACACCACGGTCCTCTACGTGACGGCGCTGATGGAGGTCAAAAGCGCGCTGGGGGTGATCGTGGCGATGCCCACGGCCGGGGCGTGTGCGGCGCTGCCAGGGGTGGTGATCGCGGTGGCCGAGCGCCTCGGCCACGACGACGACGCCATCGCCCGGGCGTTCCTCGCCGCCGGGCTCGTCGGCGCCTTCATCGCCACCGCCTGGACGTTCGCCGCCGAGGTGGGGGGCTGCCAGGCCGAGGGGGGAGCCGCCGCGGCGATGGCGGCGGGGGCGCTCGTCACCCTCGCCGGCGGGACGACCCCGCGGGCGGTGGCGGCGGCGTCGATGGCGCTGCAGAGCATGATCGGGTTGATCTGCGATCCGATCGCCAACCGGGTCGAGGCACCGTGCCTGGGCAAAAACGTGATGGCGGCCGCCAACGCCCTGGCGTGCGCCACCATGGCCCTGGCGGGATTCGACGAGGTGATCCCGCTGGACGAGGTGATCGAAACGGCGCGCCGGGTGGCCGGGCAGATGCCGCGCGAGTTGCGCTGCACCGCCCTCGGCGGACTGTCGATCACCCCCACGTCCCTGGCGATCCAGGCCCGGCTGGAAGCCGCCCGGGCCGGCTGCGGCAAGGCCGGCTGCGGATGCGGGTGAGGGTGGCGCGAACGGGATGGCGACAGGAGCCCCTCCGGGGGATGGGCCGATGCGGCGTGAACGACTGGCGATGCTGATCGCGATCCCGATCGGGGTGGCCAGCACCGTGCTGAACGGCAGCACCATGGCCCGGGCCGCCGAGCGGCTCCCCAACGTCGTCATCCTCTATGCCGACGACTTCGGCTACGGCGACCTCGCCTGCCAGAACCCCGACACGAAGATCCCCACGCCGCACCTCGACCGGCTGGCCGCGGCCGGCACGAGGTTCACCGATGCCCACAGCTCGTCCGGGGTGTGCACCCCGAGCCGCTACGCCCTCCTCCACGGTCGGGCCCACTGGCGGAAGTTCCACGGCATCGTCAACGCCTTCGACCCACCGATCCTCGATGCCGACCGCCTCACGCTCGCGGAGTTGCTCCGCGGCCGCGGCTACACCACCGCTGCGATCGGCAAGTGGCACCTGGGCTGGGACTGGGAGGCGATCCGCCGGCCGGGCGCCGAGCCACGCGTCGAGAAGGGCAACCGCGTGTTCGCGCCCGGCGACTTCGACTGGTCGCGGCCGATCCCCGGCGGACCGCTCGACCATGGATTCGACTCCTACTTCGGCGACGACGTCCCCAACTTCCCGCCGTACGCCTGGTTCGAGAACGACCGGCTCCCGGTGGAGCCGTCGGCAGACCTGCACAACACGGCGCAGACCGCCGAAGGCAACTGGGAGTGTCGTGCCGGCCCCGCCGTCGCCGGCTGGGACTTCACCGCCGTCATGCCCCGGCTCACCGCGCGGGCGGTGGAGTGGATCGAGAGCCGGTCGGTCGACCAGCCATTTTTCCTCTATTTCCCTTTCACGTCGCCCCACGCCCCGATCGTGCCCGCCGCCGGGTTCGTGGGCCGATCAGCCGCCGGCGGCTACGGCGACTTCGTCGTCCAGACAGACGCCGCGGTGGGGGCGGTGCTCGACGCCCTGGAGCGGAAGGGGTTCGGCGCCGACACGATCGTGATCTTCAGTTCCGACAACGGTCCGGAACGCTACGCCTACGAACGCGTCCGTCGCTTCGGCCACCGGAGCATGGGACCGCTGCGGGGACTCAAACGCGATCTTTGGGAAGGGGGCCACCGGGTACCGCTGGTCGTCCGCTGGCCGGGACGGGTTCCCGCCGGTCGGGTCGAGGAGGGTCTCGTCAGCCAGATGGACCTCTTTGCCACGCTGGCCGGGATCGTCGGCGCGGAGATTCCCCCGGGTTCGGCCGAGGACAGCCTCGACCAGGCGGCCTGCCTGTTCGGCACCGGCCCCAGCCGGCGCACGACGCTCGTCCACAACACCGCCCCCGGAAAGTACGCCCTCCGTGAGGGGGATTGGGTGTTCATCGACGCCCCCACCGGCGGGATCAGCCAGGTGCCCGACTGGTACGTGGAGCAGCGCGGGGACCGCCCCCACGGGCAGCCGGGGGAGCTCTACAACCTCGGCGACGACCTCCCCCAGCGGCACAACCGCTACGCCGACCAGCCGCGCCGCGTGGACGACCTGCGGCAGCGGCTCCACGCCATCGTCGGCCCGCGCCTGACGCCCGGCGCCGACTGACCTGGCGGGTCGGTCCCCTCACCCGGCAGCGAACCAGCGCACCGGCACCCCGAACGAACGGTCCGCCGTGAGCGCCTGGGGGGCCACCGGTCGCCCCGGGTGCCTCGCCTGACCGCGAAACAAAGGGCGTTTTTCGGCCGGAAAATTGACTCCGAATGAACTGCCGGGCACCCTTGAGCGTAGAGGGCTGCATCCTCCCGGGGGTCTCACCATGCGCTTCACTCTGTCTTGGCCCCGCCGCCGTCGCCGCCCCCTCGCTCCCCGCGACCGCCTCGGCACCGGCCTCCACGCCGGGGGTCTGGCCGGGATGGAGATGTTCGAGCGGCGCATGGCCCTGGCCGCCGATCTGGCCGTCGCCGTGGCCGAGGTCGATGCCTGGTACGTGCCTGGCACCCAGGTGAGCCTCTCCTTCGATCTGGTCAACAAGGGAGACGCCACCGCCACGGCGGCCCAGTTCACCTCGGCCCTCTCGGGACAGATCACCTCTCCCAACTGGACGGCGACCTACGCCGGCGGGGCCACCGGCCCGGCCAGCGCGTTCGGCAACCTGTCGGCGAACGTCACCCTCCCGGCCGGCTCCTCCGCCCGCTTCACGGTGGTCGGCACGATCGGGGCCAACGCCACCGGCAGCCTCGTCAGCTCGGTCAACGCTTCCCTCCCCGGCGACGGCGACACGTCCAACAACTCCGCCGTCGCCACGATGAAGTTCGTGCCCAAGTCGATCGTGGCCACCAACGAGGCCGCCTGGGCGAGCACCTCGATCGTCCGCCTCCTCGACCCCGCCACCGGCGGCACGCGGACCACCGGCTTCGCCTTCGAGCCGGGCTTCAAGGGGGGCGTGCGGGCGGCGCTGGGGGATCTCGACGGCGACGGCAAGCCGGAGATCGTCTGCGTGCCCGGTGTCGGGCGCACCGCCGAGATCGCGGTCCTCCGCCAGGATGTCTCTGACAGTGGCGCCGTGACGCTCTCGCGCGACACACGCTTCACCGTGGCACCGTTCGGTGCTGGCGAGCGGCGCGGGCTCAACGTGGCCGTAGGCGACTTCACCGGCGATGGCAACACCGACGTGGCCGTCGCCAAGGCGAGTGGTGCCGGCGACGTGCGCCTCTACCGGTCCACTGGCAGGGGCTTGTGCTCGACAAGGCCTTCACCCCGTCGATCCCCGGTTCGTTCGCCGGGGTCACTCTCGCCGCCGCCGACTTCGGCACCTTTTCCGCGGGCACGGTCGTCAATGCCTCGCGCCCCGATGGTCGAGCCGAACTGGTGATCGCCAGCGGCCCCGGCGTGGCCCCCTTGGTGCAGGTGGTCGATCCGTCAGCCACCAGTCCGGTGGTCCGGTGGTCCTCGACAGTATCCGGCCGTTCACCCCCGGCTTCCGCGGTGGCGTGAACGTGTCGGTGTTCCGCATCGACCCCGATGCGATCCCCGACTTCATCATCTCGCAGGGAAAGGGCGGCTCGTCGCGGATCGAACTGTATGACGGCTACGTGTCGCCGGCCGCCAACGCGGCGCTGGCCCCCGCCTTCGCCGCCTTCGGCACCCAGCCGGTCGCCACGCGGGCTGCCGCCGTGATCACCACCGGCATCGACGTCGACGGCGACGGCCGCGCCGATGCCATCCAGGCCTCCCAGGCGGGGGCCGTGGGTGGGGCGGTGCAACAGTATTCGGTGCTCGGCGCGGTGCGGAACGCCGCCACCGCCGGCGCCGGTGCCACCCGCGTGGCGGGGAGCGTGGCCAGCGTGGTCGGCGATCCCGCGGGGGTCGTCTTCCAGGTGAGCAGCACCGGCCTCGAGTTCCGCGACTCGATCGTCGGCACGGGCGCGACCCCCAACTCCGCCTCGGCGACGGTGAAGGTCGACTACGAAGGCCGCCTCCTCGACGGCACGAAGTTCGACGGCAACAAAAACACCTCGTTCAACCTCTCCGGCGTCGTCGCCGGCTTCCGCGAGGGGATCCAGTCGATGAAGGTCGGCGGTCGGCGGACGCTGATCATCCCGCCGAGCCTCGGCTACGGTGCCAACCCGCCGGCGGGCAGCAGCATCCCGGCCAACGCCACGCTGATCTTCGAGGTCGCGCTCCTCGAGACGACCTGAACGGCATCGCCGGTCGCGCGGGGCGCCGCGTGACGGAGTCGCCGGTTGAGTGGGCCGTCAGGGTGACAGGGCCACCGGCATGACAGGGCCACCGGCATGACAGGGCCACCGGCGTGTTCGGGCCCCGGGCCGGTCACGCGCGCAGGTGCCGTCTCACCACCGGGCCTCGAGGCCGAGGTGGGCTCCCTGGAAGAACACGCTGCCGACGGTGGCGATGGCCGTCCCCGCCTGTGGCTCGACGTTGCCTGACAGGTCGAACTGATCCTCGGCAAGGGCCACGCCGGTGAGCCACAACAGGTCATAGCCGAAGCGCAGGCCCCACGCGTCGGTGATCCGGTAGATCCCGCCGAGGTTGATCTCGGCGATCATCCCCATGTCGCCGTCGGTCGAGGCGCGAGGGCTGCGGAACGGATCGGCAGGCGCGAGTTGGTCGAAGAAGGTCTGCGACTGCCGCAGCGAGGTTCCCGCTGGACCGACCTTGGCAGTGAAGTCGGCGGCCCAGCGCTGCCAGTTCCAGCGTCCGCGCGCCCCGATCTGCGCCGCGAACAGGTTCGACGACGCCTGCACCGAGTAGGTGCTCGGCCCCGGCGCCCCGACGGGAACGATACCGAGCGTGGCTGCGTCTTCGAGCCCCGCCCAGCGGAAACCGAGCAACCAGTCCCACTGCCCGCCGGCATACCAGTCGCACCGCTGCCAGGGGAAGCGCGAGCTGCGGTCGAAGCCGCCGTCGAACGAATGGAAGAGGAGATTGAACTCGGCAGAGTTGAGCTGCGTGGCCGTGGAGACGCTCGCCAGCGTGCCTGCGGAGAGGCCGGCCGACGTGAAGCCGAGGTCACCGGCAGCCTGGAGCGTGCCTCCGGCGCTCCCCACCGTGGTGTTGGCGTCCATGCCCCACACGCCGAGGTAGCCCGCCTCCCAGCCCAGGCCGTCGGTGTCGTATTCACCGTACAGCAACCGGGCGCCGGTGCCGATCACGCTCTGCGGATCGGCACCGGTGACGAGGGGCACGTCGGGGGCGGTGGCGTCGACCACGAGCGCCCGATCGACGGCGGCGTTGTTGCGCTGCAGGAACAGGGCATCGGCGACGACGTACTGCCGCGGGTCCGCCGCCGCCCACTGGGCCCAGCCGGTCGCCGGATGCCAGACCACGCCGGCGGTACACGACACGAGGGCCAGCACGCCGCGCAGCCAACCGCGCGCCGGAGGATCCCCGTCCCGGCACCCCGATCGCGTGCTCCCGTCCCACTGCATGGCGCTCATCCCAGGCGGCCCCCCGTCCGGCATTCGCAGACTTATCGTCACACCTCGTTTATTCGTCACCACCGTGCCGGTGCATGAGGAACGCCGAAAGCCGCGGCAGGTCCTCGCGTGAAGGGGGGACCTACGCAAGGCCTGCGGCCGGCACTTGCATGGCCAGGGGCTTGGGGCGACCTGGGCAAACGATCCATGCTGTGTGGCTGCCAGACCGCGAGCTGAGCCGAACTGACCGAAGGGCTTGTGCCGTGACAGGGCGTCAGGGACTAGGCCCGGGCGACGGCGGAATGGCGGGCGGACTGATCGTCGGCACGGTCCCCACGGGAGCCGGGAGGCCAGGTTGCGTCCCCGACACGGGCACCCCGCCGCCGGGACCGGGCGGGGCGAGGGCCGCCAACCGTGACACGAGCCCACCGAGCGCCCGGAGAGCCCCATCCTCGGCATCGAGATCGAGTTGGATCCCGCGCCGGATCGGCTTCACCTGCAGATCGATCACTCCCGGCGGCAGGCCCGTCCCCTGACCAGGCAGGCCACCCTGCGCCGCGGCATTGGGATCGGTGGGTGTGGTGCCGTTCGGGGCGGGATAGCCACTGCCGGCAGGATAGCCACTGCCGGCAGGGTAGCCGCTCCCCGAGGGATAGCCGCCACCGGGGGGAGCGCCGCCCGCAGCGGGATCGCCACCTCCGGGATAGGGGCTCCCCGACTGCGTCGCCTGGGCGATGCCGTCGGCGCGGCCGCGGATCGAGTTGGAGTAGTTGTCGCCACCCGGTGGCACGCCGCCACCCCCCGGCAGCCCCGGAAGCGCCGCGGCCCCGGCGAGCAACTGCGGGGGCAGCAGTCCCACCAACCGGCCCGGATCGACGCGCAGCACGATCGGGCTCCGCTTCGCCGACCCCGCGGTCTGGGCCAGCGCCCATTCGGCCAGCGCCAGCGACTCGTGCCCCATCGCCAGGGCCAGCCCCCTCTCCCCGCATGCCAGGTGCATCTGACCGACCGTCGCCATCGGCCCGGCAGCCCCGGGAGGCGGCGTGAGCAAATGGGTGCGCACCCCCGGCGACTCCTTCACGCCGAGCGTGATCCCCGGCGTGGCCATGACCCGCGCCGCGGCCTCGAACGCGGTGGCCGCGCCGCGGGCCTGGGGCGAGTCAAGCACGGTGAGGGTCTGCACACCCCCTTGCTGCGCGGCGTAGAGCGTGACCCGCTGATCCCACCGCTCACCCCCGAAGAGGTCTCGCGCCGCCGCCATCGCCGCCTCCACCGCCCGCACCTTCTCCTCCCCGCCCGGTTGGGAGACCAGCGGCGCCATCGTCTCCCGGAGGCTGCCGAAAACCGGCTGCACGGCGGTGGCGATCAGGTCGCGGGCCCACTGGTTGAGGGGCACCGACACCGAGCAATCGAGCAGTTCAGCGCCGCTGGCTGCGGCGGGGAAGGGGCTCTCCACGGCGGCGAACCGGGCCAGGCCCGCCGCCAGCGCGGTGTCGGGCTTGGCGGTGAGGTTGGCGTCGAGGATCAGCTTCCGCCCCTTCTTGTCGGCAGTGAAGTCAACGCGGATCGTCTCCGCCTCGGTGAACAGCATCCGGGTGGCATCGGCCGTGGCCTGCATGCCCCACGTGGCCCCCGCCAGCGCCGCCCGGGCCTGGGGCATCGTCGCCAGCTGCGCCTCCATCGCCTTCAACTGCTGCTCCTGGGCGCCCTTCATCTGCGCGACGAGCCTGCGGGCGGCGTCGGCCGCCTCGGGGGGCATGTTCTGCACGCCGGCGGCGACCGCG